>CAJQPE010000025.1 GCA_905480125.1 uncultured Flavobacteriales bacterium | reverse complement strand
TCTGAATATTTTTCGTGGAGTATTGCAAGGTTTGGGGGTACCATTCGGCATGGTCCGCACCAAGAAGCCCAAAAATCTAGTAACACATGTTAGCCTTGTAGTTCTGAAAGTTTAAATGGCGTACCGTCAATTAATTCCGCTTCAAAATCAGGAGCTAAGTCACCCTCCTCTGCGCCAGAAAACTTGACGTAAAACTGAAAGCCAAAATAGGCCAGTGCAATTGCCGGTAATACGAATTTGAAAAACTTATTCATATCCAAATGTACTTTGAATAGACACTTTCTAATGTCTATATAACGACATTCACAATCTTCTTAGGCACTATAATTACCTTTTTAGGTTGCTTGCCTTCTAACCATTTTTGAGCTAATTCATGGCCCATAACTTCTGCCTCAATTTCCTCTTTGGAAAGAGTAGTAGGCAGCTCAATTTTAAAACGCATTTTACCGTTAAAAGAAACAGGGTAAGAGTGATTGTCTTCTGCCAAGTAGCTTGCATCGAATTTAGGAAACTGAGCTTGTGAAATAGAATCGACATGTCCTAAATTCTTCCATAGTTCTTCTGCAATATGAGGTGCATATGGAGAAATTATAATAGCGAAAGATTCTAATATTTCACGCTTATTGCATTTTAAATCAGTTAACTCATTACAGCAAATCATGAAGTTGCTAACTGGAGTATTGAATGAAAAACGATCTAAATCGTCTTCCATTTTTTGAATCATTTTGTGCAGCGATTTCAATTCTGATTTGGTAGCAGGTTCTTCGGAAATACCATTTTCGGTAAATAGCCTCCATAATTTTTTCAAGAAACGGTGCGTACCTTCAATGCCTTTTGTGTCCCAAGGCTTATGCTGCTCTAATGGGCCTAAGAACATTTCGTACAACCGCAATGTGTCTGCCCCATATCTTTCGCATAGGTCGTCTGGAGAAACTATATTAAATTTAGATTTAGACATTTTTTCTACTTCACTGCCGCAGAGATATTTGCCAGCTTCAAGAATAAATGCAGTGTTTGTGTATTCTTCTCTTGATTTTTTAAATGAGCTAATATCTAATATGTTTCCATCCACGATTGAAATGTCAACATTTTGTCGTGCGACTTCGTATTCTTTTTTTAAGCCATAGGAAACAAATTTGTTCTCTCCTTTAACCCGGTAAACAAATCGCGAATTTCCCTGAATCATTCCTTGATTAATCAACTTCTTTGCGGGTTCATCGAAGTTGATGTATCCCATGTCTTTAAAAAACTTGGTCCAAAAACGGAAGTACAATAGGTGTCCTGTTGAATGTTCTGCACCACCAATATAAAGGTCAATTTGGTTCCAATATTCTGCAAGATTTTTATCTACGAAATTGTTTTCGTTGTCTGAATCCATGTAGCGTAAAAAGTACCAAGAGGAACCTGCCCAGCCAGGCATGGTTGAGTGTTCGTAGTTAAACTCGCCCTTGTATTTCCAGTTGTCAGCTCTAGCTAAAGGTGGTTCGCCATCTTCGGTTGGCAAGTACTTGTCAACTTCAGGCAACTCCAACGGTAATTCACTTTCATCTATCGGGTAAGGAATTCCATTTTTGTAATACATCGGAATTGGTTCGCCCCAATATCTTTGGCGACCAAATACAGCATCTCGCAAACGATAGTTTGTTTTACCTGCGCCTAAACCTCTTTTTTCGATTTCGTAGATAGCTAGTTTAATTGCTTTCTTAACATTTAATCCATCTAAGAAATCTGAGTTCATCAGTTTTCCTTCTTTGCCATCATAACTTTCTTCTTCAATATTTCCACCATCAACAACTTGAATAATGGGGATATTATAATGCTTTGCGAAAGCATAATCACGAGAGTCATGGGCTGGAACCGCCATTACTGCTCCAGTACCATAGCTTGCTAATACATAATCGCCAATCCAAATGGGAATTTTTTCTCCCGAAAATGGATGTAATGCATACGCACCGGTGAAAGCTCCAGAAATGGTTTTTACATCACTCATGCGGTCTCGCTCCGATTTTTTCGCAGCTTCAGATACATATGCTTCAACGGTTTCTTTTTGTTCGCTCGTAGTTATTTGGGCAACCAATTCGTGTTCGGGAGCCAAGGTCATATATGTAGCGCCAAAAATCGTATCAGGCCTAGTCGTGAAAACTTCTAATGAAGCAGAATGACCATCGATAGCAAAATTAACACTAGCACCAACAGATTTTCCGATCCAATTTCGCTGAATTTCCTTAATTGAATCTGTCCAATCGATTGTGTCTAAACCTTGTAAAAGACGCTCAGCATAAGCTGTAATACGCATGCTCCATTGTGTCATTTTTTTCTGAACAACAGGGTAACCTCCTCTTTCTGATAAACCTCCAACTACTTCATCATTAGCTAATACGGTTCCTAATTCAGGGCACCAGTTTACAACCGCCTCAGATAAAAAGGTAAGACGATAGTTTAACAATAACGTCTGTTGTTCTTCTTCCGATTTTGATTTCCACTCAGTAGCAGAAAATGATTCTGTTTCATCACAAGCAGCATTTACTTTTGTGTTTCCGTTTGTTTCGAACGCTGCAATTAAAGTTGAAATATGCTCAGCTTTGTTACTCGTTTTGTTGTACCAAGAATCAAATATTTGAAGAAAAATCCACTGAGTCCATTTGTAATATAATGGCTCAGAAGTTTTTACCTGCCTGTCCCAATCGAATGAAAACCCTAGTTGATCTAGTTGTTTTCTGTAACCAGCAACTTGGTTTCCATTTTTATCTTCCCCACCCTCAATATTTACTTTCGTAGTTATAGCAGGATGCTGACCTGTTTGAATAGCGTATTGTTCCGCGGGCAAACCAAAAGAATCGTATCCCATTGGGTGTAGTACATTAAATCCTTTTAACCTTTTGTATCTTGAATAAATATCAGAAGCGATATATCCTAGCGGATGCCCAACGTGTAAACCAGCCCCAGAAGGATATGGAAACATATCAAGGGCATAAAATTTGGGTTTATCAGAATTGATTTCGGCTTTAAACGTTTTGTTAGCAGCCCAATATTTTTGCCAATTGCCCTCAATTCGTTGAAAATCATATTCCATTCTAAGTATTTTTAGTGCTTGAATGAGAGAATAAATGAATATTTGAATTACGTTTCTTTTGTTTTAAAATAGTAACTCCTTGTTGCATTCAATCAATTTCTCATTAAAGGATGCAAAGCTATGAAAACCGAACGTTTGGCGATTGATTATATTATTATTTTTGCGGTATTGCTATGAGTTCAGAAGGACAAAAATTTTCGAGAAGAGCATCAAGAAGTTTAGCGTTAACTTCAGTTATTAGTATTACGCTTGTTTTGCTTGTTTTAGGTTCTGTTGGCTTATTGGTATTTAATGTAAATAAAGCTGCAACCTATATTAAGGAGAATATCGGATTTAGTGTTATTTTGAAAGATAATGTAAAAGATGCAGACATCACCCAGTTTCAAAAATCGCTAGATTCAGAAGCTTATGTTAAAACAACAGAGCATATTACAAGGGAAGAGGCAATGGCTATTTTCAACGAGGAACATGGTGAGAATGCAGTTGAATTCTTGGGTTACATTCCATTAAAATCGTCAATCGATGTAAAAATAATGGCAGATTATGCGAATCCTGATAGTATTACTTGGATTAAAGAAAATATAGCAAAAGATGCGCGTGTTCATGAATTTTGGTACAATCCAAACTTACTCGATGCAGTAAATAAGAATATCAAACAGATAAGTTTAATTTCGGCTATTATTGTTGCTATTCTAGCGTTTATTGCAATAGTGCTTATCAATAATAGTATTAGACTGAGCATATACTCCAAACGACTATTGATTAGAAGTATGCAGTTAGTTGGAGCAACAAAAGGATTTATTAGGAGGCCCTTTTTAGGGCAAGGAGTTAGCTATGGAATATATGCGGCTATATTGGCGAACGGAATATTAATGGGAATGATATATTATTTCGAATCTAAATTTCCAGATTTCTTGAACATGCGTGATATTGAAATGTTTGGGATAGTATTTGGTGGTGTTTTCATTGTAGCTATACTTATTACTTGGATAAGTACTTTCTTTGCAGTGCGAAAGTATTTGAGAATGAAACCTGAAGAACTATATTAAAAAGAAATTATGGCTGAAGATAATAATGAAGCGTTTCCACTAGGTAAAGAAAATTACAAGTTTATTATAGGTGGAATGGTACTAATAATCATTGGATTTTTTCTGATGGCTGGCGGAGGCGCTGAAAATTTAGAAGATTTTAATTATGATGAAATTTTTAGTCCAAGAAGAATTACTTTGGCTCCCATCACTATTCTGGTTGGCTTAGGTGTTGTTCTTTATGGAATAATGAAAAAACCTAGGGAAGAATCTTCTAAAGACTAAATTCTCTTTATGTCGATTATTGAAGCGATAATTCTTGGAATAATTCAAGGTCTTACTGAATTTTTACCAGTAAGTAGTAGTGGTCATCTTGAAATCGCAAACTATATCATGGATAAGTTTGGTGAGGGTAAGGAAATTTCCGAAGGAAATTTAATGATGACAGTTGTTTTGCATGCAGCTACAGCTTTAAGTACAATAGTTGTTTTCAGAAATGATATTGCCGAAATCATAAAAGGATTGGTTCAATTTAAGTGGAATAAAGAAACTCAGTTTTTATTGAAGATTGTTATTTCCATGATTCCTGCAGCTTTTGTCGGGGTGTTATTTGATGAACAGATTGAATCACTTTTTTCCGGGCAAATTTTATTGGTGGGCTGTATGCTTTTGCTAACAGGGGCACTATTGTTTCTCGCTGACAGGGCAAAAAACACAGCTAAAGAGGTTTCAAATTTATATTCGGTAATTATCGGAATTTCACAAGCAATTGCTATTATGCCAGGTATTTCTAGATCTGGAGCGACTATTGCTACTTCTGTTCTGCTTGGGGTTGATAAAGTAAAGGCGGCACGGTTTTCTTTTTTAATGGTTGTTCCATTAATTTTAGGAAAAATGGCAAAAGATATGCTCGGCGGTGAATTCGTTTTGATAGCTGATTCGGCTCTGCCCATGGGTATAGGATTTGTTGCTGCATTTGTTTCTGGATTATTGGCCTGCACATGGATGATTGCTTTGGTTAAGAATAGCAAACTGGTGTACTTCTCAATTTACTGCTTTATTGTTGGGGCTATTGCGATATTTACAACATGGATGTAGCGCTTGCAGAAGAGGACCAAAAGTATCTTGACGGGCAGACATTGCTAATAAATAAGCCCCTTGAATGGACTTCTTTCGATGTAGTAAATAAACTACGTTATCAGTTGAAAAGAAAATTAGGCGTAAAGAAATTAAAAGTCGGGCATGCAGGTACACTAGATCCATTAGCCACTGGTTTATTGATTATTTGTACGGGGAAATTAACCAAGCAAATCGATACTATCCAAGCGCAAGAGAAAGAATACACGGGAATAATAACGCTCGGTGCAACAACACCTTCGTTTGATTTAGAAACAGAAATTGATAATACGTTTGATTTTTCGAACATTACTGACGCAGACATTTATAAAACTGCAGCGTCTTTTCTTGGGGAATCAGAGCAGATGCCTCCTGTTTTTTCTGCAAAAAAGGTGGATGGAAAAAAGGCTTATATTGAAGCAAGGAAAGGAAAATCGATAACATTATCTGCACGTTCTATTTTAATTTCATCCTTTTTGATTGAAAAAATTGAAATGCCAAATGTGCATTTTAGAATATCATGCAGTAAAGGGACATATATAAGGTCTATTGCCAATGATTTTGGCGTCAAACTAGAGAATGGTGGGCATTTATCCCAGCTCTGTAGAACTAAAATCGGAGATTATTCTTTGGCGAGTGCTTACGAAATAGATGGGTTTGTTAAAAACCTTTGGGATGGGTAGAATTATCTATCATTTTAGTATTAAAATAATTACTTTCGCATTCCTCAATTTTGAGCCGTAACTTAAGATTAGAAAATGAAATTATCCCAATTCAAAATGGAGATTCCCGAGTCATTCATCGCGGAGCACCCTTCAGCCAACAGAGATGAGTCAAAATTAATGGTATTGCATCGTGATACTGGTAAAATCGAGCATAAAATGTTTAAGGATATTATCGATTATTTCGATGATGGAGATTTGATGGTATTGAACAACACCAAAGTTTTTCCAGCAAGAATGTATGGAAATAAAGAAAAGACGGGTGCAAGAATCGAAGTTTTCTTGCTTAGAGAATTAAATAAGGAAAGTCGTCTTTGGGATGTATTAGTTGATCCGGCAAGAAAAATTAGAATTGGAAACAAGCTTTATTTTGGTGAAGATGACGAATTAGTAGCAGAGGTAATTGACAACACAACTTCAAGAGGTCGGACTTTGCGTTTCCTTTTTGATGGGGAGTATGATGAGTTTAAGGCAGCATTAACTAAACTAGGTGATACGCCCCTTCCCAAATATATTAATAGGCCAACAGAACCTGAAGACGAAGAAAGGTACCAGACAATTTATGCCAAGAATACTGGGGCCGTTGCTGCTCCAACTGCTGGACTTCATTTTAGTCGTGAGCTGATGAAACGTCTAGAAATTAAAGGTATTGGTTTCGCGGAAGTTACATTGCATACCGGATTAGGTACTTTTAGGCCAGTTGAAGTTGAGGATCTTACTAAACATAAAATGGATTCTGAGGAAATAGAGATTACGGAATCAGCTGCAAAGAGTATTAATCTTGCAAAATCTGAGAAGAGAAGAGTTTGCGCAGTTGGAACAACTGTAATGAGAACTGTAGAGTCTTCAGTTTCAACCATCGGTGAGGTTAAACCCTTTAAGGGCTGGACAAATAAGTTCATTTTTCCGCCTTATGAGTTTAACATCGCGAATTGCATGATTACTAATTTTCATATGCCACAGTCAACATTACTGATGATGATTGCAGCATATGCTGGATACGATTTTGCAATGAAAGCATACAAAGAAGCGCAAGCTAACGGATATAAATTCTATTCATATGGTGACGCGATGTTGATTTTATAACTTGTGGCTTCCAAAAGACATGTAATACTAGTTGCTGGTGGAAGCGGAAAACGAATGGAGTCTTCAACTCCGAAACAATTTATTGAATTAAAAGGAAAGCCAATATTGATGCATTCAATATTGGCTTTTTTTCGTTTTGATTCTAGTATTAAAATAACAGTTGTACTTCCTAAAAATCAAATTTCGATATGGAAATCGTTATGTACAAAACATGATTTTCAAATTACGCATCGTATAGTTAAAGGTGGGCCAGAACGGTTTTTCTCTGTGAAAAACGGATTAAATTTGATTTCAGATGGAGATGTTGTAGCGATACATGATGGTGTAAGACCTTTGGTTAGTAATAGTACATTGGAAAGGTGTTTTACTGCAGCTGACGATAGAGGTAATGCGATTCCAGTTGTTGATGTTTATGAGACAATTCGAAAAGTTGATGAGACTAGTTCATCAACTGTTAAGCGAGAAAATTATAAGTTAGTTCAGACGCCACAGTGTTTAATTTGAAAATTATCAAAAAGGCATTTGAACAGACTTATCATCCAAATTTTACGGATGATGCTAGTGTTGCGGAAGCTAATGGTATTCAGATTCACCTTGTAGAGGGTAATCGTGAGAATATAAAAATAACGACACCCGAAGACTTGTTAATGGCGGAAACTCTATTTGTTAATAAATAGAATTTTTACTCTTAATTATACTTCCTAAATTGGTCGCTTAAATTATTTTCCATGAAGAATGTGTTGTTAGTTGCCCTGGTACTCGTTATGTCAGTTTCTGTGTTCGCTCAGAAAAGAAAAAAGAACGAAGAAGTAAAAATTGAGGTACCGGCACTTAATTACGATTCGAAAACGAATTTGATCAGTTATGATGGTGTAGTTGAAGCAACCGGAAAAACAGCGCAACTATATGGAAAAGCTCTTGCTTGGATGAAATCTTACTATAAAAATCCTTCAGATGTAATTCGAACAAAAGATGCCGAAGGTGGTACATTGATTGGGAAAGCGAGATTTAGAATTTGGGATCAGAAAGAAGGTACTGGCACTAAAACACAGGCGGGTATGATAGAATACGATATTAGTATATTATGCAAAGCTGGCCGCTACAGGTACGTGATTACTAATATTGGCAAGAAGCAACAAACGTTTTATCCTGCCGAAAAATGGGATGCAGCTAACAAATTGGAATACAAGCGAATGTACGCGTCTTATCTAGTACAAATGGACGAAGAATTGACTAAGTTGGTTCAAAGTTTAAATGCTGCCATGAAAACGGGCGGTGGAGAAGAGTGGTAGTGCGGATTAATTTATGTGATTTATTAGCAGAAATAGGTTTCAAGGAAAACTTAAAATTGCTATTGAAGCTTACAATGAAGCACAACATGATGAAGCTTTAAAATTGTTTAACGAATTGTATAGAGGCGAACCGGTAATTTAGATATTGTTATACAACAGAGGTTTAACAAAATATAAATTGGGTAATAGTAAAGCATCTTGTAATGACTGGAAAAAAGTAGCATTGAATGGAGAAAGCGGTTCCATGAAAATACTATCAGAGTTTTGTAATTAAAAGACTATTAAATTAATTTCACAACTTGACTGCTACCTGTAATTTCTCCATTATTTGAATTGGTAATTAAGATTATTCCAGGTGACTTTCCTTTTTCTAAGGTTCCAAAATTGGATTCAATTCCAAGTAATTCTGCTCCATTTTGCGTGCCCCATGAAAGCATAGTCGCAGTGCGTATCTCAGGATAATGTTTTTTAATACATTGCATTTCGGATAGTATTGATAGTCTCCAATTAGAAGATAGACTGTCGGTTCCTAGTGTAATTTTAGAGCCAGTTTTGATAAAGTTATCTAGGTTCGGTAATTTTCGCTCGATGTACCAATTTGCATTAGGGCACAAACACCAATAAGGAGATTCAAGTTCCATGTTTAAAGATGAAAGTTCTTTAACTGTAGTCATGGTGTTATGTACAAGCAGCGTTTTGGTGTTCTTTGGTAGTAATCCTTTAATTGAGTTCAGCGAGGTATTTCCTGTCGATTTCCAAAAGGAAGTATCAAGCCCAAACCATTTCATTAATTCAATTAAGCTCCCTGACCCATCCAAAAACAGCTTGTTTTCATCTTCCGTTTCCTCATTATGAAACGTGAGAATGCCTTTATTTTCAATATTCCATTGGCAGATTTTCTCCCACAATTGCTGTGAAGTAGAATAGGGAGAGTGCGGAACTAAAGAATAAATTGAGTTTTGTTTCTCTAGTTTTGAGCCGAGCACCCTTCCATTTTCAAAAGCTTCATCGGCTTGGTTGTCTAAGAAACCGTATAACTCAATAAATGTATGATAATGTAAATTTCGCTTTGCTTTTTGTGAGAAGGTGTCTGATCCATTAGAAATATCACCAACCGCAACGATTCCATTTGCCATCATTTCGGCTTCAGCATCTTTAATACATTGTTGTACAAAATCAGAATCTGCTGCACGTTGGCTCATTAGTTCTTTAATAAACGGTACCAATCCTTTGCCTTCGCTAACTATTCCTTTCATATGGGACAGCTCAAGATGGCAATGTGTGTTTATAAATCCTGGGCAAATGATGCCTTCATACTTTTCAACATCTTCTAATCCTGAACTTGACGATAAGAGATTGACAATTTTGCCACTGTCATTAATTACTATAATCCCATTTTTAATAGGGGCAGATGAAATAGGGAAGATGTAATCAGCTGAAATCTTTCTCATAGCAAGACCCAAATATAGATTATCTTCGCACTCAGATGCCAGAGCAAAGACAAGATATTAGAAAGCTTTCATTAGCAGAAATAAAGGCATACTTCGTTGGCATAAACGAGAAGCCCTTTCGTGCGAAGCAGGTTCATGAGTGGCTTTGGAAAAAGTCGGTAACTTCTATCGAAGAGATGACCAACTTGTCGTTGCCAATCCGTGAACAACTGGGGAAAGAGTTTTTAATAAATGCTATAACAATTGCAGAATCGCAAAAGAGCAAGGATGGAACTGTAAAGAATGCCTTCAAATTATATGATGGGAACATCATAGAAGGGGTGTTAATCCCAACACCTAAGAGAATTACAGCGTGCGTTTCTTCGCAAGTAGGGTGCAGTTTAACTTGCAAGTTCTGCGGCACAGGAAGGCTCAAACGAGAACGAAATCTAGACGCTTCAGAAATTTATGACCAAGTCGTTGCTATAAATAAACAAGCGATTGAAAATCACGACATTCCTTTGAGTAACATTGTTTACATGGGTATGGGTGAGCCTTTGTTGAATTATAAAAATGTGCTTCAATCTATAGATTATGTTACATCACCCGAAGGGTTAGATATGTCACCCAAGCGAATCACTGTTTCTACTGCTGGTATTGCTAAAATGATTGAGAAGCTAGGTGATGATCAAGTCAAATTCAATCTCGCATTATCTTTACATGCGGCAAATGATAAAAAGCGAGACCATATTATGCCTATTAATGAACAAAATTCGCTTGATGTGCTCGGAAAGTCATTAGTGTATTTTTATGAAAAAACTGACATTCGACCAACTTTTGAGTATATCATTTTTAAGGGATTTAATGATAAGATAGAAGACGCCCAAGA
Organism: uncultured Flavobacteriales bacterium; assembly: GCA_905480125.1. Classification (GTDB taxonomy): domain Bacteria; phylum Bacteroidota; class Bacteroidia; order Flavobacteriales_G; family NORP312; genus NORP312. Next base: position 57,914 of record CAJQPE010000025.1, on the reverse strand, counting down.
ACTTGTTGAGTTTTGCAAGCAGGTACCCTGCAAGATTAATATCATTGAATACAATCCAATTGATGACGGTGAATTTCAGCAAGCTGCTCCTAAGAATGTTGATGATTTTGCGATTTACCTTGAAAGTAAAAATTTAGTAGTTAATGTGCGAAGAAGCAGGGGTAAAGACATTGATGCAGCTTGTGGCCAGTTAGCGAATAAGAATGAGGCAACCATAAAATAAAAGTATTTCTTGTGTCATTAGATAAAATACAAATTCCAATTGCTCCTGAAATGGCGGCATTCGAGATGAAGTTCAAGGGCTCTCTGAAAAGCAACGTTGCCCTTTTGGACAAGATAACAAGATACATTGTTAAGCGAAAAGGTAAACAAATGCGACCTATGTTCGTTTTTCTATCGGCCAAGTTATGTGGCGAAGTAAAAGAGTCGAGTTATACTGCTGCATCACTAATTGAACTGTTACATACAGCAACATTAGTTCATGATGATGTTGTAGATGAGGCTAATTATCGAAGAGGCTTTTTTTCTATCAACGCGCTATGGAAAAATAAGATAGCCGTTTTGGTTGGTGATTTTTTACTTTCTCGAGGTTTGTTACTCGCTATAGATAAGAAAGAGTATGCGCTACTTGAGATTGTATCTAAGGCTGTTAAGGAAATGAGTGAGGGTGAGTTGCTGCAAATTGAAAAGGCGAGAAGATTAGATATTCAGGAAGATGTCTATTTTCAAATAATAAGGCAGAAAACAGCTTCATTAATAGCTTCTTGCTGTGCTTGCGGAGCAAGCTCAGTTAAAGCGAAGGATGAGACTGTAGAAAAGATGTGGGAGTTTGGAGAAAAGATAGGAATCGCTTTCCAAATTAAGGATGATTTGTTTGATTTTGGTTTTGGTGATAAAATCGGCAAACCTACAGGTATTGACATTAAAGAAAAGAAAATGACTTTGCCTTTGATTTATGCGTTGAACAAGTCATCATTCAAGGAAAAACGAAGAATAATAAATACAATTAAGAATCATAATCAAGATAAGGAACGAGTTGCTGAACTTATAGATTATGTAATCAACATTGGAGGTATTGAGTATGCTGCTCAGAAAATGGAACAATATAAATCTGAAGCATTGTCCTTGTTAGAGGGTTTTATTGATTCAGAGGCCAAGACTAGTTTAATAGAATTGGTTGAATACGCGATTAACCGTAAAAAATAAGCTTAGGAAGCTCTTAAATCATGAAAAATATTTGTGTTATTCCGCTAAAAGAACTTACCTCTATTGTCGATAATTTCACAACTGTTTTGCAGAGCATTTGTAACTGTATAATCCACTTGCGCGGCAGCACTATAGGTCATTTGTTGCTTAACAACGGTAGCATTGCCCTGAGCAGGAGGCGTAACAGAGTTTACTAGAATTAGATAAACACCGTTTCTGTCCGCAATAGGCTTTGAAAGCTGCCCTTGTTGTAAATTGAAAATAGCACCGAGTAGAACTGTTTCAGTGCCAATTCCTGGTACAGAATAACTTGAGAAAGTTGTATTAGAAGCTGTTTCAACCGCTTTCCCCAGTTCCAAAGCAGCATTATTGATATCCGTGTACTTGCTCATATCTGCGGCAATTGCCACGGCTTTCTTTTCATTAATTACTTGTAATTTAACACCTTGTTTCACGCTTTCAATGTTAAGGTCTAATGTGCCTGCATCTCTAATTTCTTTAAGATGGGCTACAACAAACATATCACCAAATTCGAATACTTGCTCTGAAATATCTCCAACTTCCATTTTGTAGGCCCATTGAATTAACGCTCTTGATGATTCAAGTGATGCGATATCCTTATCAGACTCGAGAACGTTATCTGCAACTCTAATTCCTTTTTTGTTTCCCGCGGCTCTAAAAGAGGCGACATCTCCGTTTGCAATTGAGAATTCACTGGCTTCATTGTACACGTTATCTTTAGTCATTTTGCTTGGTTCAAGCGCTCTATCAACTATTGCAATAAGCTTTTTATCCTTAGGGATAGTTTGTTTAATAACTTCAACTAAATGCACGCCAAAAACTGATTGGATAATTTGAATCTGACCAACAGCTCCTGTAAAACAAGCATCAGCAAATTTTTTGTCAGGAACTGGGCAGTTAGTCTCGGTAAACCAATCTAAATTACCACCTTCTGCTGCAGTTTGTAAATCTTTAGAAAAGTCAGGGACCAATGCTTCAAAGTTATCTTGACTATTAATGACTTTAACCAGGCTGTCCGCTAACGCCATTGTAGTTGCAGTATCACCATCAGAAATTTGCAACATAATATGTCTTGCATTCGCAGAGTCAGGTGAAGTTTTGGTGCCAATAATTTTTGCTAATTGATATGTGTTTCCAGACAAGTATGGCCCGAATACAAAGCCTGTATCGCCAGCAAAAATAATTGAGTCAACATTATCAGGAAAACTTCCTTCACTGAAGTAACTAATATTGTAGGCTGTTTCAGCATTTTCGTTAACGAAAGAAGTGTCATCAGATTCTTCTAAAAAGTATGGTTTTAATTCGATTAACTCATTTTGGATAGCAGCAATGTCTTCTACAGAAGGACTTACTTGAAAAACAACATACTCGATTCCTCTGCTTGCTTGTTTTTGAATATACTCGGGTTCATGTTTGTGTTTGTCGTAATAGGCTCGTAAATCTGCATCGCTTACATCAATAGAATTGTCATCCACTTCATCGTATTTTTTCAGAACGTATGAGAAGGCAACTTGTGTTCCTTGATCTTTGATTCCTGCTTCGGCTTCAGCTGTGGTAACCGCAATACCTTTTTTTATTAGCGTATTATATTTAGTTTGAAATCGTTCACTTAATAGGCTTTCTTCCAATTTTAACCATTGATCTTCTGTTTCAGGATTGGCCATTGTTTGTTTTACTGCAGCTAAAACTTTGGTTCCATCTAATCTACCAAATTGATCAGCGAAATTAGGGTCAACTCTTCCATCACGACCTGTAAACTGTTGTTCTAATATTCTACTTGATCCAGTACTAATGGCGGCAAACAATTCATCTCCGGTAACATTAAGTCCAAGCTCATTATATTCTTGCCCAAAGACGAACTCAGAAATTAACAAGTTCCACACGGCATTACTTATTTGTTCACGTTGAGACTGACCAACAGGATTATTTCCGATTTGTTTGTCAATTCTTAGCTGATATTCTTTGTTACTGACAGCCTTGCCATCAACAATCAAAACATCTGTTTCGCCATTGCTGCTGAAAGGACCATTACTTGAAGAAAAGAAATCGCCTCCTATAAAGAGTAACATTCCTACTCCGATTACAACCATTAGTAATGTTGAACGGTTTCTTATTTCTTGAATCATAGCCATAGCATCCGAATATTTTAAAAATTAAGGCTGCGAATATACAACTCCATTATGAGAATTGAAAGGTTTTAATCTTCTTGTTCAGTAAGGGTTAAAACAACTTCGTCAATGCGGTTTTGAGAGACCGACAAAACTTCGAATTTGAAGTTTTTTATTACGATGGCTTCTCCTTTTTTGGGAATGCTTTCATAATTATTTATAATAAAGCCAGCAAGCGTTTCGTATTCATCTGAGTCGGGAATGCCTAACTTGTATTTTTCATTTAGATAGTCGATTTCGAGGCGTGCGGAGAATTTAAATTTTCCATTTTCAAGTTCCTGTTCCCTATGGACCTCTTTGTCATGCTCGTCTTCTATCTCTCCAAAAATTTCTTCCACTAAATCTTCTAGGGTTATCATTCCAGAAGTTCCACCAAATTCATCAACTACAACTGCAATACCTTTCTTCTTATTGATAAATATATCTAGCGTTTCGTTAGCACGTATAGTTTCAGGAACTATCGAAATAGGTATTACAATATTTTTAACGGCTTCAGGTTTTTTAAACAAATCAAAAGACTGGGTATAGCCAATAATGTTGTCGATATTTTCTTTGTACACTAATATTTTGGAAAGACCTGTTTCGATAAATTTTGATTTCAAATCACTTATTTTCGTATTAATTTCGATGGCCACGATTTCTGTTCGAGGCACCATGCACTCTCGTGCTTTTACATCTGAAAACCCCAAGGCATTTTGAAAAATTTGCACTTCTGAATCTAGATCTTCGTCTGGTTTCGATTGGTCTAATATCTGCTGCAGGTAATTGTCTAAGTCTACTTTTCCAAAAACAGGTTTATCTTCTTTTATTTCTGCTTTTAGCACTACTCTTAAAATCAGGTTAGATAGCCCTATAGTAACGAATACAATGGGACGGAGCAGATAATAGAGAATCCAAACGGGGATACAAAATAAGTTAAGAGCCTTATTAGGGTTAATTCTGAATATTGTTTTAGGCAAGAATTCTGCGGAGACAAGGACTAGCAGTGTAGAAATAATTGTTTGGATTAGTAAAACTGCTAAACTAGACTCTACAAATAAGTCTAACCAAGGCTCTAAAACCTTAGCCATTAAAACACCATAAATAACTAAAGCAGTGTTGTTACCTACTAACATTGCCCCAATAAAATTTGATTCCTTTTTTAAAAACTGGGAGTAGATTTTTGCGGCAAGTTTGCCCTCTTTGTTTTCTAATTCGATTTTAAGTTTACTAGAAGATACAAAGGCTATTTCCATGCCCGAGAAGAAGGCTGAGAAAAGCAGCGCAATAAATATAACAACAAGATCTATGATTTCCATTTATCGTTGAGCAACTTCAAATATAATAAAACTACTTGTCGATATTCTCCATTTTCTTTCTCATAATTCTTCTCGCGAAAAACATACCGAATGGCATAGCTATAATTAACAGGTAGGTCCAATCGAAACCATTTTCTAATGATAGGTACCCCAATACCAAAATCAAAACTGTGCCTAGAGCGAGCCAGAACATTTCCATTATATTATTTAGTGTCTTCATCTGTTGTATCTTTGGGTTCAGTTTCGTCTATATTAAATTCTCCTAAAGGGTGAAGAATTTTATATGTCGAAAAATCTTCTGCAGCTTCTAAACCTCTTCCAGTCAATGTTTCATCTGCAGTTTTGATACTAACAAATTTATCGGTTGTTATGAGCTGTTTACCTTGATCCCAGATTAGATGCTCTGTAGTTAATTTTTCTCCGGCATTGTTTATTACAACAACTTCATCTTTGGCCTCCATTATTTTTTCATTGATGTAATTGATTGCATAGTTGCATTCTATTTGAGATTCTGGCGCTTCAAGTTCGTTGTAAAAAACCAATTTTAGTCCTTCAGGAAATTCCATATATGGTTTTTCTTTGTTATATCGATTTAATTTTGAGGAGATAAGCCGTAATGTTAGTTGAGCACTATCGCTAAATAATATTTCAACATTGGTAGAAGATTCTGCTGGTAAATCCTCTTGTGCTGTAACCAGTCGAATTTTTTCGATTTCGTTTTTATCACAAGAAATAAAAACCCCTACCATAAGAGTGATAAGGATTAGAATTTGAGAATATTTTTTTATTTTCACCTTATTGGGGAACTCTAACAGCGGTAGTTTCATTAATCCAACCGCCAACAGTTACCGATGGTTTGTCAATCATACCGTATTGGAATAATAATTCTTTAGATGGACCATTTGCTTTAGCTCGGGCATATTTTTTATTTGCTTTCTCTGCTATTGATGGGTCAACAGATTTGCCTTTTGAGTATTTATCCATGGCAGCCCAATACACGTATTTTTTTTCTAATTCGTTTTCGCCAAATTTAGTAGAAGAGTAACAATCGCCAATTAATAAGTATGCTTCTCCATAGTTTGGATTTACTGCCAAAATCGCTCTGCAATGTCTTCTTGTAGAGGAATATTGCTTCAAATTATAGGCCACCTGAGCGGCTTTTAAATTGGAGTTTATTTTTTCGTCATCAGTTTTTCCTAGCTCCGCAGCCTGCTTAAAAAACAAATATGCGTCTGCATAGTTTTTGTTTTTAGAGTTTAAGCCACCTAATGCCATAAGGCAAGTGAACGAAGGTGAAACTTCACATAAGTTAGTTGCAGCATTTTTATATAACTCAACTTCAGTTCCACCATCTTTTTCTTTTTTCTCTAAAACACTAACAATTTGCTGTAACAAAATCGTGTCTTTCGGATTGGCCTCAAACTTTGGTTGAAATGCTCCAACAATGTCTTGCGGTTTTGCAATAGCCATAAAATATTTGTCGATATTGGATTTTGTACCTTCCCAATAGCCAACATATTTTTCATTGCCATCAGCTTTGTATTTATTAATGTTAAAGTCAACAATTTCCATTAGCGGCAAGTATTGCTCTATAAGCACTACTTTATCAACCTTCTTTTGTTGAAGCATTTTATAATAAGATTTGTAATATGAAAATGCTGCGCCAGGACCTAAATCATTATTTCTTAATTCTACGGCTTTTTTTAAGATCTCATTTGCTAATTCTGGTGATTCTTTATTGTACTTCAAGTAATCTGCCCCCTTTTTTTCTAGCACTTTTCCCTCTTCGCCAAAATTTGCAATGCGCTGATCGTAAATCATAAGAAGCGTATCTAATAAAGCTTTCTTAGTTGAATCGTCTTCAGTTTCTTTTATAAACTGTTTGTACATTTTTGCCCCATTAATGTACATATTTTTACTTGCTTTAGGGCAAGTATTAAAACAAACTCTCCAGTATTTAACAGCTTCTTTATAGTCTCCACCGCTGAAGTACGGGTTCATATATACAGATAGATTTTCAATACATGAAACACTGTCTTCTGGCGTTACACCATATTTTCCTTTTTGCGAAAACGCGCTTAACGTGCTTATCATCAGCACTACAATTGCGATTGTTTTAATTGTTTTTTTCATTTGAATTTACTTTGAAATATTTAATCAATTTTCGATTTATAGAACCACCGGTCAAATTTACTTGGTGTAAGCGATAACCCGACATATATAGTTGTAAATTGTTCATAAATTGGTGTTACATTCTTATCTCCTCTTCGGCCAGCCTCTAATCCAATATTAAACATAGTTCCTTTTCCCGCACTTATTATTGGTATGCCTATACCAAAACTTATGCCATATTCTGCAATATTTTGATCGTTTACAATTAAGTGGGTATTGGTATAGCGAAAGCCAGCTCTATAGTTGATCATTTTCTGTACGTTTTTATAAGCTTTAGCATCGGGTATATATTGGAAGCCAACCGATATTTGATCGCGAACGGCTAGGCCTAGATTATTTCCAAAAAGCGAAGCTTTTGACCAATCTGTTCTACTCAAATCTACAGCTAGAAGGTATTGCTTATTGTATTTATCTTGTCTTTTGTTGAGCTGAACTGTAAATCCTAGACCTAACGTTTGTGGTATATATAGTTTTCCTGTGTCTGGTCTGCTAAAGATAGTATCTTCTATGATATCGTTAAAATTTGCAGATCTATATGTATAGGCGTATTCGTTTCTGAACGCTCTTGCACTATCACCTAAACTATAGAAAGCGCCAAGTGAACTAGATAAGTTTTTATTAAATTTTCGTTTGTACAACAATCCAAAGCCGAAGTTAAAGTCACTTATTTTAAGTTGTTCACTTTGATAGGTGCCGAAAGCGCCATCAATTTCTTGCGGTTCAACACGTTTTTGACGATTTATGTTTCCGAAGAAATAAGAGGCATTAAACCCTAATGAAAGGGTTTGAATGGTATCGTTAATAACACTAAACCCATTGCCGAGATAAGCTTTATTGATTCCGCCTTCTCCTTGGTAAATATAATTTACGTTTCCGAACCCTGTAACATTTTCGCTAGTTTTAAATCGATACCCCATTCTGCTCTGAGGAACCATTCCAAAACTAAAACCCCACCATTTAGTAATAGGAAACGCCAAAGAAATATTTTTCAGGTAACCAATATTCCCATTTTGAGTGGAATTAACTTGATTAATTTGCAAGAAATTATAGTTAACACCCACGTTAAAAACGGGTAATTTTATCAGGCTGTATGAAGCTGGGTTGGCAATGTTTATTTGATACGGGTCTGCGATTGCGAACTTTGCATCACCCATAGAAGTATTGAATGCTAGGCCGGTTGATTCCAAATCGCCCAAACCATAAGATGAAAAAGGAGACCGAGTGGAATTTTGACCGTTAGTCGATAACTGCAACAATCCTAAGAAAGTTAGGGTCAGGCTAATTTTTTGTATTGTATTCAAGAATTTCATTTAAACCTTTTAGTACCAGCAATGAGTCTGCAAAAGTGATGTTTTTTAGTCCTTTTTCAAAATATTTGTGGTCGCCTCCTGTAATTACTACTTTGAGTTGCCCATAGTCGGCATTGTATTGGTCAATGATTCCATTTATTTCACTTTTAATTCCGTTGATAACACCAGACAAAATAGATGTTTCGGTAGTTTTACCAATATAATTATCGAGTTCGGCCGGTTGAACTAACGGTAATTGATTTGTAAAAGTATCTAACGATTTAAATCTCATTTGCATGCCCGGTGAAATTGCTCCACCTTGATAAATGCCTTTTTCATCTACAAAATCATATTTGATGCATGTACCTAAGTCGATACTCAAAGATTTTTCATTTTGGAATTGAGTATGCAGTGCAACAGCACAAGCGACTCTGTCGTTACCTAATGTTTTTGGTGTTTGGTAAAGGTTTGAAATAGGTATGGGGGTTTCTGAAGATAAAAGAATTGTAGGAAAATGCTTTTGGCAAGCAGCTAAAAATGACCCAGTATCTGAAACGACAGAGCTAATTATACAATGTTTTATATGTTGTGTCTCGTTTATTTTTTGAATTTTTTTAGAAATGTTCTCAAGCTTGTCGGTGGTTTCTTCGATAATATTTTTTTTATCGAAAATGGCAACTTTAGTTGAAGTATTTCCTATGTCTATTACTAAGTTCAAAGCAGTGCAAAGGTATAAATCGTAGACTTTGAAGCAATAACGAAAAATTGATTGTTTTTTAAATATTTTTATACTTTTGCCGTCCTTATATGGCTGACGCCTTAGCTCAGTTGGTAGAGCAATGGACTGAAAATCCATGTGTCCCTGGTTCGATTCCTGGAGGCGTCACTATTAAAAGCCCTTGCATCATTGATGTTAGGGCTTTTTGTTTTTCAAGCCAACGAGTTATTCTCCTAGACAAGTGTTTTGATAGCAATATTGTTAAAAAATAATTACCAAACTATTTATTTCAAATTTCGTTGTTATTAATCATAACTCTTCGACGGACCTCCAGTATCAGTTTATAAATAGATTTTTAGGATAACGGAATTGGCGCAGTCATTTTAAAGGTTTGGGCTTTAAATTTTCAAGCTATTTATGGAAAAGTCGGATGGGAAAATGCAAGACCAATAATTGCTTATTTCAATTCAAAAAATTAAATTCGAATTTCATTTAACTAAATATTAATGATAACTGATTCTTTTAAAAAGCTTATCAAGCAAAAGCAAAAAGAAGTTGATAAATTTTCAAAAGCGGAGCCTCAATGGCTGAAAAATATCCAAAATAATAGTTGGGAACCCGAAATACTGATTTCTGGAGCCATTATTATTTTCTTATTCTCGGTAAATGAATATCTCAGCCAATTTGCCCAATGGGCATTTTTTGTTTTAGCTAGTCCAACATTAGATATTATACTATTGTGGCTTCTAGCAGGAGTAGAAATTATAAAAATCTGTTTTATTAGCCACCTTTTATTGCGAGGTGTCTGGGTAGCTTTTATAGGGTTAAGTTATTCTTACCCGATGGGGGTTCAAAAGTCAAAATTTAAGTTGAAGTGGCGGTATGGAAAATTTGTGGAAAAAGAACATTTACCCATTGATTCAGTTATTTACTTAGAACGAATCTGCAGTACGATATATGCTTTTTCATTTCTGATGTTATTAATTGTTTTAGGAGCAATAATTACTCTCTGCCCAATTTTAATATTTAGTGTTGTAAATGATGGGAACGGAACAGAAAAGGAACTTCTGATCTCCGCTTTTTTTATACTAACGTTATTTCTCTATTTAATTGACTCCATATTATTCGGGGTTTTTAGAAGAAATAAAATAATTGGCATGCTTTATTATCCTATTTATATCTTTTATCATCATTTAACTTTAGCTCGATTTTATAGAAATATATTATATACATTCTTAGCGAATAATTCGAAATGGAAAATAATATCATTAATATGTTTTCTATTATTTATTGGAGTTGTACATATAAATTTTGATTCTTCCACATTTTCAGATACTCGCATATATGGGCCATTTGGTGCTAATCAAAAAATAGTTTATTCTGATTATGAAGAGTATTTAGATGTCCGTTCTATGATAGATCAGGCCTGTATTCCTTCTGAAATAATTAACAGTAAGTTTTTAAAGGTGTTTATCCCTTACCAAAAACACTATGATAGTTTCCTTAAGAATTTTAATTCTATAAATCTTGATAGCATAAAAAAAGTAGACCCTACTAATTATAATTCATATGCATTATCTTCTTTATCAAGTAATTGGCAATTAAAAATAGATACATTTCCAATGTTTGATTACAAAGTATTTTTTTCTACTCATCATGTTACGGATCAAGAAGGTTTTATTTATTATATCGATATTTCTTCTTTACCATCAGGTAGTCATGTCTTAAATATTGCTGCGAGAGAGGAGATAATTGCTACAAATAATTTAATGCGGTCTAATATTTTTGAGGAGAAAACAATAAATTTTAGGGAAGGTTGGAAGATAATTAACTTTTGGAAAGAATAGTCGGTTAAGGGGCAAAGCTTCGCTTTTACAAAAGCACTTAAGACACTTTGATTAATAGGGGATAAAGATCATTGAAACAAGCAAAAATTAAGTCGTTTTTTTCAATATTTTGGAGAATTGCTTTAGTGTGAGCTCGATAGTTTTATTCCACAAGAACTTCTCTGAAACCAATTTTATCGAAGCTTTTTTGAAAACACTCAGTTGAGTTTCTTCGCATTGACAGCACTCGATAAGAACCTCACTAAGCTTTTCGGAAGTAATAGATTCTAATAGCCACCCATTGCCTTTAATTTGTTCTTTTACCGCTCCAACATTAGTAGCAATAATTGCCAAGCCACTTGCCATAGCTTCTAGAATTACGGTTGGCATTCCCTCAGAATGGCTAGGACATACCAGTGCATCACATTGTCTTACGATTCTTTGAATTTCTTCTTGGTTAACAATTTTACCATAGTAAATAACTTGTGATGTTATTAGTTGCTTTTCCTTTGGAACAGGCCCGATAAAATTAAATTCAAAATCAACTCCTTTATCAATTAACTGCTGAAGAGATTTGTTTAGCTCTTCTATTCCTTTTCTGCGCTCGTATCGTCCAATAAATACAAATTTTCTTATTTCATTGCCAGGTGTCGGATTCTTATTTAACCAAGAAGACTCGACACCAATCGGAGTCACCAGAATTCTAGCATTAGGAACACCTAAATCTTGTAAAATAGTAGTCAGCTTTCCTCCAAGAGATACTGCAAAGTCAGCATTTAAAGACATCCATTTAGCTGTGTGCTTCAGCAAAATGTATTGCAGCTTTGCACCAATTGAAGGAGCTTTTTGAAACATTTCATACCCATGAAAATTGATAACAACTGGAATGTTTATTCTTCCAGATTTTTTTTCTTTTATAAATTGCCAACCAGTAAATCCTTGGGCATAGATTAAATCGTAACTACCAATCGAATCTTTTATTTCTTGATATATGGATTTTGAGTATGCTTTGTTCTCTCTAACATAATGCCCAGGAAAACGATCTAATTTCGGAAATTCATGTAGTCTGAAATCAATATTCTTTAGTTCCAATTCATTGAAATGATTTAGATCAGCCCCTTGGTCTTTTAATTTTGAATTAAAATTTGTGCAGTGAAATAAAGTGACATTTATATTGTTTTGGGCAAGATACTTTGTAAGGTAATACGAATGCTTCTGCATTCCCCCCATAGTATATGGATATATTCCGTCTGTGAGTAATAATATTCGCATTACAAAGCGAAGTTAGGTCTTTTGATAAATCTTAGTTAAGATTTTATTAATTCCTTTTCAAGAATTAACACAGAGCGGCTCAAGGAACTTTAAAATATTTGGCAACCTTTTTTTAGTACATTAAACCCTATATTTCTAATAAAAATTGTGCAATATTAGTAGGGGTGCTTTTGTAATTTCAGCATCACAAATCGATATAAGCTATGTTTTAATTCAGCATAATTGGCGTTTGTATAACTCTGTTTTTTTGCCATAAAATGTATAACTTGCTCCCGTGAAACAATTGCTACAATTCATGTTTGAATTTTCAACCCGTCATGCTAAAATTGGTCAAGTTATGATCCTCTGTAGCTTTGGTCTTTTTTCTTCTTTTATATGGTAGACATAACAAATAAAATCAGCACGCTTAGGGTTGCAAAAGCCCAGGCAACAGTTTCTGTGAGTAAACAAGAAACAATCGATGCAATTATTAATAAAGCGGTTCCCAAAGGAGATGTGTTTGCTTCTTCAAAAACTACTGGATTGTTGGGTGTAAAGAAAACAGCAGAGTTATTACCCGATTGTCATCCTATGCCAATAGAGTATTGCGGAATCGATTTTGAGCTTAATGATCTGGACATTACTATTACAGTTGAGGTAAAGACGATTTACAAAACAGGTGTCGAGGTAGAAGCAATGCACGGAGCAAGTATAGTGGCGTTAAACGTTTACGATATGCTTAAACCTATAGACAAAGGCATAGAAATCAATAATGTTAAATTGCTAAGTAAGCGTGGCGGTAAGAGTAGTTTTAAAGATGGAGAAGGAAATGGCTTCTCAGCTTGTGTGGTAGTTTGTTCAGATTCCATATCAGCCGGGACCAAAGAAGATAAAGCAGGAAAAGCGATTATTGAGAAACTAAGGTCTTGTAATGTCAAAATAGCAAATTACCAGGTCATTCCAGACGAAAAGAGCGAAATAAAATCTATTGTTGAGGGTAATCTCTCGTCTGATTTAATAATTTTTACGGGCGGCACAGGGTTATCAGAACGCGATAATACACCAGAAGCCTTAGAGGGATTAATTGAAAGAAAAATTCCAGGAATAGAAGAGGCAATTAGAAACTACGGACAAAACAGAACGCCATATTCTATGTTGTCACGAAGTGTAGCAGGCACTATTGGAGACACCTTAGTATTGGCATTGCCGGGCAGCACTAACGGAGCCAGAGAGTCTATGGACGCGATCTTCCCTGCTGTTTTGCACGTTTTCAAAGTTCTTAAAGGACACAGACATAATTGAGCGAACTAAAAAAAATAGCAGACTCTTTTGGTCGCGTGCACGATTACCTGCGTATTTCGCTTACCGATCGTTGTAATTTGCGTTGCACATATTGCATGCCTGCTGAGGGAATAGTTTTACGCGAGAAGTCAGAATTTATGACCTCTGAAGAAATTATCGAAATAGCTTCTACGTTTGTGGAAATGGGGGTAAAAAAAATTCGATTAACTGGTGGCGAACCCTTGATTAAAAAGGACATCGTAAATATTCTCACTCGGTTGAGTCAGTTGCCAATCGAGCTTACGCTTACAACCAATGCGGTGCTAGTTGATAAATACATCGATACGTTTAAAAATATTGGAATTAAGTCATTAAACGTGAGTTTAGATTCGCTGAAACCAGAGCGAATGAATGCTATTTCAAGACGTGTGTATTTCGACCGAATTATGGCTAATATTAATTTGCTAATCGACAGTGAAATGGATATCAAGCTCAATGTTGTTCTAATGAAAGGCATAAACGATGATGAAATATTGGATTTCATCGAATACACAAAAGTGAATAAAGTTGACGTTCGTTTTATAGAATTTATGCCTTTCAGTGGTAACGGATGGGATCGATCAAAGATGGTTTCACTGCAAGAAATTATTAATGTTGCAAACGAGCAGTTTATGTCAATTCAAAAATTGGAAGAAAAAGCAAACTCTACTGCAAGAAACTATCGCGTGAATGGTTATGCGGGGACGTTTGGAGTTATTAGCACTGTGACTAATCCGTTCTGTGATTCCTGCAATAGAATTCGTTTAACTGCAGATGGTAAGTTAAAGAATTGTCTATTTTCTGCAGATGAATCAGATCTGCTAACACAACTAAGAACTGGGAAAGATATTATCCCGGTGATTCAGTCGGCAGTTGCGTCTAAAAAAGAGAAACTAGCAGGAATGGACTCGTTTGAGACGGAACAGGGGAAAGAAATATTTTCTAGAAACAGAAGTATGATTTCAATCGGGGGCTAAACGCCCAAAGAGAAAGAGTAGTATGCTCGGGTATAATAGATTTCTTCGCTGTTTATTATTTTATATTTTTACCTGCAAATATTGAGAAGCTGTCATAATGAGTGATAAAATTAAAGAATTAGAGGATAAGATTGCTGAGGCGAAGTTGGGAGGTGGCGAAAAGAGAATAGCCGCACAACATAGCAAGGGGAAACTCACAGCAAGAGAACGGATTAATTTGCTTCTTGACGAGGGTTCGTTTGAAGAAATAGGTATGCTGGTAAAGCACCGATCCAAGAATTTTGGACTGGACAAGCAGGTATTTCTGGGTGATGGTGTTGTTACTGGATACGGAACAGTTAACGGTCGCCTGACCTATGTTTTTTCGCAAGACTTTACGGTGCTTGGGGGGTCTTTAGCCGAAGCTCATGCTGAAAAGATTTGTCGAGTTATGGACATGGCAATGAAAAATGGAGCCCCTGTTATCGGCTTGAACGATTCTGGCGGAGCACGGATTCAAGAGGGAGTCGTTTCCTTAGGCGGGTATGCTGATATTTTCTTCAAGAATACAATGGCCTCGGGCGTTGTTCCTCAAATTTCTGGAATTATGGGGCCTTGTGCTGGTGGAGCGGTTTATTCTCCAGCATTAACCGATTTTATTTTAATGGTTGAGAACACTTCTTACATGTTTGTTACAGGGCCTAACGTGGTAAAAACAGTTACAAACGAAGAAGTAACGGCCGAAGAGCTTGGAGGGGCATCCACACATTCAACAAAATCTGGGGTAACGCATTTTTCATGTGGAAATGAAATTGAAGCGATAACTAATATCAAGAAGTTGCTGTCTTATATTCCTCAAAATTGCGAAGAAGAACCGCCATGTCTAGATTATGAAGAAGGAGATGAGTTAAGACATAAACTAAACGACATTGTTCCAGACAACCCTAATCAGCCCTACGACATTAAAGAGGTTATTGATGGTGTTGTTGATGAAAATACATTTTTTGAAGTGCATAAAAACTATGCAGAAAATATAGTTGTTGGTTTTGCGCGCATCGGTGGTCGATCAATAGGAGTTGTAGCAAATCAACCTGCCGTTTTAGCGGGTGTTCTCGATGTAGAATCATCTAAAAAAGGGGCTAGGTTTGTACGTTTTTGTGACGCGTTTAATGTTCCGTTACTAGTTTTTGAAGATGTTCCTGGGTTTCTTCCTGGAACAGACCAAGAGTGGAATGCTATTATTACTAATGGTGCTAAGTTATTGTACGCTTTTAGTGAAGCTACTATACCCAGAATTACTGTTATTACGAGAAAAGCTTATGGTGGGGCTTATGACGTTATGAATTCGAAACATATCGGAGCAGATATGAACTATGCT
The DNA here is from genome assembly GCA_905480125.1 of uncultured Flavobacteriales bacterium. Classification (GTDB taxonomy): domain Bacteria; phylum Bacteroidota; class Bacteroidia; order Flavobacteriales_G; family NORP312; genus NORP312. Next base: position 42,311 of record CAJQPE010000025.1, on the reverse strand, counting down.
TGGCCAACTGCTGAAATTGCGGTTATGGGAGCAAAGGGAGCGGCAGAAATCATATTTAAAAATGACATTAAGCAAGCCGATAATTCAGAGAAAAAATGGAAAGAAATGGAGCAACTATATTCAGATATGTTTGCCAATCCATACCGAGCGGCATCCAGAGGATATGTTGATGAAGTTATTAGGCCAGATCAAACTAGAGAAAAATTAATTAGAGCATTTAAAATGCTAGAGAACAAAGCAGAAAAATTGCCAAAGAAAAAACACGGCAATATTCCATTATAAAAATAATAATTATGAAAACTAGAATTTTATCACTTTTAATGGTTGCGATTGCTGTCATGTCTTTTGTTGCCGTTGGAGATTATGAGCAATATAAAACCATAGAATTAGGAGCTAATGCTCCTTTATCTGAGAAAAGATTGATGGACGTATCAGGAGAAGAGTATTCGCTAAACGATTTAAAACAAGCGAACGGACTTTGTGTAATATTTTCTTGCAACACTTGTCCATTTGTAGTAGGAAGCAAAGATAATCAAGGCTGGGAAGGTCGATATAATAACGTTGCGAAAGATTGCGAGAAGTACAAAGTAGGAATGGTTATGGTAAACTCCAATGAAGCTAGAAGGACTGCGGGGGATTCAATGGAAGACATGAAAAACAGGGCGAAAGAAAAAGCGTTTCTTAGTAAGTATGTTATCGATAATAATTCAGAATTAGCTAATGCATTTGGTGCCAAAACAACACCACATGTGTTTTTATTCGATTCTGATATGAAGCTTGTTTATCGAGGAGCGATTGACGATAACCATAAAAATCCAGATTTTGTGGATGAGGCGTTTCTTTTTGATGCAATAGATAATTTAGCTTCCGGAGAAGAAATTGATCCAGCCGATACTAAAGCAACAGGTTGCAGCATTAAACGCATCAAGAATTAATTCTAATCAAAGACCTGCAAACATCTCATAAGTCTATTGAAGTAAAAAAAGATAACGATTCATTTATTGCATTATTTTCTCATTGCAAGATTATCTGTTAAACAATAAAGATCTGATTAAGTTAGTCATTCTTTGTCGTCATATTCGAAAAATAGGAGTTTAAATATATGGCTACGAAGTAACATTGGGGCAAAATAGTTTCCCTTCTTGTTATCTTTCGTTCTTTATAGTGCTTATTTTTGTTCAAAACATAGTAAATGAATATTCTACTACTTGGGTCTGGGGGAAGGGAACATGCACTGGCATGGAAAATAGCACAAAGTGATAAGTTAGGCAACTTGTACATTGCACCTGGTAACGCAGGTACTTCTGCTTGTGGTAAAAATTTGGCGTTAGATATTTCAAATTTCGATGCCATAAAAAATGAAGTATTGTCTCGATCAGTAAATCTTGTTATAGTTGGTCCTGAAGCTCCTTTGGTAGATGGTATTTCGGATTATTTTGCAAATGACAGCAAGCTAAAATCGGTTCCTGTTATTGGTCCTAAAAAGGTAGGTGCGACTTTAGAAGGCAGTAAGCAATTTGCTAAAGAATTTATGTTTCGGCATGGAGTGCCAACTGCAAAATATCAATCGTTCAATAAATCGAATTTGCATGAGGGTTACGCTTTTCTTGAAACGCTTCAACCTCCTTATGTTTTAAAAGCAGATGGTCTAGCGGCAGGAAAAGGAGTTTTAATCCTTGGTGATTTAGAAGAAGCAAAATCTGAATTGCGTTCAATGATCGCTGACAAAAAGTTTGGCGAAGCATCGGAAAATGTTGTTGTAGAAGAATTTCTAAAAGGAATCGAGTTGTCTGTATTTGTATTGACAGACGGGGAGTCTTACAAGATTTTACCATCTGCAAAAGATTACAAACGAATTGGAGAAGGTGATACAGGGTTAAATACGGGAGGTATGGGCGCCATTTCTCCTGTTCCTTTTGCAGATTCTAATTTCATGCAAAAAGTTGAAGAACAGGTTGTTAAACCAACTATTGAAGGGTTTAAAAAAGATGGTTTTGACTACAAAGGCTTTGTCTTTATTGGCTTAATGAACGATAATGGTAACCCATCAGTTGTTGAGTATAATGTGCGTATGGGAGACCCTGAAACGGAAGTTGTTATCCCAAGAATTAAATCTGATTTAGTAGAAATGTTTAGGGCTTGTGGCAAAGGAACACTTGGAGGTTACCATCTCGAAATCGATGAACGAACTGCTGCAACGGTAATGCTGGTATCTGGTGGTTATCCGGAAAGTTATGAGAAAGGAAAAGTTATTAAGGGTATTGATTCCGTTACCCAGAGCACCCTTTTTCATGCAGGAATATCGGAACAAGGAGCTGATATTGTAACTTCCGGAGGTCGTGTGCTAGCGCTGACATCTTTTGGAAAAACAATAAAAGAGGCGCTAGATAAGTCCTTTATAAGTGCTAAATTAGTCGATTTCGAAGGGAAATACTACCGTACTGATATTGGCTTTGACCTCGTCAACGAATCGACAGTTGTGTGAAAAATCGAATATCTAAAACCTTAACAATTTTTTATATTCTTTGTTGCTATGTTTTGCTTCAATTCGGCTGGTGGGCTTATCAATTAGTTCAACTAAATAAAGAAAATATTTCGCTTACCCCATTCGATAATGGTCATCTTGCCGAGAGAGAATTTCTGAATAAATTATTTATGATTTTCGGAGAGGGAGTAGTTTTCTTGATTCTTATCATTATAGGTGCGGCATACATTTTACGTTCGTTTAGACGAGAAATACAATTGGCCAGGCGTCAGCAAAACTTTTTACTATCCATAACTCATGAGCTAAAAACCCCTATATCTACTATAAAGCTTTACTTGCAAACCTTACTCAAAAGGGATTTGGATGAGGTAAAAAAGAAGGAGGCAATAGATACAATGTTAGACGAAAATGAGCGCTTGTATTCTTTGGTAGGTAAGATGTTGCTAGCTGCAAAAATGGAAGATTCTACATTTAGTTTGAGTAAAGAAAAAGTAAATGTATCGAGCTTAGTTCTAAAAATAGCTGCGCGGCTAAGGTCGAATCATTTGTTAATTGAAACAAATTTGGATGATAATGTTGAAATGAACATCGATTCGGAGGCTATTGATACAGCGCTAAGCAACTTAATTGACAATGCTATTAAGTACAGTGCCGAAAAAATATTGGTGTCGTTAACACAAACGGGTAAACAGATTGTATTATCAGTAGCTGACGATGGACAGGGAATTGCTGATGAAGAAAAGGAAAGAATATTTCAAAGATTCTATAGAGTAGGGAGTGAGGATACTAGAAAAACTAAAGGAACAGGCTTAGGATTATATATCGTGAAAACATTAGTAGAAATGCATAACGGAGTGATTAGTGTCAGCAATAATTCGTCTAAAGGAAGTATTTTTGCTATCCAATTTAATGTTGACTAGATGAGTAGTAAAAAAGCAGTGTTGATGATTCTAGATGGCTGGGGCCACGGTGATAAAACTAAATCTGACGCGATATTCAACGCCAATACTCCATTTATAGATAGCCTGTACGAAAAGCACCCACATTGTGAATTGCTAACTGATGGGGAGAATGTAGGATTGCCAAAAGGACAGATGGGCAATTCTGAAGTAGGGCATTTAAATATTGGTGCTGGTAGAATTGTTTATCAAGATTTATTGAAGATTAACCGGGCATTAGAGAGTAAAGAACTTCATCAAAATCCAGTTTTGATGGAAGCAATTAATAAGGCGAAGATCACTGGTAGAGCGTTGCATTATTTTGGATTAGTATCTAACGGAGGCGTACATTCATCGCAAGAACATTTGCATGCCTTATGCGATATTGCTAATCAACACGGTGTGGAAAAGGTGTTTATACATGCCTTTACAGATGGTAGAGATTGCGACCCTAAAAGTGGATTGGGTTTTCTAAGAAGGCTAGAACAGCATATTGCAGGTACATCTTTAGAGTTGGTTTCGGTAATTGGTCGTTACTACGCTATGGATCGTGATAAACGATGGGAGCGTGTTAAAAGAGGGTACGATTTACTAGTAAATGGAGTAGGCCAACGTTCTACCAATTTGGTAGATGCAATGCATGCTTCTTATGAGAATAACGTAACAGATGAGTTTGTAGAACCCGTTGTTAAGGTTGATGCAAGGGGTAATGCTATTGGTAGAATTGAAGAAAACGACGTGGTTGTTTGTTTTAATTATAGAACCGACCGTTGCCGAGAAATTACAATGGCGCTTACACAGCAGGACTTCCCTGACCAGGGTATGCGTGCCATTCCTTTGCATTATGTTACCATGACTAATTACGATAGATCGTATAAGAATGTAAATGTGCTATTTGAGAAAGACAACCTCAAAATGACGATAGGCGAAGTGTTGCAAAACGCAGGTAAAAATCAAATAAGAATTGCTGAAACTGAAAAGTACCCGCACGTTACTTTTTTCTTTTCGGGAGGTAGAGAAGAAGAATTTACGGGCGAAAAACGATTGATGGTAAGCTCGCCTAAGGTGGGTACTTACGATTTACAACCAGAGATGAGCGCCCCAGGAGTTACCGCTACCATTGTAGCGGAGTTAGAAAAAGGAGAAACCGATTTTGTTTGTCTCAATTTTGCTAATCCGGATATGGTAGGACATACAGGAGTTTATTCTGCAATCATAAAAGCGGTAGAAACAATCGATTCTTGTGCCCAAAAAGTAGTTGAATCGGGTGTTTCAAATGACTATTCATTTATCATTATTGCCGACCATGGTAATGCCGATTTTGTAATTAACCCTGATGGTTCTCCAAATACCGCACATAGTACAAACCCCGTTCCATGCATTTTGATTGACAGTACTTATACGTCAATACAGAATGGAATATTGGCTGATGTAGCCCCTACATTATTAAGTATTTTAGAAGTACACCAACCCGCTGAAATGACGGGAAAATCTCTTATCTAGCTAGATGAAAGTAGCCAGTTAGTGGTTCTTCAGCAGCAGCTAAGGTCAGCACATAATAGTAAACACCATCATTGTGACCGTCACCAGTCCAATCGTTTCTGTAATTGGAGTCATACAATTTCCGTCCCCATCTATCATAAATAGTTAGGTTATTATAGGGCCATTTTTCTAAATTAAAGAAATGTAAATGTTGGTTGTATGCGTCACCGTTGGGAGTGAAAATTAGTGGAGCAATAACTGAACAATCATCAAATAGTATCTCAATGTTTGTACTAGCATTTAATCCACATTCGTCAGTGGCAACCAATGAATAACCTAATTGGTCTGTTGGTGTTAATTGCGTTGATAAATCAGTCGCATTACTAATTAAACCACTTCCTTCCCATTTAAACGTATAAATACCTGTCCCTCCAGTTACACTTCCAATAGCATCCACGGTATCACCTTCACAAATTATGTAATCTGGCAGAGGAAATAACGTTACATCGTTATATGTAGGAACAGCGATTGAGAACGTATGATTAGCTGTAAATCCGCATCCATCAGTTACCGAAACAGATACAATAGTATCTGAATTAATCGTTATCAACATGCTAGAGTCTGATATTGATGCGTCATTACTCCAAGTGTAGGTCAATCCAAAGCCAGCACCATTAATAATGTTGGCAATAAGTTGTTTGTTATCACCCGAACATATTATATCACCATTAACTTCAGGTGCAATGTTCATAGCACTCAAATTAGGCACCTCAATTGTACTTGTTCCAATAATAGCTTCGCCACATTGGTCTGTCACGGTAACAGTATAGGTTGTTGTAGAAGCCGGTGTTACGTTTATCGTGTTCGTTGTTTCATTTGTGTTCCATTCATATATCAATGGTAATGCACCATCAGACGGAAATGAAGACACAACAATACCATCACTTGGGCAAGTAATCGTATCATCCATCATCGTTAACTGAAGTGGCTCATATGGAGAAAATAGTTCGATTGAATCAGAAATAGGAGTTCCGCAAAAGTCAGTTAACGTAACAATTAGAATAGCTCCACCTTGAGGATACACAATATACTCATCATTTTGGTGAGAATAGCCTGTGTTCCAATCGTAAGTGTATGGAGCAACGGCACTACTTCCAGTTAATGAAAGAACAATCGAATCGCCAATACACTGAATCGAATCATCTGATGCTGCTAGCACTAAAATAGGAGTTGGCGCAACAGTAAGATTAATTGTTGTATCATAAACACAGCCAAAATTATCAAGTACTTGATATGTATATGGATGAATGCCTTGACTTGCACCATAGATAGTAATTCCCGTATCATTCTGACCTGAAATAATAGTTGGATCAGCTAACCATGTATCCGCAACCATAAGGGGTTGATAAGAGCCACTATATGGGTTTAAGACTGGGTTAAAATATAAGCCCCATTCGAAAATATATCCGTCATCTTGGCCTATATTGTCTTGAATATATATGGTCCATGTCCCATTTACAGGGCAGCCAATTAAATCAGCAAAAGATTGTTCAGGTAAGTATATTCCGTTTGGGTTCATTGCGTTTCCATTCGAAATTGTTGTTGGTAGAGTATTGTTGATGCCATGTTCTGTTGGGAAATCTCCCCAGTCTGCGCTATCTGTTGAGAAGCAATATTCCCAACCAATTCCAATTCCCGCATTATCATCAGCATCACCTAAGAAGGTACCACCGCCTCCAAATCCATTGCCGCCATAACCTCCAACCCCATTATATCCATCAAAGATGTTTATTATACTTCCGTTAGGGCATTCTAAATACATTTCTAAATCACCTAAATAAGTGTGTTCCATAGTAGCACACATTTGCCAAATATCACTTGATTGACTTACCGTATCTCCCGGGATAAATCCCGTAATGTCTATTGATGTTGAGTAAGAAACTCCATTGCCATCTGGCAGGTATGTTATTCCAGCAAAGGAACCACCGACTGCGAATGCACTAGAAGTACCAGAGACCCCAACAGTATCGGCAGCTGTAACACCACCGAACATAAATGTAGTATCGCCAATACATATTGAGTCAGTTTCAGCAAATATTTCTGAAAACGAAGGTTGTGTGGAGACTCTAATCAGACCGACTAGGTATTCTGAGGAGGGGAATGCATCGGTAATTTTAAGGGTGGCTAAATAACCTTGTTGACTAGGAGGTGTAAACCAAACGCTGTCTCCAGTTTGTGAAGTACCATCAGAGAACTCCCATTCGATAATTGAGTTAGCCGTGGTTTGAGAATAACCAGTTCCAGTAACTTCTAAAGCATACGGAAATTCAGGGTTAGCAACAAACAAAATGGAGTCTCCGAGACAAATGTCAATGATTCCGCTATCAGGAGGGTATAATGTATCTGCATAATCGAAATTCTTATATCCTTCAAGGTGCGCAACAAATGGTTGCTGTGGATTTCTACATGAAATATTTGCCTCCCAACCATCTGCGGTATCTACATTACTTGTTATAAACATAAAGGTTAAACAACCATTTGGATTATCCCATGAGGCCGTTTGATTAAATCCATTTGGATGAGAGTTACTATTGTATTTCCCCATTAATGAATCAAAAACGCTCGCCCCATCAAAAACATATAAGGTGTCGGAGCTATGCACATCCCATGTAAATCCAGCAGAGGTTGAAAATGCAGCAGTAATTTTACTTCCAACTGCTAAATCAGGACAAACTGTAAATGTATCTCTGTCACTACTAAGATATGGCGTGCCAGGGCCACCACCACTCATGTCAAAGAAATTAACATTGTCGGGTGCTCCCAGGTTATTACAATCTACAGGCGAAGATATAGGATATTCAGTTCCATTCATCATTAAAGTCGTTTGACCATAAATCACATTACACGAAAAGCTAAAGAGTAGGATAAGGGCTGATAAATATTTCATTTATTCGTGTCCTTTTTAATATTCATATCTTTTTTAATGTGTTCAATAGATCTCAGAACCAATAGTTTATCCAACCCTTCAATTAAAAAATATTGATAGTTTTTTTCTTGTAAATCTATCCCTAAACTTGCGAAGTTAATGTTGTCGATATCGGCTATTTTTATTCTTATTAAATCTTTGTTGTCTTTAGCAGGATCATGTTTTGCAATGTAGAAAGCATTATCTAGACAAAAAGTAAGAAATTCTAAATCAGAAGGATTTTCTCTTTGTATTTTAGAGAGTTGCTCTACATTGTATTTTTCTAATAATCTTTGGTCAAATTTTTCTTGTGAAAAACCCAAAGATGAGAGAAGTGAAATTGAAGTAAATACTATTATCTGTTTTAACATAGTTATAAAATTTTATATGCGTAAAAGTAAATTTTTCTTTTTATCTAAGTATGTGGAAATAACTGTTTAGTTCTTGACCATTGGAAACATAAAGTACATAATAATAAACTCCATCGCCCTGATTTCCTCCAGTCCAGTTGTTTAAGTAGTTTTCTGATTCATATATTTTTGTACCCCAACGGTTGTATATCATAATTCTACTATTTGGATGTTTTTCTAAGTTGGTAAACTTTAATTGATTGTTATATTGATCTCCATTCGGAGTGAAGACAATAGGAGCAATAACTTCGCACTCATCAAATTCGATAGTTACTTCAAGTGTATCTCCATTTCCACATTGGTCTATCGCAGAAAAAGCAAAGCCTAGTTCGTTAGAGGGAGCCGCTATTGTTTTATTGTTTTCATCATCTTCGATATAACCGTCTCCGCGCCAGAGATAATTGTAGGTTCCAGCCCCACCAGATGCAGAGCCGTTAAATTCTAATGAATCTCCTTCACAAATTAAATAGTAAATTGGATTTATTGCAACAACAGAACTATACAAAGGAACTGATGGGTTAAAAGCTCCAGCAGCAAAATCTCCACAACCATCGGATATAGTAACTGTGAACACTGTATCGGACGAAATGATAACTGTTGTGCTGCTATCATTAAGGGTGCCGTCATGACCCCAGTTATAAGTTAAACCGTGCCTAGAACCTCCCTGAGTACCTGCATTTAAAACTAAGGCGTCTCCTAAACAAGCTAATGTGCCGAATTGAGTCGGTAAAACTTCTAGTGGTTGTAGATTTGGAACGGAAACAGTTATTACAGTGTCTTCAATATTATTGCATTGGTCTGTAACAATTATTGTGTAGTCTGTTGTCGTATTTGGGCTTACGTTTATTACGGAAGTGTCAGTTGATGAAGGGCTCCAGGTGTAAGAATATCCGGAGATACCACCAGTAACCAATGCTGAAATAGATACCTGATCTCCTGGACAGGTTAAACTCGTGTCGGCAGCAAAAACCTGTAAGGGTTGATAATATGGAACGGTGACTACAAAGCTATCCACCACAGTTGAAATTGCGCAACTATCGGTGACAGTAATTGTGTAAAATTGCCCGAAGGTAGGGTTTACCCATATGGTGTCATTGGTTTCACCTGTTTCCCATAGGTAAGCAAATTCGGGTATGCCGCTGGATCCAACGGCTATCAAGGCGACTGAATCACCTGGACAATTAAGTGATAGAGAATCTGTATTGACTTGAACATTATAGTCTTCCATAATGTAAACGACTCCCTCAACGTATACTGAATCCCCGCAGGGAGTAATTTTTAACACCGATAATCGGATTGTATCTTGTCCCTCAGCAATTCCGTCAGCTATTGGTGTTATTACTAGGGCAATTGAATCTATCCCCGGATAAAAGACTAAACTATCACCGATTGTGTCGAAATCTAATCCCTCTATTGCGTTTCCGCTAGATGTAAAATGAATTACCAAAGTATCTGTTGTATCGGCCCTAATAAATGTAAAAATGGCTTCAGTACACCCTTCAACAATTGTTGAATCTGAACCTAGAGAAGTTGTCCCAGTTGATAGTGCAATTTCAATGTCGTCCGATGAAAAACTCTCAGCTTCTAAAAATACGCCAGTGTCTAAGGCCCCGTCCTGTCCATCTGCTACAGCAAATTTGAAATGATAGGTTTGACCACATTGAACAGCAAATATTATTTCGATTTGCGTGGTAAATCCATTAAAATTAAACCCACTAGCATTGTCTAAATAATATTGGTCATTCATGGTGGGTGGAGTCTGAAAAGGATCGCTGTAGATCGTACTGATGGTAATAGGAGTAGTTGTTCCAGGAACAAAAGCTAAGTTTTCTGCTCCATTTGGGAATGTTGCTGGCGACATATATGGGCCCATAAACCCAGGACCACTAACAAAAAACCCGAAAGCATCATTGTAAACTGAATTTATCCAGGTAGTATATTCATTAGAAGCAAAAACAAAATTAAATCGAACGGTATCTCCAGTAGGAACAAAGTCAAATTCTAGCACGGCAGCGTCATTAGTAGCGTTGATATTCACGGCGGAGGGATTAGACGCAACCGATTGGGCAATTGTCAACAAATCTGGATCGCCTGGTCCAGATACAAGCATTGGATTTGGATTTCCAGTGTTAGGGATGTCGAAAATGTCGCCTGTGGAAAGAACAACTCCCGCATCTAAACCGATATTGGAATTTGTTCCATCAAAATATCCGATTTGTGCACTTTGCCCAGTTACAGAAACATTTGAAATTGTAACGCCTTGTCCAACTAAAACATCTTCCACTAAATATACGGGGTTGTTATAAGGAAAGGTGTTTGATACTGTCATTTGACAATGGCTATAGGATGCAGCTAGAATTAAAGTAAATAATGAAATTATTCGTAATCCTATCGCCATTACCTTTTTATCTAATTAGTGTAATGGTACCCATTGACACAAAATCTGTAATAAAGCCATTTTTGCCGTACCCTTGAACTTCAACCCGGTAAACGTATGATCCGATTTCATCACCACTTTTTCCGCCACCGTCCCAGCCATGTGTTGGGTCTTCTATAATTTTAATTAGGTTACCCCAACGGTTGTAAATCCACATTTTAAAGGTGCCGGGAATAAAACCAATACCTTCAGCATAAAGTACATCATTTTTCCCGTCTTCATTTGGGGAAAATGAATTTGGAACCCATAACTGGAAAGGAGGTATCAATACCTTTGTGATTGAATCTTGGCATCCATAATCTGTTGTAACTAATAGTTGTACTTTTTCTAATCCAGACTCATGAAAGGTGTATGAAAAATCGGCTTCACTTATCTTGTCTCCACTTGAGAAGGAATAAAGATATGTGTCAACGTTTTCTGTTGAGTTATCGGTAAATTCGACAAGATTACTTCCTTGAAATAGGAAGTCATAATCTGCAGTTGGCATATCGATGAATATGACAGCTTCATTGGTGACCACATTATCACACATATCAGTTACCTCAATTGAATAGGTAGTAACATCATTAACTGGAGAAACTATAATTGTGTCGTTATTACCAGCAAAATTATTCCATTCATAGGTGTATTGACTTGCGCCACCTTGAATAAAGGTTAAAATTTGTGCAGAATCACCCAAACACATGTGATCTTCATAGTAAATATCCAAAGTAAGACTGTCAAAGTCAGGCACAATAACATGGAATGGAGCAGTTACTGTTGTTGCTTGACAATAATCCTGCACATCGAAAAAGTAAGTAGTTGTTACTTCTGGATAAACTATTGTAGTCGTGTTGAGCGAAGCCCAATTATCCCAAGTCATTTGATACTGGCCAAATCCGCCTATTGCTCGGCCAACAGCAGCAACCATTTCACCAGGGCAGGTCACCGTTAAGGTGTCTGTGCTTAATTGTGCTAATAGTGGTGGCGGTTCAGGCACAAATACTGTTGGGTTAACAATTGTAGTATCTACCGCACATTCGTCTGTAACTGTAATTTGGAAAGTTGTAGTAGTAAATGCAAATAAGTTTTGCTGAGTAGTGTCAGTAGCTCCGTTATCCCATACAATATCGTAAGGTGGATTACCACCAGATAGAAAAAGTTTAATTTTTGCAGGGTCATTAGGACAGTTAACGGAGGTGTCTTTTGCAATAACCTCTACAGGATCTCTGATAACTACTAATGAGATAGAGTCGACAGCATAATTAACTCCACAAGTATCAGTTACCGTTACAGAATATCGTTGCGGAGAAATCGGGTTCACATTTATCGTGTCGGTTGTTTCTCCAGTGCTCCAATTGTAAGTGAATCCAGGCAGCCCCGATAATACTTGAACTCCTAAATCAATATCACATATAAAATGATAATCTAAGGTATCATCCTCAACTAATATCTCAACTGGGTATGGGTCGTTAATGTAAATGGTAATGCTACTACTGCTATCACTAACCCCACAGGTCGCAATATCGACATCTACTTCCAACTCAATGGTTTCAAACCCTTCTGTAAGATTATCGTCTAATGCTTCTATTGTTAAGTTGTAAATGCTTTGTCCCGGCAAGAATACGATGCTGTCAGGCAAGGATGCAAAGTCTACACCATTAGTCGCAGTGCCAGTAAGGATATAGTTGATTGTAAAAGTATCGGCCAAGAAATCGAATCGTTCAAAGTTAATATCAATACTACCGCAGCCTTCGAATAAGGTGCTATCTCCTCCGATTCCTGAAGGATAAGAAGGTTCTGAAGTTACCGAAATTGCTGTACTAGAAAAGCTATTAGCTTCTAAAAACACCCATGAATCTAGAGCTGAATCACTACCATCAGCAATTGCTAAACGAATATGATAGGTTTCGCAAGGAACAACAACCATTGTTGCGGTTAAAACTACTGTGTATCCATTCATAGCTACATCAGTATTCATAGGGTTATCGATGTAATATTGTTGGTTCAGGGCAGGTTGAACTGAACTTATTGTAATTGGCAGCTGAGGCACTGAACCAGGTACATTTGCAATATTTATTGACCCGTTAGGAAATCCCGCAGGACTTGTAAAAGGTCCTGTTATTCCTGGTCCAGAAACGAAAAATCCAAATACATCGTTGAACATAGAATTAATCCATGTTAAATATTCATTTGAACCAAAAACATATCGAAACTGAACAGTGTCATCGGTTGGTACAAAATCAAATTCTAAAACTGCAGCATCTTGTGCGCTACCAACTACAAATACTTGCCCAATAAGTGCAGGTACAGAATTGGCTACATTGAAAAGGTCATTGTTTCCTGCTACCCCCATATCTGCGGTCCCCCAGTATCCTTCAGTGCCAGGAGCTGCCCCAGCGTTAATAAAACCTCCCCCGCCGAATCCTGGGAGGGGTAAATCTAATACGTCACCAGAAGAGAGCACGATTCCGCTATCTAGTCCGATTGAACTCGTTCCGTCAAAAAATAATCCCATTTGGATTGGGTTTCCATAAAAAGTAAAGTTGGTTGCCGTTACCCCATTACCTAACAAGACATCTCCTGCTCCAACAGCAGTGTTATAAGGCGCAGCGGCATTAACTTGAAGGGGTTGAGCAAAAGAATTTACAACAGAAAATATCAGTGAAGTTAAAGCAATAAATGCATTAATAGTGAATTTTAGAACTGAATTTAGCATTTACTTCTACATATACGTTGATAAACCTTGCGATGGGCCATCAGTTGTGATATTTTATTAAGTGTTAAAAATCTTAGCAAATTTAAGATTTTTAAAGTCACTGAAAATCAGAAAAATAGAAATCAAAAATTTATTATTGAAATGCTATTTGCTTGTTTTTCATTTTCATTATTCCTTAATAAGTCTAAAATTATACATTTGAAATCCGTTATGGAATATGTGTGAAAAACGGTTTTATACAAGAAAGGTTACTTTAAAACGAAAGAATAATGGAGCGAATAAACAATTATATCGCAGAGAATAAGGATAAGTTCATTAATGAGCTCATCGAGTTACTAAAAATACCCTCTGTGAGTGCAGACCCTGCATACAAGAATGATGTTGCAAAAACTTCGGAAGTGGTTAAGCAGCGTTTAATTGAAGCAGGTGCTGATTCGGTTGAAATATGCCCAACTGCAGGTCATCCGATTGTCTACGGTGAAAAACTCTTTGATGCCAGTTTGCCAACGGTATTAGTTTATGGACATTATGATGTCCAACCTGCTGACCCAGTTGAATTATGGGATTCGCCACCATTTGAACCGGTTATTAAAAAAACGGAATTGCATCCTGATGGTGCAATTTTCGCGCGTGGTGCTTGCGATGATAAAGGGCAAATGTATATGCACGTTAAGGCATTTGAGACTATGATGCAGACTGATACGCTGGCTTGTAACGTAAAGTTTATGATTGAAGGGGAAGAAGAAGTTGGTTCTAGTAACCTTGGAATTTTCGTTAAAGAGAATAAAGAGAAATTAAAGGCGGACGTAATTTTAATTTCAGACACATCAATTATCGCAAATGATACTCCTTCAATTTGTGTTGGCTTGCGTGGTTTGAGTTATGTAGAGGTAGAAGTTACAGGTCCTGATAGAGATTTACATTCTGGAGTTTATGGTGGCACTGTTGGGAATCCAATCAACATCCTTTGTGATATGATTTCTGAATTAAAAGATGAAAACAACTATATTACGATTCCAGGATTCTACGATAACGTTGAGTTGGTTAGCGATACAGATAGAAATGAAATGGCACTGGCTCCTTTTAGTGAAGAAAATTATAAAAAGGGATTGAGCATAACCGCAGTTGATACAGAGGCTGGATACTCAGCAAGAGAGGGATGTTCAATTCGCCCTACATTAGATGTAAACGGCATTTGGGGTGGTTATATCGGTGAAGGTGCTAAAACTGTGTTGGCCTCTAAGGCTTACGCTAAAATTTCGATGCGTTTGGTGCCATACCAATCTTCAGAAGAAATTACAGATCTATTCCAAAAGCATTTCGAGTCTATTGCGCCAGATACTGTAAAAGTTAAGGTAACACCTCATCATGGTGGAGAGCCAATTGTTATTCCTGTCGATTTTGACGGGTATAAAGCGGCAAGTGCTGCAATGGAAACAACTTATGGTAAAAAGCCAATTCCCCAAAGAGGCGGCGGCAGTATTCCAATTGTAGCTTTATTTGAGAAGGAATTAGGCCTAAAATCTATTTTGTTTGGTTTTGGATTAAACTCTGATGACATTCATTCTCCCAACGAACATTATGGAATTTTTAATTACATGAAAGGGATTGAAACGATTCCATTATTCTATAAAAACTACGCTGAAATAAAATCGAAGTGATCGTCTTTTACCGGATGATTATTGTTATCATTTGAACTTAGATGAGGCACATTAAATTTATTTTACTATTTGCAATCTGCGTTAGCCTAAATTCTTGCGGTATATATAAAGAAGTAGAGTTTATTGGTGTTGAAGATATATTGGTTAAAGAGTTTACCGCCACGGCAATCATTATTGAAGTAAAAGCGATCATCAATAACCCTAACGGGTTCGACATCAAAATTTTTGATTCTGATTTAGACTTTATAGTAAACGGAACCAAATTAGGAAAGGCTAGGTTTGACGATAATATTATTTTAACAAAAAAGACCCAAGAAATATACCCATTTATTATAAAAGCTGACATGGAAGGGTTGTCTTCAAAAGTTGGATTGCTGTTTCCGATATTAATGACAGGCAAGGCAAAAGTTAAAGTAAAGGGCGATATTTTCGCTAAAGCTTTGGGCATGAATAAGAAAGCTCCAATTGAATTTGTTGAGGAGATTGTATTTTAAACCTTTAATTATTCGAAATGCATAGAGGTTCTGTTAAAATATCATTTTCCAACAGAAAAAGGCCTTTGGTAGTTATACTTTTTAAGTGAATAATATCCTTTAAGCAAGGCCTGAACCCATAAATATTGATGCTCGTACTTTTGAAACTTCTTTAAAGGTATTTTCTTCTAAAACCATATATTAAGCATGGGAGTTCATATAAAACTGATCTGTTTTACAAATTTCTGCTGACGCCTTGGTTGGAAATAAGAGCTTGATTACAAAGATGAAAGACAACATAGTTGGACCAAAGCCACAAATCCCTGGTCGAGAAGTTGTTATAGAAATCCATATGCTTACGGAGCGTTTTATGATATTCGAGATATTATTTTCTATTAATCGGTGTTTTCTGTTGAACTTTATCACAGAAATAATTGGAAGCGATACCCCAGGGTTAAGAAGATATAATTAATGCAATTCTCCAGCGATACGGCAAAAACAATACTTAGGAGTGTATTGATTACAATAAAACTTCAATATTTTTTACCACATCGTAACCTAAAATACCTGTTGATATTTCATATTGGATAAAATTGGCATTTGCATAGTGTTGATTGTCTTCTGTTAATGTAAATTCTCTGAATTCAGGAAATTCATCCATGGCCTTTCCTTCTAATTCGAGTTGAAAATAGGCATCTAAATTTGTGATTAGTTGAACTTGAGTTACTTTGTAGCTGACCAATTTTGTTTCAGATGAAATAAGGAAATTACACCACATTAATAGTGCACATATTATGGGGCCAACGCCAAAAACATTAAGAATAAAAGATTCTATTCGCTCCCATCCTAAATATTTGCCGTACAGCTTCATTGGGATCAATAGTCCTGATAAGCAGCAAACTACCACGATTTGTGCTATAAATAACTTGGGAACTAATAATTTGGAGCTCAAAAAAAGGACGGACCCCATTCCTGCAAAAAGACCAATAGGCATTAGGTGGTAACTTTCGAGTTTAGGCTTTGCTCGCTTATGCTTGGCTTGTCTATACGCTATAGTTCTTTTTTTAAGTTGTTTGCTCATTTTGGAAGTATTTACGAAGAAAGGAATAATCGGTTTATCTTACCGTTATATTTGCCAAAATGTTCAGTATGAATTTTAACCTTTTAGCTTCTTTGTTTGTTGTTTTGTCAATGTCGACTTGCACTTCGAGCTCTGATTCTGGCACTAACACTTCTGAAATGGATACAACGCGTTATGAACACACAAATACTTTAATAAATGAGACAAGTCCCTACTTGTTGCAACACGCTCATAACCCAGTAGATTGGTTTCCATGGGGAGACGAGGCTTTAGAAAAAGCAAAAGAAGAGAACAAACTACTACTGATTAGCATTGGATATGCAGCTTGTCATTGGTGTCATGTTATGGAACATGAGTCTTTTGAAGACTCGGTTGTAGCGAAAAGGATGAACGATAATTTTATTTGTATTAAGATAGATAGAGAAGAGCGCCCAGATATTGACCAGATCTATATGAATGCTGTTCAATTGATGAGTCAACGAGGAGGATGGCCTCTTAATTGTTTCGCTACTGCAGACGGTAAACCATTTTTTGGAGGAACCTATTTCCCCAAAGATCAGTGGATGAATATTTTGGATAAAGTGAGCGGAGAATGGCAAACGAATCCTGATAAGATTAAAGAATATGCAAGCCGTTTAGCTGAAGGAATTCAACAGAGCGAAATGCTACCGTTAAATAGCGATCCAGCATTATTTGAGAAATCAACTTTAGCAAATACGGTAGAAAAATGGGCGACAAATTTCGATAATAAGCAAGGAGGTCCGAATCGAGCACCTAAATTCCCAATACCTAACAACTACCAATTCTTAATGCGTTATGCCCATTTAGTCGATGACCCAAAAACAATGGAGCATGTTTTACTAACGTTAGATAAAATGGCGCAAGGGGGAATTTATGATCAGATTGGTGGCGGCTTTGCTAGATATTCTACAGATATTATGTGGAAAGCACCCCACTTTGAGAAAATGCTATACGATAATGGTCAACTCGTTTCTTTGTATGCAGAAGCATATCAAAAGACTAAAAAATATCTTTATAAAGAAACAGTGTACGAAACAATTGAGTTTGTTCAACGAGAATTAATGTCTTCAGAATATGCATTTTATTCTTCATTAGATGCTGATAGCGAAGGTGAAGAAGGTAAATTTTATGTATGGAAAAAGGAAGAGTTACAAACCATTTTAGGAAATGAGTTTGATTTATTTGCCAAGTACTATAATGTAAATACAAAGGGTCTTTGGGAACATGGTAATTACATTCTTCTCAGAGATGAGGACGAGAAGAAATTCGCTGATAAGAATGACTTAACATTGGAGGAATTAAAAGCGTTTACTGGACAATGTAAAGAGAAATTGATGGCGGTTCGAGACACTAGAATTCGACCAGGGTTAGATGATAAGTCGCTAACTTCGTGGAACGCATTAATGTTGAATGGATTGATAGATGCTTACCATGTTTTTGATGATGATAAATTTTTGGATCTGGCACTAAAAAATGCAAATTTCATAGTATCAAAACAAGTAAGAGAAGACGATGGCTTAAACCACAACTACAAAGAAGGACGGTCAACAATAAATGGATATTTAGAAGATTATTGCTTCACGATTGAAGCCTTTATTAATCTGTATACTGCAACGTTGAATGAGGCTTGGTTGCAACGAGCAGATAAGTTAATGCAATATTCTATCACTCATTTTTATGATGACAAATCAGGAATGTTCTTTTTCACTTCGGATTTGGACAAGGCATTAATTGCTCGTAAAACCGAGGTTGGAGATAACGTAATTCCGGGATCTAATTCTAGCATTGCGAAAGGGTTATTTCTACTTGGACATTATCTTGATAATCAAGATTATCTGACGAAAAGTGAAACGATGCTTAATAATGTTCAGTCTCAAATTCCTAATTACGGTTCAGGATATTCCAATTGGGCGCAGCTTTATTTAAATCGAGTTTTTCCATTTTATGAGGTAGCTATTTCGGGCAAAAGCGCTTCAGATAAAGTTGTAGAAATGAACCAATATTACAATCCTAATAAAATGATTCTTGGAGCAGCACAAGAAAGCAAATTACCACTAATGGAAGGTAAGTTTGTAAAAGGAGCAACAATGATTTACGTATGTGAGAACAAGGCTTGTCAGTTGCCGACGACCGAAATTAGCGAAGCGATTAAACAGTTGAAGTAGATGTACAAATTGGCAGCAATTTTTTATTTATTTGCCTCTACAGTTCAAGCACAGATACTTGATAATTCGAACTGCGATGTGTTTTCTGATAATAATTTTTTTAATCAAAAGTTCATCAAAAAAAATGGCATAACAACAATACGGAGTATTATTTTGAGTAAACGGGAGATGAAGCCGATAATAGAAACTCCGTTATGGCAACAATTCGATTTCGATAAATATGGCCGTGTTGAGCGAATGATGGAAACCTATTTTAATGGTTCTGATATTGATACATCATTGGTGCAATTCAAATACGCAGGCGACCATCTAATTAAAAAAAGATTATCTGATTCAAAAGGATTTTACTCCTATTCTTATCAGTATGATAATATGCATAATTTAGAAAAAATGATTTATTCGAGGGAGGTAAACGCAAATCCTGAAGCTCATAATTTCGTTTTGGGGCAGCTAATCGAAGTATATAAAGAGCGTTATGAGAATTCTAAGATTTCCGATAAGAAAACGAAAAGAATAATATATAATAGCGATGATAAACCCTACTTGCAAGAGTTAACAGAATATGACGAATATGGCAATAAAAAAAAGGAGTTGTCAACGCTTGTTGTGACCAGGAAAGGGAGTAATGTAACATACAGTTACGATGCCTATCATCGTCCGGTTGAAAAGTTAGAAATTAATAATTTATTCGGTAAAAGTGAAACACGTTACGAATATAAATATGATGAAGCCGGTAATTTACTATCAGAAAAAAAGTACGAAGATGGGGCGCACAAAACTACCCGAGAATTTATGTATGATGGGCGTATGTTACTTTCGGCTCGACTAACAAAAGATGAATCTACAGGTACAATTCAGATAGTAAAGTATACTGTCACTTTTGACTGACTTTATTTTTCGCAATCGTAAACTATAAACTTATTGTTCTCGGCTAGGATTTCTACTTTAGAAAACAACTTGGTTAGGTGTGTTTTAAAATTCAAAGAAACAGCACTTACCATTTGGAAATGACCACCAGTTTTAAGTTTTTTATAAACTTGTTTAAACAAGTCTAAAGCCACCTCAATATTCGTTTCATATTCGAAATGATATGGTGGATTAGAAGCTATTAAATCAAAGAATTCGGGAGTAAAATTTTCTAAACTATCGCTAAAATGATGATGTGTATTTTCATCTTTTACATTTAGTTTTGAAGATTCAACGGCTAGGTAAGAATCATCCACTAAATGAATTTCTGCATGAGCATATTGCTGACGAATTGCACGGGCAATAATACCATTACCAGAGGCTAAATCGAGTATTACGCCAGCAGAAGAATCGACATTTAAATTATCTAGAAAAAATTCCGTTGCTTGATCAATCTTGTTTGCAGAAAAGACACCAAAATATTGCTTGATTGTTCTATCTCCGAAACTAATTTCGTTAAAAAGTGAGTTCGATTGTGTTTTTTTCTTTTTAGATAATATTATAAGTCTAGCTTTCTTTTTGGCTTTTGTTTGTTCAACTTCTTCGAAATAGTCACCAGCAATTTCTAACATCTGTTTGGAGAAATGTCGAGTCATAAACCCACAAATAACCAGGCTGTTTTCGCCTAAGCATTTGCTGAGCTTTTGTAGTTGTAATCGGAATAAATCAAGCGATTTAGGAGCCTTAACTATAGCGATTTCAACTTCATGATTTATTTTATCGAGAGGAAAAATAATATTTTGCTCAATAATGCCGATGTTGTTGTCTAACATATTTTGTCTTAACGACTTTTCCTGACTTTTATAATTAACTATCGAAATAGGTGAAAATTTATGGAAGTTGCAAGCTAAATAACCAAATCTGTCGTTCAGTAAAACAGGTGCTCGGAGGGCAATTTTTTCTGTTTCGATGTATTCTTTTATGAGTTCGTCTGCTGCGCTAAAAGAACGGAGAGACTTGTTTTGGCTCTTCGGATACCTCCTAATAATTAATTGATTTGGTGTTTTCATTTTGCAAAGGTAGGTTACTCTCCTATATCCTCATTCCAGAGTTCTGGTTTTTCTGAAATAAAATTCTCCATCATTTCAATGCATTCTGGATTGTTGAGGTTGATAACTTCAACACCGTGGCTTTCCATAAACTCTCTGGCGCCAACAAATGTTTTAGATTCTCCTACAATTACCTTCGGTATTTTAAATTGAACTATGGTTCCCGCACACATATAGCACGGCATTAGAGTAGAGTAAATAACAGAGTTTTTATAACTGCCTATTCTCCCAGCATTATTCAAACAATCCATTTCTCCATGAAGTATGGGGTTGAGTTCTTGTACGCGTTTGTTTCTGCCTTTTGCAACTAATACCCCATCCTTAACTAGAACAGAACCAATTGGTATCCCTCCTTCATTGTACCCTTCCTTGGCTTCTTGTATGGCGAGCTTCATGAATTTATCCATTATTAAGATACATTTATATCAAAAAAATAAGCCCCGCTTCACAGCAGGGCTTATACTAAATTTAATGGAAGAACTAGTCCACTAGTTTACAAATGCAAGAATCATCCTTTTTATATTCTTTCTTATGGTGTTTCTTGCCTTTCCCAAGTTTACCTTCTTTTTTGTCATATTTATTATGACTATAATGTTCAGCTTGTTCTTTTGCTGAGTATTCCTTTACAAACTCGCCATTGTTCTGAAACATAGCAAATGTTTTTTCACCATTTTGATCAAACATTGCTGTATATCCCTTATTATCTTGGTTAAACCATACAGCAACAGTTGCTTCAGTGTAGTTACGAGCAAAAGCAGTTGTAACTTTAGTTGGCATTAAATCTGGACTTACGGTTTCACAAATTGTATACTCATTCTTATGGCAATCACCATGCTTTTTGCAAGCAGTCAGTGTTCCAATAGCTATAAGTACAATAAATATATTTTTCATCGTTTTTAATTTTGATTTGTAAAATTACGAAATTTTATTTAAACTAATTTTTTAGGTTTGCCAGCAACAAAATCTTTAAGATAATAAGGCTCAAAATAGGCCGTATCTTCAATTTGTTGTGCTTTAAATTTGCCGTTGGCTATAATACTTAGGTATTGAGCAGATGGATGAAAGTCAGTTATAAATTTTGCATTTTTTTGAGCAGATAATACTTCTTTACATTTCTCTGCTCCGTCTCCAAAGAAGATAACTTCCGAAGTTATTAAATAATTTAAGTAGCTATTTTCATTTATTATATCTGCTTGAGTGTCTCTGACTAAATCATTGTCTTTGCTGTAAAAGGCAGAATAAACTTCCATCCTTCGAGCATCAATCATTGGGCAGAAAAGTGTTTCGTTGGTAAATTTAGAACTAGCTGACAAACCGTAAGCCATAGCCTGGAGAGTGGGGACTGATATTAGAGGTATATCTAGAGAGTAACAAAGCCCTTTCGCGGTGGATGTTCCAATTCTTAAGCCAGTATATGACCCAGGTCCTTTACTGACGGCAACAGCGTTTAAATTTCTATAACTCATGTTGCTTTCTGCAAGAGCTTTTTCGATAAAAATGGATAAGTTCTCTGAATGAGAGTAACCATCACCAACTTCTTCAACAACAGCTATTATTTCATTGCCTTTTGAAACGGAAACTGAACATGCTCTGGTAGCGGTTTCTATGGATAGGATAGTTGGCATACAAAAGCCAAAAATAGTACTAAAATTCTAATGACTTACCTTGATAGAATTCAAGGATTTTTATCTTGAAGAGGTAGTCATATTTTGACTGAATAAGCTGTGACTCTGTATTTGCTAACTTGTTTTTAGAGGAATTGAAATCTACTGAGTTCATCATCCCAACTTCAAACCGTTTTTTGGAGTATTCGAAAGCTTGTTTTTGAGCTTCTAAAGCTTTTTCGGTAGCCATGTACTTTTTCATCGCAGCAACAGCATCTATGTGAGCCTGTTCGATGTCATTCTTTAATTGGTTTTCTGTTTGTTGCAATTGCAGTTTCGCCGCATCTTTGTTTAATTTGGCAATTTCCATAGCAGTTTTAGTGTTAAAGCCATTAAAGATTGGTATCGATAAATTGAACCCAATCGATTGGTTAAAGTTATCTGCAGATTGGTCGCCAAATGATTTTTTTGACGACTCAATAATTGGATTGTATAGGTAAACTTGCTCACCTGCAGAAGTTTGTCCTGCTTCATCTAATGAGACACCTGTAATTTCCGTGTTCTTACTTAATCCTGAATAACCAGTACCCAGTGAACCACTAATGCTGAGGCTTGGATATCGTTTGCCCTGGGCTGAAAGGTGGTTAGTTTCTGCACTTTCTATTTGTAATTGACTTGATTTAATGGCAGGCATAATATTTATGGCCGCATCATATACTTGTCCAGGAGTAGATGAAACTAAAAGTTTTTCATCCATTTCCGTTTTTGGGATGACGATTTTAAAATCTGAAATACTATCTAATTGAAGTAATTGTTTTAAGTAAAGTGTAGAAATTGTAAGTTGATTTTCTGCTGACACCAAGTTCATTTCGTCACTTGCAGCCTGCGCCTGAAGATCTAATAAATTTCCTTCGGGCACAGATCCAGAACGAACTAATTTGTCTATTCTTGTAATCTGTTGATTTGTAATCAACATTTGTTGCTGAGCAATTTTAATAGCCTCTTCATTAAATAATATTTGCAGGTAGTTTGCGGCAATCGCTAAAGCAATATCATTCTTAATTTTCTCTGTATTTTGTTCTTGAATTTGATAATCGATTAAACTTTTCTTGATATTGTTTTTTGTCTGAAAACCATTGAACAGAGAGACAGAACTATTTAGATAAAAATTATTTGACTGAACACGAGTATTTGCAAATTGATTGGTGAATGGATCGATTCGTTGCCCAAAATTATATGTATGAGAGGCGTATCCGTTTAGGGTTGGGAGCCTTTGACCCTTATTAGATGTTATGCGCTCTTGCTGTATAGCAATATTAATTTCGGATTGTTTCACTTGCAGATTATGCTCGTAAGCATAATCAATACATTGTTTAAGACTCCAGGTCTCCTGAGCATGCGCCAAGAATTGAGTGAGACAAAATAATATTATGAGTAGCGAGCGCATCTTATGAATCACAAATATAGAAATGAAGTTGTTTACTTTGGCTTATTGTGAGCCAAAGGAAGAATTGCTATGAGAACGGGTTGAATTGCGTGACCAATGGAAATAAAAAAGCCCCAACCGAATTTTGATTGAGGCTTTTAATATAAAGTGTAATCTACAATTATCTTAAAACAATTTTAGCAGTTATCTCACTGTCAGCAGACTTCACAGTAAGGAAGTAGATGCCATCAGTTTGGTTGCTTAAATCAATTGTTTTGATGTAGTTGCCGTTGATCGTTTCCGAATCGATAGAAACAGTTTGTCCAATTACATTTCTTACAACGAAAGTGTATTTAGCTTTAGTAGATGAGTTTAACTCTACGTTAAAGATACCGTTGTTTGGGTTTGGATACACTACCATTGAAGTAATTCCTTCAACTTTTTCTATAGCATTAACATCATCACAAAGGATATTAACTTGCCCTGAAGCAACACATCCATCATCATCAGTAACGTTACAGATGATTGTTGAGAATGGACAAATTGGGTCTATATCAGTTAATGAAGACGTTGATCCAGCAATGTTCCAAGAATAAGTGTATGGAGCTGTACCACCAGAAGCAACAACTGAAGCAGTTCCATCAGCACAATTAAAACAGGATTCGTTAGTTCCAGAAACGGCTGCCACAACAGCAGAAGGGCTTTCGTTGATGGTAATACTATTTGAAGTTGCAGAACAACCATTGGCATCAATTATAGTTAAGTCTTCAGCTCCTGCATCAACATTAGTGTTGTTAGCAGTTGTGCTTCCGTTACCAGCCCATACATATGTGAATGGGCCTGTTCCTCCATTAATTGAAGAAGTTGCAGCACCGTCAGCATCACCGAAACAAACGAAATCGTCAGTAGCAGTAATAGTAACGCCTAAAGTAGCAGGTTCAGCAATCGTAGCTGCACCTGTTTCAGAACAGTTATTTGCATCTGTAACTGTAACGTTATAAGTCGCAGCAGCTAAACTAGCTTGGTTAGCAACAGCAGCTAAACCATTGTCCCAAGCATACGTGAATCCTCCAACACCACCGCCAAAAGCGATTAAGTTAATCTCGCCGTTACCATCACCATTACAAGAAATATCTTCAGAAGAAATATCTAAAAAGATAGCAGAAGGTGTCCCAACGTTAACTGTTTCAACAACCATACATCCGTTGACATCAGTAACAGTAACATTTTCGTTACCTGCACTCAGACCTGCAGCAGTTGCAGTAGTTGATCCATTGTCCCAAGCGTAAGTGTAACCAGAAGTTCCACCCATAGCAACAACAGCAGCGTCACCATCAGTATCACCGTTACAAGTAACATCGTTGCTTGACACAGAAGCCATAAGCATTGCAGGCTCATTAATAGAAACAGTAGTAGAAGTAACACAACCGTTAAAATCAGCACCGAATACAACGTAGTCGTCAGCCTCTAATCCGCTAAATGTTTCAGCATTTATAGAAACAACAGTAGTAATGCTATCACCATCAGCAGTATATAAGCTATAACCACCAGTTATGGTCAGACTAGTAACTTCTGCAAGAATAGAACCTGAAGCAGCATCGTAGCAATCAGCATCAGTAACTGTAGTAGCTAAAGAAATAGAAGCAGACGGGTTGTTTACGTAGGCAGTCCATCCACCTTGGCATGTAGTAACTGTATTTGTAACTAATACAAAATAAACACCAGCTTCAAGACCAGTAGCAGAAGCAGTAGTTTGCGAAGCAGCATCATCCCACACGTAGGTGTAAGCAGTATTAATAGAGACAGAAGCAGCACCATCAGAAGCACCACAAGAAGCATCAGTAGAAGATACAGTCGCCATAACAGCTGGAGCCAATTCAGTAATAGTAACTGAAGAAGCTGAAGAACATCCGTCTGCATCAGTAGCTGTAACAGAATAAGTTCCTGCAACAAGACCTGAAGTAAGCGCTGTAGCATCACCATTATCCCATAGGTAAGAAACAGACCCTCCTGTAGAAGTAGCTGAAGCCAAAGCACCACCAACGTTATAACCACAAGCATCGTCAGAAGTAACAGAAGTACTTAATGTAATAGTAGAGTTAGTCGATGCAACAGTACCAGAAGCAGAAGTCACACAACCATTATCATCTGTAACAGTAACATCGTAAACACCAGCAGAGATATTGTTTAAAAAAGAAATACTCATAGCATTATTCCAAATGTAATTGTAAGGAGCATTTCCACCAGTTGCAGCAGCAGTAGCATTACCGCTAGCGTTTCCGCAAGCGGCACTATTTGTATTAACTGAAGCAGTTAATACATCTGCTTCGTCAACATCATATAATCCTTCAACTTCACAACCATCAGCATCAGTAACAACGACACCGTAGGTGCCAGCAGAAAGTCCGTTGATGCTAGTGTTTGTAGAAGCGTCATCCCAAACAAAAGAATAAGGAGCTGTACCGCCAGCAGCAATTAGGCTAATTTCACCGTCGTTACCACCATTACAACTTACATCATCAATCGATGAACTAAGCGCAAGAGAGTTACAAGGGTCAGTTTTTACATTCAATCTAATTTGATAAATAGATCCAGTACTATAGTACCATGTTCCGCTTACTTTAACAAATTGTGTTTGCGGAGCAGCTTCTAAGTCTGGATCAATTCCAACCATGGCAGCACCACTAAGAACACTAATACCAGCGGTATAAAAT
Organism: uncultured Flavobacteriales bacterium; assembly: GCA_905480125.1. Taxonomy (GTDB): domain Bacteria; phylum Bacteroidota; class Bacteroidia; order Flavobacteriales_G; family NORP312; genus NORP312. The sequence goes on along the minus strand of CAJQPE010000025.1, from coordinate 15,736 downwards.
CCGGCGGGTATAGCAGCTTCACTTGTTAACGCAACATCGTTAGCATCAAATAATAATGGAAGTGTTAGAAGCCCTGTAGTAACATCTGCAGCATCAACAACGTGGTAAGCAGATTTATATAATGGATCGTTCCCATCACCCACATATAATTGAATGACAGCACCTATATCGTCAGTAATCTGAGAAAAGTCGTATAATCTAATTGTAACAGAAGAGGCAACGTCATCATCATTGATATAATAAGAAACTTCTGCAGCTTCATAGTTGTTAGTTGCTGGGTTAAGTTGACTAGCCCAACCTGCGTCTGTATTGTCATTGTCTCTTGCGTACACCGTATCTGTTACAGCAATTGTGTGTGACCATTCGTTGTCGTTAGGTAGTTCATCAGTAGAATCAGACTCAACTGAAAAAGTAAAATTATAGTTCCCCATCTGCTTCATTGAAGCATAATAATTGGTTATGTCAAGTGTGTCAATCGCCCCATTTGATAGCGTTCCTATATTTTCATTTCCAGAATAAGGAAAAGGTCCGTTAACGTCTACTGAAAATGTTACATTAGTTTGGTCACTAGTACCTCTATTAGTGATTCCTGCACCAAAATACATTGTATCTAATTTGGCATGCCTTAATGGAATTTGGTAGAAGTACACATCCTTTTCCGTATAATCACTAATACCGTTGTAAAAAACACTGTCTAAGACTAAGTTATTAGCAGGTATATTGACTAAAAAAGTAAATGTTTCATCAGATCCAGTCGGTTCAAATGATGAAACAGGAACTCCGTCAATAATTAAATCAGCAACAGTTAATCCATCACCCCAATCGTCAATCATAACAAGATCGTATTGAGTTCCTAGTGTCAGACAGCCAATAGACTCATTGACAGTCAAACTGTTTCCATATCCACCAGATGTTATGGCTTGTGCGCCACCGCCACCGCAACCAACTGCAGCGTTACCGCCTGATGCAATCGTTGCTGTACCACATGTGCCACCGAACGGAACAACTTCCCAATATACTTCATAACCCCAAGCGTCTGTTGTGAAATCGATATCCACTTGTGCTTGACCTGCAGGACATTGTGCATTTGCAGCTTGCACAGCAAATAGGGCTGCAACAAGCGTAAATAGTTTTGTAAAAATTTTCATAGCTTATATTTTATTATTTAGAATCTGTTTTTCCGTTCTTTTTCTTTTCAACAGCTTTAATTTCTGTTGTAGAAATTTTAGACTTCTTAGTTGTCTGTTTAGGAGTCTGCTTATATATTGGTACTGTAATGCTTGATTCCGCTTTCTTAGCCTTAGTTTTAGAATTTATTTGCTCAGTGTTATTTGTTTGAGCTGAAAGAGTACCAAAAGCCAAAACCGCAAAGGCAATAGTATAGATTTTTTTCATAATGGTTTAATTAAGTTATTTAATTGTTTTCGTGTTGTCAAAAAATAATAAGGACGCAAAAGTATAAAATTTGCTCAACTTATAGCGCTTCAATTAATACATCATGAACACGTTAATAAGTCTTGCATATTTCAAACATAATTAATATAGATAAGTAATTCTATTGTAAAATAAAAAAAAACCACCTTTTCAAGACATCAGGTTAACTTGAATGTCTTTATTATTAGGGTTATTCTTAATAAAAACTTACGCGTTCACGGCATCTTTTTCGTATTCAGATATTGTAGGGCATGAACAAATTAAATTTCTATCACCGTGTGCATCGTCAATTCGACTAACTGATACCCAAAACTTGCTATTATACAGCCAAGAAAGAGGATATGCAGCTTTCGCCCTTGAATATGGGTGATCCCATGTGTCGGAAGTAACTGTAGCAGCAGTATGCGGTGCATTCTTCAGTACGTTATCCTTATCTGTAGCAGCGCCATTTTCAATTTCTGTGATTTCATTTTTAATAGAGATTATAGCGTCACAAAAGCGGTCAATTTCTGCTTTTGATTCGCTTTCAGTTGGTTCAACCATAAGTGTACCAGCAACTGGGAATGATACTGTAGGTGCATGAAACCCATAGTCTATTAATCTTTTGGCAATATCAGCAACTTCTACTTTTGCTGTTTTTTTGAAACTTCTACAATCCAAAATCATCTCATGAGCAACTCGTCCGTTGTCTCCAGTATATAAAATATCATAATGGTTTTTCAACTTTTCCTTCATATAGTTGGCGTTTAGGATCGCGATAGATGTTACTTCCTTAAGTCCCGTACCTAGCATTCTCATATACCCGTATGATATTAGAATAATTAACGCGCTGCCAAATGGCGCAGATGAAACGGCAGGAATTCCATGTTCCCCGCCAGTTTCAATAAGTGAATGTGTTGGCAGAAATGGAGTAAGGTGCTTTGCAACACCAATTGGTCCCATTCCTGGCCCACCTCCGCCGTGAGGGATGGCAAAAGTTTTGTGCAGATTAAGATGACACACATCTGCGCCAATATTACCAGGATTCGTTAAGCCAACTTGAGCGTTCATATTAGCACCATCCATATAAACTTGACCACCATGTTTGTGAATGATATCTGTAACTTCAATAACAGATTCTTCAAAAACACCATGGGTTGAAGGGTATGTTATCATCAAACAAGAAAGCTCATTGCTGTGCTTTTCAGCTTTTTCGTTAAGATCTGCTAGGTTAATGTTTCCATCTTCATCACATTTAACAACGACAACTTTCATTCCTGCCATTACAGCACTTGCCGGATTAGTGCCATGAGCAGATTGTGGTATTAACGCTATATTTCTATGACTATCTCCGTTGTACTCATGAAATGCTTTTATAACTAGCAAGCCGGCATACTCCCCTTGTGCTCCAGAATTTGGCTGCATTGATACAGAGTCAAATCCAGTAATTTCAGAAAGCCACTCAATAGTAGTATTAATTACCTCTATGTATCCTTCCGCTTGTTCTTTAGGAACAAATGGGTGGATGTTAGCGAAATTCGGATTTGTAATTGGATAAAGCTCTGCTGCAGCATTTAATTTCATAGTACATGAGCCCAATGAAATCATCGAATGTGTTAGCGAAATGTCTTTATTTTCTAGTCTTTTAATATAGCGCATCATTTCAGTTTCTGAATGATAGCTATTGAAAACACTATGCGTTAAGAACTCAGAAGTTCGTATAACTTCATTATCAATCGAAGAGATATTATAAGTAGTTATACCTTCTGTGACTCCGAAAACAGCCAATATATCATTAAGATCTTTAATGGTAGTGGTTTGGTCGATACTAATACTAATATTATTTCCATTTATTCTAAGATTTATTTCAGCTTCAATACCGGCTTCATGAATTGAATGTGCTTTTTCAGTTTCAATAGTTATTGTATCAAAGAAATTTTTGTTTAGCTGAGTGAATCCATTTTTTGATAAACTGTTAGCCAACGCTGTGGTTTTTTTGTGAATTTCTTCAGCAATGTCTTTTATGCCAGCTGGACCATGATACGTGGCATACATTCCTGCCATAATTGCCAAAAGAGCTTGCGCTGTACAAATGTTTGAAGTGGCTTTATCTCTTCTAATGTGTTGTTCGCGGGTTTGTAATGCCATTCGCATAGCAGGATTACCATCTCTATCAACAGAAACACCAATAATTCTGCCCGGTATATTGCGTTTGAAATCTTCTTTAGTAGCAAAATAAGCTGCATGTGGTCCACCATAACCAAGAGGGACACCAAAACGCTGTGTATTTCCAACAACTACATCAGCACCCCATTCTCCAGGTGGTTTTAATAGAGAAAGGCTCAATAAATCTGCGGCAACAGCAACTTTACAATTGTTCTCATTGGCCTTAGCGGTAAGTGAGCTGTGGTCAGAAACAGCCCCATTTATATTAGGGTATTGTAATAATATTCCGAAATAATTATCATCAAAATTTATATTTTCAAGTGGGGCAATTACCAATTCAATATCTAAAGGAATTGCCCTTGTTTTAAGCACATCAATGGTTTGCGGGAAAGTGTCTTCAGCAACAAAAAATTTATTCCTTCCTTCCTTCTGTTCCACCCTACTTCTAGTGTTGTAAAACATAATCATAGCTTCTGCAGCAGCAGTAGATTCATCTAATAATGAAGCATTTGCTAATTCCATCCCAGTAAGATCGCTTACCATAGTCTGGAAATTTAATAGCGCCTCTAGCCTTCCTTGTGAAATTTCTGCTTGATAGGGAGTATATGCAGTATACCAACCTGGATTTTCCAATATATTTCTTTGAACTACAGGAGGAATAATCGTGTTGTAATACCCTAAACCAATATATGATTTGAATACTTTATTTTTCGCCCCTAGGCTGTTTATATGAGCAGCGTATTCAAATTCTGACATCGGCTTTCCAATATTCAAATCGTTTCTTAATCTTATATTACTGGGAATAGTTTGATCAATTAACGTCTCAATGGAATCGACTCCTACAGTTTTCAACATTTCTGCAACATCTTCTTTGCTTGGACCGTTGTGCCGTGTTATAAATTTATCACTCATAGGTTAAAATTAATAATTACAAATATAAATACTCTTTTTGAGTTAAGAGCATTGAATTATGTCATGAAATTGTCACAATATTGAAGCGGTAGAGGCAAAGATTGTATCTTTGACAATTAAAGCAATTAAAATGAAATTAATATTAGTTTTTTTAGCAGTTTTCGCATCTTTTGTCGGGGTATCTCAAGACAAAATTATGCTGCTTAGTGGAAAGGTATTACAAGGCAAAATATTGTCTTCTGATACTTCGGGAGTTAATTATCAATACACAAAGAAAGGAAAGCCCCAAGTAGTTGTATTAGATCACTACAGAATATATTCCTTAGACTACGCTAATGGTAATTCTGAGGTTATTTATAAGAGAGATTCAATTGCAGGACGGAATTACACAGTTAAACAAATGGGTGCTTTTGTGGCTGGAGAGCGTTACGCCTTTGAACATTTTAATGGCACGGGGACAGTAATTTATGGTGTTTTAACAGGTGCTTTATCTGGATTGTTAATAAAAGGATCCAGTATTTTTGTTGCACCCGCTGTGATCGCTTTTGGATTTACAACATTGATTCCTCCACCAAAGAAGATAAATCCGGAAGATGTTGTAGATAAAGAATTGTTAAAAGAAAAATATTTCTTAGAAGGCTACAAGAGAGTGATAAGATCGAAACGACTGGGTAGAGGAATGGTATCGGCACTAGGGGGAGCTGTTATAGGGGTAACTATTGCGTTGCTTACTAACTAGTTTGTGTTCAAAAAAGTACTTAATTTTTTCATCTTTAGTAAGATTTATGTTGCGTTATGTGTAACGTGTTTGTCAATAATGTCTTTCAAAGTATATGGATGTTTTATTGATTGGTGGATAGTTGGATTTACTTATTTTTCCACATTATCGCTTTATGCATTTCATCAGGTTTGGGGATTGAGCTCACTGACAGCTGACAAAATAATTTTTCGTCAAAAATGGTCGTTAGCGAATAAGTGGTCATTGATGTGGATTACAATCATGGCTGGAATTATCTCAACGGCAATGGTTTTTAAAATACCTATTAAGGCGTTGATTTTATTGATTCCTTGCGGAGTAATATCAATAGGGTATAGCACTTCCTTTTTTTTTAATAGACGGCTAAGGGATGTGCCTTCGATAAAAATTTATTTGATTTCCATTGTTGTGTCAGTTGTAGTGGTTGTTTTGCCCGGAATAGTGGCAGAAGTTTCCTGCAGAAAAATATTTCTATTGTTTATTATTCAATCGCTGTTTTTGTTAGGAATAACAATTCCTTTTGATGTTAGAGATTTGAAAATTGATAAACCTGGATTGAAAACAATACCTCTCATTCTGGGAGAACGAAAAGCGATTCAATTGGCAGTTGCGCTATTGTTTTTAAGCGGCCTATTAGCGTGGTATTTTTTACCAAACGGAATTACATTTTTGATTAGCTCATTAGTGGCTTCAATAGCAGTTTGGTTTGCAACTTCTAGCAGAAATGAATACTTCTTTTCACTTGCTATTGAGGGGATGATGATCGTGCAGCTCATTTTGATTTATCTATTGCAATAGACAGAAGAGGCAAGGAGTTCATTCCGGAATTCTTGATGTTTTGTTCGAATTAAACTATTTTGCTTAAAAGCTTGTTTAAAATCCGGCAGTTTTATAATCTCTAGTCCACATATTAAGTTGAATATAAAGTATAGAAAACGAATAGTAATCCTTGAAAATATGTTTGCTACAGTTGACTTTTTAGAGTAGTTAAAATCGCTAAACAACCATTTTCCATTTGGAGCTAATCTTATTTTCAACATTGAAACAACTTGATCTGCTAATTCATTATGGCGAAAGCAATCTAATATAAAAGGCGTGATGATGATGTCAAAATATTGTTTAGGAATCTCATTATAGCTGCCAATAATAAATTTGACGTTAGTGTGACTGGTTTTTTGTTTTGTCTGTTTAATCATTTTGGGAGAAATATCGACATAACAATAATTCGCTTTGTTATTTATTTTAAGACATTCTAACAATAGTCGACCTGTGCCTCCTCCGAATATAAGGACGGTTTTTGCATTTTTTATTTCCGAAAGAAAATGAGTTTGGGCTTTTAATATTGAATGGCCAAAAAATAGTTTAACCAAAACATCATAAAACGGAGCTAGAAAATCGAAACCTTTTATTAATCGTGGTTCATTCACGCAAAAAGAATGTCTAAACTTTCTTTAAAAGCTTGAATTGTATGGTCTAAATCTCCCTTTGAATGAGCTGAAGACAAAAACGAAACTTCGTAACCAGAAGGACCAATATAAATACCTCTTTCTAATAATTCACTGTGTAGAATGCTGAATTTATCCATACTTGAAGCATCAATGCCATCAGCGGTTTTAATGTCTTGATTATAGCTAAAAGAAATCCAAAAAATAGAAGCAATTTTTTGAAAACGAAATTCATATCCTTTTTCTATTGCATATGATTCAATTCTAGAAGTTAAATATTCAGTCTTTTCTTCTAAAGCTTCATAGAATCCTGATTTTAGGCACTCTTTTAGTTGAGCAATTCCTGCAGCCATGGCCACTGGGTTACCAGATAGCGTTCCAGCTTGATAGACTCCCCCTTCTGGCGCAATGTTGCTCATTATTTCTGCACTTGCACCATAGGCTCCAACAGGCATTCCACCACCGATAATCTTTCCATAAGTAAGTATATCAGGTTGAATATTATAAAGTCCTGCTGCGCCTTCAAAACCAATTCTAAAACCATTAATTACCTCATCAAAAATCAGCAGGGAATCATTTACTGCTGTAATTTCTCGCAAAAAATCTAAGTAATCTTTGTCTTGAATGAGTAGTCCGTTATTTGCTGGTAAAGGTTCAATAATTATGCATGCGATATCGTTTTCGTAATTATCGAAAGCTTTCTTTACAACTTCTTTGTTGTTAAGCGGAAGCACAATTGTTTCATTCGCAAAGGCTTCGGGAACACCAGCAGATGAAGATGTGCCGAATGTAGCTAACCCTGATCCAGCATTAACTAATAAATGATCCGCATGACCGTGATAACAACCGTCAAATTTTATGATTTTGTTTTTGCCTGTTGCACCACGCGCAAGCCTAATAGCTGACATCACTGCCTCTGTTCCTGAGCTTACAAAACGTATTTTTTCTATGTATGAGTGATTGTCAAGGATCAACTGCGCTAGCTCATTTTCATAGGCTGTTGGCGCACCAAAACTCATTCCTTTGTCGATTGCAGTTTTCACCGCAGAAACAATAATAGGATTAGCATGTCCTAAAATTATCGGACCCCATGAGCAGCAATAATCTATATAATCGTTATTATCAACATCGGTTATTTTACTTCCGTATCCTTTTTCAATAAATACTGGATTTCCTTGAACAGACTGAAAAGCTCTAACTGGAGAATTCACACCTCCCGGGAACAATTTTACTGCTTTTCGATACAGTTCATTAGACTTTGTTCGGTTCATGTTTTGTCCTACTTTTGGTTCGATCGCGAAAATAGATAAAATGACTAGAAATTACCATAATACCATAGCGTTTGCTCAAGAAATGGATAGTATAGATCCTTTGGCAAATTGGCGAAGTGAGTTTTATATTCCTGTTATCGAGGGAAAAGAGGTGAAATACTTTACAGGAAATTCACTCGGTCTTCAACCGAAAAAGACAAAAGCATATATCGGAGTAGAGCTCGATGAATGGGCGAATTGGGGAGTAGAAGGTCATTTTAAAGGAAAGCATCCTTGGATGCACTACCACGAAATATTTGCCGAACCTATTTCTAAAATTGTTGGAGCAAAACCGAAGGAAGTTGTTGTAATGAATAATCTTACCGTAAATCTAAATCTATTAATGGTTTCGTTTTATCGTCCAACAAAGGAAAGGTATAAGATTATTTGCGAAGCAAAAGCGTTTCCGTCTGACCAATATGCCTTGGAGATGCAGGTAAAATGTGCAGGATTTAATCCAGAAGCTGCAATAGTTGAGATTGCTCCGCGAGAAGGGGAACATACAATTAACCATGAAGATATATACACAGCAATTGAGGAAGCAGGGGATTCTCTTGCTCTTGTTATGTTTGGAGGAGTTAATTATTTCACTGGTCAAGTTTTTGATATGCAAACTATAACCCTTGCAGGACATAAGGTTGGAGCAAACGTGGGATTCGATTTAGCCCATGCTGCCGGTAATATTAAGCTCGATTTAAATCAATGGAATGTTGATTTTGCTTGCTGGTGCTCTTATAAATACATGAATTCTGGTCCAGGGGGTGTATCTGGAATTTATGTCAACGAACAGCATTGTAATAATGTTGAGTTACCCCGTTTCGCTGGTTGGTGGGGTCATGAGAAAGAAACTCGATTTTTAATGGAAAAAGGCTTTAAGCCAATGAAAACAGCCGAAGCTTGGCAAATGAGTAATGCCCCCGTGTTAACCATGGCAGCTCATAAAGCGTCAGTTGATATTTTCGATGAAGTAGGAATGGCAGCTTTGCTGAAAAAACAAAAACAACTTTCAGGGTATTTGGAATTTGTCGTTGAAGATATTAATACCCAAAAAGGATTTACTAATCCCAAAGTCAAAGGATTAGAGAATATCACCCCAAGATCATGGAATGAGCGTGGATGTCAAGTATCTATTGTGGCAAACGGTTACGGAAGGCCAATATTTGATCACTTAATGAAAGAAGGAGTAATTGCTGATTGGCGCGAGCCGAATGTAATTCGATTAGCCCCAGTTCCATTGTATAATTCTTTTGAAGATGTATATCATTTTGGCAATATTTTAAGTGCGGCTTTATAAATGGTGGTCATAAAAAAAATATTGCTCCTGATTTTTATTTTGTTCGTACATAATTTAAACGCACAATATGCAGACTCTACAAGGTATTTAATTACTGGGTTAGAACTTTCTGAGCTAACTAAGGCTGACCGGCTATTGTTAGACACTAATATTACTAACTATCATAAGGCGACAATAGATACTGTTAAGCTCGATATTTTGATCCAGCTTGTTGAAGCGTGTTGGAATGACAACGTATGGCCAAAGTATAATAGGTTAGTGTTAGAATTGGTAAAAAAACAGCTTTTAAATTCCGCAGCGGATAATGATAAACTGATTGTCAAGCTCAAAAGTATTCTTGCAGAGGCTTTGAATAATGAAGGTTATTATTTTAAAGAGTTTGGAGATATCCCTCTTGCTTTGGATTATTACGAACAAAGTTTAAAAATAGATGAAAGTATTGGCAACGATAAAGGTGTTGCTACCTCCTTGAATAATATTGGTTCTATATACATGGATCAAGGAATGACCGATGAGGCCCTAGATAACTTTAACCAAGGATTGAAAATTAACGAGGAGATTGGAGATAAGAGGGGCATTTCTCTTTCGTTAAACAATATAGCTGGAATCTATTTTAACAATGGAGCGATAGATGAGGCAGAGGAGTATTTCGAAAGAAGTTATGAACTTGATTTTGAAATTAACAACTTAAAGGGAGCAGCGAACTCACTTAGTAATTTAGGTTATATATATATGAAGACAGAACGGCCACAAGAATCGCTTGAGCAGTTTATCGCGGCTTTGAGTTTGTTTCGCAAGGTAGACTTGCAAAGTGGAATTTCATTAGTTCAGGACAATATTGGAGTGTTATTGTTGCAAGAAGGGGACATATCTAATGCGAAATTATACGGGGACTCGGCTTTGGCTATTGGCCAAAAAATGGGCCAACCGTCTTCTGTGAAAAATGCAGCTGAATTGTTATTTCGAATTAATCTCGAACAAGAAAACTGGAAGGAGGCTCTAGAGATGCAGCAATTGTTTATTTCGATGAGAGACAGTTTAAAGAATATTGAAACTGAAAGAAAAACAGAAAAACAACAATTGCAATATCAGTTTGAAAAACAAAATGCTATTGCTGCAGCTGAACACGACAAACAGCTTTTGGTGGCAGATGCAAAGCAAAAAAGACACCAACTTGTCAACTATTTTTCTATTGCGGGTTTATTAATTGTGATAGTGTTTTCATATGTAATCTATAATCGCTTAAAAATTACTAATAGGCAAAAACTGCTGATAGAAGAGAAAAACGAAGAGTTAGCAAATCAAAAAAGTATTGTAGACGAAAAGAACAAAGAAATTATAGATAGCATACATTATGCTCAGAGAATTCAACACGCATTGTTGAAATCGGAAGAAAATATTTCAAATAACCACCCAGAACATTTTATCTTTTTCAAACCAAAAGATATCTTGAGTGGAGATTTCTATTGGGCATTAAAGAAAGAAAATTATTGGTATGTCGCAGTTGCTGATTGCACAGGTCATGGTGTTCCTGGGGCCATGCTTACCATGTTAGGTAGTTCTTTTTTGAATGAAATTAATCAAGGAATGGAGCTTTTGTCTCCCGCGGAAATATTGGATCGTTTGCGAGACAAAATCACTCAGGAATTGAGCCAGTTTGGTGGCGAGGGAGAAAGCAAAGACGGGATGGATATTTCTCTCATAAGAATCGATTTAAAGACATTGAAAGCGGAGTGGGCAGGGGCTAACAATCCACTTTGGGTCTTAAAATCTGGAGAGCAAGAAATTATTGAAATTAAGGGAGATCGGCAGCCTATTGGTTATTTTGAGTATGCCCAGCCTTTTCAAAACAACCAAGTTCAACTTGGAAAAGGTGATATATTTTACTTGTTTAGTGATGGGTTCGCAGATCAATTTGGAGGAGAAGCAGGCAAGAAATTTAAATATAAATCGTTCAAAAAGCTACTAATTTCACTACAAGAAAGGCCGATTGGATTTCACAAAAAAGAATTGGAAAATCATTTCACTAGCTGGATGGGAGATTATCAGCAAGTTGATGATGTTTGTATCATGGGAGTAAGGCTTTAGGAGTTATAATCTTAAACGATATTTACATTAGATGAATTAGGTTTAAATTCTTACTTTAGTTGCAAAACCCAACGATAATGAAAAAGTATGTATTTCTGATTGGAATTGTTGCTATCTCCAATTCTATTTTTGCGCAAACGGCCGTACCTAAACTTCCTTTTTATGAGTTATTTACCTCTTCTACTTGTCCGCCATGCGCTCCGGCTAATGACAACTTAACTCCCATATTTCAAGATCCAATAAATGACGGAGAGTTTGCAGTTGTTAAATATCAAATGAGTTGGCCAGGTACAGGCGATCCATACTACACTAACGAAGGCAGTGCAAGAAAGAATGTTTATAGTGTAAGTTCTGTTCCGGCCTTATTTGTAAATGCAATTAATTATAATGGCTCGAGTTATACTCAAGGAGATATGGATGCTAACAATACAGGGTTATCCTATATGACAATTGAAGCGATTCATTCAATTGAAGCGGATAGTCAAAAAGTCCATATTCAAGTCGAGGTAACTGCGCATCAGGATTATGTCGATCCTATTCATAGAGTATATATAATGATTAATGAATCTAGAACAGAAAATAATGTAAAAACGAATGGAGAAACAGAATTTTTTGATGTAATGAAGAAAGTACTCCCAACTAGTACTGGTGATTTTATCTTGGGAACAATTTCGGCGGATACCGTATTAAGCTATAATATTGACTATAAATTTCAAGGAAATTATAGACTTCCTGCCGATGCAGATGATGCAATAAACCATAATAATGAACATTCAGTCGAAGATTTCAATAATCTGAAAGTAGTTGTATTCGTGCAAAGTATGGCGTTAGGTAGAGAGGTTTATCAAGCCGCCAATTCTATAGAAGTAGATCCTATCGTTGCAGATGGAACCTTCCCAAATCATTTGTTCACCAGCACTAAATCATATAAGGAATTTTCAGTTCAGCCATTGTTAGTTTCTCCAAATCCATCTTCAGAATATGTGAATCTTAGCTTTGTAATGTTAAAAAACGAAACAACCACAGTAAATATATCCAACAGCCTGGGACAAATGGTGGAAGTCGTTAATACAGAATCTCATTTAGGAGGAAATCAGATTAGAATTGATGTATCAGATTACGATAGTGGAATTTATTTCGTAGAACTTTTAATTGATAATAAAATCTATAATCAAAAAATAATTGTTCAATAGTTATTAGTTTAAATGCCTCTAAAAATTGGTGCTGAAAACTAGGTATTTCTATAGTTTCATTTTTCTTTTTTGTTCTGTAAATTCTTTTGCCGAATCAGATAGTCTTTTGAAAAATTTGAAACAAGCACTAGAATCAAAAATAGACGATACAGTTAGGATTAGAATTTTAAGTGAAATTGTAGATAATACCTATGACTTTGCTATTTGGCCAAGATACAATGAATTAGCTTTAGAGCTTGCTAATAGCCATTTGCCAAATTCAGATTCTTCAGCAGCTTTTGTTTACAACAAGTACAAAGGATATGCATTAAACAATAAAGGTCTACAATTAGAATACGAAGGTAATAGAGTATTAGCTCTTAAATATTACCAAGAAAGTTTGGCTCTTCATAGGATGAATAGTTACAAAAAAGGGATGTCCTCTTCTTTGAATAATATTGGTTCAATGCTTTATGATCAAGAAGAGTATGGACTTGCCTTAAACTATTACAATGAAAGTATTAAGATTAAACAAGAACTCGGTTACGAGGAAGGGTTGGCCTGGACATATATGAATATTGGATCTTTAGAGGAAAAATTAAAAAGAAATGAATCGGCATTAAACTACTACACCAAGGCCTATAAAATACATTCAAAACTAAATAACGTTTATGGAATAGGCGCAGCGGCGCATAATGTTGGAAATATTTTAATGAAAACAAGCGGTAATATTGATATAGCAATAAATAAGTATAGGGAAAGTTTACGTTGTTATACTGATGTCGGAGATTCCACTGGCATATCTTGGGAACTCGGTATTATTGGTCATGAATTATTTAGAGGTGGTCAAAAAGATTCTGCAATATATTATGTAGATAGGTCTTTAAGAATGGCTGAAAACAATAATTATCAAGAGGGAATAGTAGCAGCTGCGGGTCATTTAGTCGAAATATATAAGACGCTAGAGAAGTATGAATTGGCATTTAAATACCAAATGGTAAAGAAAGCGGTAGAAGATTCGATACTGAGTAATAAGATTGAAAATGAAATTGTGAAAACAGAAATGCAATTTGTTCACAATCAGGAGAAACTAGAAATTCAAAAGGAACAAGAGAAGAAGGAGATAATCGCCAAGGCGAAGCACGAACTCCAGAAGGCAATAATTATTGCAACTTTAGTTGGTTTACTTGTAATAATCGTATTTTTTATTCTGCTGTTTCAAAGGTTTAAAAAGGAGAAATATCAGAAACTTAAAATAGAAAAACAGAGAGACGAAATAAAAGTAAAAAATACAGAAATTATAGACAGCATCACCTACGCAGAGCGAATCCAAAAAGCGATAATGAAAATCGAAGAGAATGAGAGCAAGAAGCTTCCACAGCATTTTATTCTATTTAAACCAAAAGACATTGTATCTGGAGATTTTTATTGGGTAAAGGAAATTAATGGCATGTTATATTTGGCAGTTGCGGATTGCACTGGCCATGGGGTGCCAGGAGCCCTGATGAGTATGCTTGGGATTTCATTGCTTAATGACATCTTAAATGATAACCATGGTATTTCTCCAGGAGATTTGTTGACCCAATTGCGTGCGAGAATAATCATCGAATTAAACCAAAGTGAAGATGAACAAGCTAGTAAAGATGGTATGGATATCTCATTAATAAAACTTGACCTACAAAATGGGCAGGCTGATTGGGCAGGTGCGAATAATCCTTTGTGGATTGTTAGAAAAGACGATGACGATATAGAGGAAATTAAACCTAATAAGGAACCAATATCTTATTATACAGAGATGAATGAATTTGTAAACAATTCGATTCAGCTAAACAAAGGTGATTCTTTTTATCTTTTTTCTGACGGATATCCCGACCAGTTTGGGGGTTTAAAAGGAAAGAAATTAAAATACAAGGCGTTCAAAAATCTTATTGTTAAGAATGCCTTTGAGGAAATGGAAATGCAGAAACAGTTGCTTAGTGCGTTTTTTCAAAATTGGAAAGGCGATTTTGATCAAATAGATGATATTTGTGTATTTGGAGTAAAAGTCTAAATCTTGTGCAGCAGCAAAGGTTTTTTGGTTTCTTTGTTAAACTATCAAATTAAAACAATATGAGTAAACAAGTAACAATTATCGGCGCTGGTTTAGTTGGCTCACTTTGGTCGGTTTATATGTCTAAAGCAGGCTATAATGTAAAAATTTTTGAGCGAAGACCAGATATAAGACAAGCTAATATTTCAGCAGGAAAGTCTATTAATTTAGCTCTATCAGATAGGGGTTGGAAAGCTCTAGATAAGGTCGGTGTAGGAGATCAGATTCGAGAAATTGCTATTCCTATGACCGGCAGAATTATGCACGATATAGAAGGGAAACTTACAGCTCAACCTTATGGAAAAGATGGTCAAGCTATATATTCAATTTCTAGAGGAGGTGTAAACGCTAGGATGATGGATATAGCTGAAAATGTCGGAGGAGCTGAAATATTTTACAATGAGCATTGTGTCGATGTAGATTTAGAGAATGGGATTACATATTTGAAAAATTCTGAAACAGGTGTAGAGACAGAAGTTAAATCCGATTTAATTTTCGCCTGTGATGGAGCTTTTTCTGCGGTTAGATACAAGTCCATGCAAAAATTGGATAAATTTAACTACGAACAGCGTTTTATCGAAGATGGTTACAGAGAATTATTGCTTCCTGCAAATGAAGATGGCTCTTATAAATTAGACAAGAATGCACTTCATATATGGCCAAGAGGACGATTTATGTTAATTGCCTTGGCAAATGAAGAGGGGTCTTTTACATGTACGCTCTTCATGCCTTCAAAAGGTGAGAATTCATTTGAGGCGCTTACTTCCAAAGAAAAGGTTAATACTTTTTTTAAGGAGACATTTCCGGATTTTTATGAGATGATGCCTTCCGTAGGAGCTGCTTGGGGAGACCATCCCTTATCATCACTTGCAATTATTAGATGTTATCCTTGGACTTCGGGGAAAGTTGCTTTAATGGGCGATGCAGCGCATGCTACTGTGCCGTTTTATGGGCAAGGAATGAATAGCGGTTTTGAAGATTGCTCTATTTTGGCAGAAATAATGGATAAACACGGAGATAATTGGGATGCTATTTTCGAGGAATATCAAATACTAAGAAAGCCTGATGGTGATGCGATTCAAGATCTTTC
>CAJQPE010000024.1 GCA_905480125.1 uncultured Flavobacteriales bacterium | reverse complement strand
GAAAAAATAAGCTCATTGTAGGGATCTGAAAAGACCGCATTACCATTTGCAATGCCAAACAGCGAGAGTCCAGTCCCTTTATAAAATTTGTCAAAAGTTTCTAACTTAACGTTATCAGCCGATAACAATATTTTATCCTCAGGATTTTCGGTTAGCTTACCTTCTATAATTATCATCTGCGCAGCATTTTGTAATTGAAAATTATTTACAGTAATACTTGTAGAGTCAATGTTGATTGAATTGTTCTCTTTTAATTTCCAGTGCAATCCATCAATCGATACATCTGAATTAGTTAAACCAAAGTTAAATTTACTGGGACTCTCAAGCAATAACATTCCCCCTATATTAGCATAGTTTAGATTAGAATCTTGATTATCAAAAGATGATTCAAAAAGAAAAAGATCATTAACACCTTTGGCGAAAAACTTATAATTTAAAAAAACTAAGCTATCACCAACCAATATTTTATTGGAACCAATATTCGTTTTAAGCACTCCGCGATCGCTTAATACTTCTGTACTGAAATTATTAATTGTAGCATTTGAATATTGTAACTGATTACTCATAACTGTGAGAACAAAACTAGTGTCGCGTGAGTCAAGATTTCCTGAAATAATTAATGGTTCAATTATGTCAAGCGATGGAAGAAATATATCCGTTACTCCTTGCGTCCTCGATACCGCAATGTCATAACTGAAATAGACTGGATCAGGAGATTTAACTTCTTCCTTAAAAAATGCTGGCAAAGATTGGTCTATCATGTGGCTAATAGATTGTTTTATATCAGCCATTTTAAAATTCCCAACAATTTTACCATTAATCATATCTGAAACTAATTTTATTGTTCTAGAAACACTATCGCGAGATGCAAATAGCTCCAAATCATCAATCACTAGCTGTTTATCATTTTGGTGATAATCAGTTTTATATAATCCAATATATCCCTCAATATCGTCTACAGAAATTCCTTTAAAGTCAGCTGTAATAAAGCTTGAAACATTACAATTACAAGAATCGGTTGCAATGTTAAGTGCACCTAAGTTGGCATTTTGAATATTTGCTGTGAATTGAAATTTAGGAAGTTTAGTCTCAAAATCTATTACACCATCAAACCGTAAAAACGCATTTTCATCATCAACAACAGTATGTCCAGTAAATCTGCTGTTTGAGATATCTCCATCTAATTCAATATCTGAGTAAACATAATTTAACAATTCAATAGATTTTACTTCACCAAGTATATTGGCACTTATCTTGTCTGGATCTAGACCTGATCCGTAAAGCTCAAAGTCAAAAGTTGCGGAGCCAACATCAGAACTTCCTAACAATTTACCGAGGTCGAAATCAATAGCATAAACTCTTGCATTATAATGGTTAATAGCCTTTTGCTCACTCTCAGTGCACTCTATTTTGGCGCCTACTGTTCCTAGCAGAGTATTAAACTTACCATTAAACTCGAATTCGGAAATGAGGCCGTTATAATCTCCATTAAAAGTAATTAAACCTAGCTCTTTAAACTCATTTGGCAACTCAATATATTTATCTTGACCATAGGGTGGTACTTGTACTTTTTCTAAATCTGAATAATGAGTTGCTAGCTTTATATCATCAAAATGAATGTTAGTGCTTTTAATATTTGGCAATCCATCAACCTGTATTTCTCCACTTATTTTAGTAAATTTTTCGTATGCAATATCAATATCCGCAAGAACAAAGCTATTTATGCTGCCTTTAAAGTCCGATGAGATTATAACTTCTTGGTCTGCACCATTGAGGACTGGCAAGAAATATGCGATGTCAGAAATGTTTAATTTTGTAGAATCTAAATGAGACTCTATTTGAATTTTATTGATAAAGTCAGAATAATCTTCGTATTTGTTGTAGCTAAAATTCAAGCCGCCAATAACTTCGGATGAAGTTGTTCTCAAATGTAATTCATTAATAGCGGTGTGGACATGGCTAATACTAGTAATCGCTGTCAATTTATTTACTTCGAAACCACTTTTTTCTACAACATTTAAATCTTCAATTTTTCCAGTAATTGTATCTCCTATAACATGCATTTCCAGGAAAGAACCATTGCGGACAAATAAATCTAAATTTTTAAAATCAATTCCAGAAATAATTGTGTCTGTGCTGTTCTCATCTTGATACTTAAAATGGATATTATTTAACGTTAGATTCTCCCCATCTATATACCACCTATCGACCTTTGCTGCAGTATCTACTGCAGTAAAATGATCAATTATGAATTGAAGATTCAATTCGTCTTCACCTAAGTATTTCTTTAAATAGAAAGCTGTATTTCGCAATTCAACTTTCGAAATATTAAAATAATTGCTGTCCAAATTATAGTTAGAAACATCTAAAGAGAAATATTTAACATAAAGCAAAGTATCTTTATGTAAATCTTTTATTAATAGGCCTTCGAGAACAATCGAGTTAATTAATTTGATCTCAACACCTTCTATAGTAACTTCGGTATTTAATTCTTGTGAAAGCTTTTCAGCTAAGCTTTTCGTTACATAGGTTTGCACTTTAGATGATTTCAACCCAGAGTAGGATAACAGGAGCAGTATGATTATTACACCGACTAACCATAATGCTATTTTAACCCACTTTTTAATATCTTTGAAACTAACTTAATTGAAGTTATCAAATTTAGAACAATTGGCTGAACCTATAACGATATTGGCAATAGAATCATCATGCGATGACACCTCTGCAGCTGTGCTAAAAAACCATAAAGTATTATCGAATGTTGTTGCCACTCAAAAGATACATAAAGAATTTGGTGGTGTTGTTCCTGAATTAGCTTCTAGAGCTCATCAACAAAACATAATCCCTGTTGTTGACTTTGCGATAAACGAAGCCGGGGTATCTAAAAAAGATTTTGATGCTATTGCTTACACGAAAGGGCCGGGTTTATTGGGCTCTCTGCTTGTCGGGGGTTCTTTTGCAAAAGGTTTTTCTGCTGGGTTAGAAATTCCATTGATTGAAGTTAGTCATATGCAAGCACATATTTTAGTGCATCAAATTGATGGAAACAATGCGGAAAATAGTAAACCTAAATTTCCATTTTTATGCCTTACAGTTTCTGGTGGACACACTCAAATTGTTCGTATTGACTCGCCCTTAAAAATGGAAGTTATTGGCACAACACTAGACGATGCTGCTGGCGAAGCATTTGATAAAGTTGCTAAAATTCTAGGATTACCATATCCTGGTGGGCCATTAGTAGATAAATACGCATCAAAAGGAAATAAATTAAAGTATTTATTTCCAAAAAGCAGGGTTGATAAACTAAACTTCAGTTTTAGTGGTTTAAAAACAGCTTTCTTATATTTTATTCGACAAGAGATCAAAGAAAATATAAATTTTATTGATGAGAACCTTTACGATATATGTGCCTCAATTCAGCACACTATTGTCTCAACATTGTTAGACAAGCTTCAAAAGGCTGCATTTGAAACTGGCATATCTGAAATTGCAATAGCGGGCGGTGTTTCTGCTAATTCTAGTTTGCGGGCGGCATTACAAAAATTAGGTACAGAAAATAATTGGACTATTTTTATTCCGAAATTTGAATACTGCACCGACAATGCCGCCATGATTGGCATTGTTGGAATGTACAAGTACAAAGAGAAAAAATTTGCCCCATTAACTTCCAAACCTGAAGCAAGACTTTCGTTTTGAAAACCAAAATCCTCATAGCGTCAATATTACTATCAACGAATTTTTGTTTTTCTCAAAGCTGGAAGATTGATAATACTCCTCATAAAGTTAGGACAATAGTAAAAGGAAATCCGTTTTCAATTTTGGCAGGGGTTATTCCATTAACATCTGAGTATAGATTAATTGCAGAGTGCGTTGTTAGTAAAAATCAGTCAATTCAAATTGGCTTTTCATATTTAGGAAAAAGTCCATTTCTTTCTTTATTAGAATCGGGTAACAATCTAAATAACGGATTACAACAAAAGTTCATCGTTAGAGGTTATAGGCTTCAAACAAATCATAAATATTATTTCTCGCAATTCGGTGATAAATTAAATACTTCGGAATACATGGCTCCTCAAGGATTTTATATTTCTCCCCATGTTTCGTTTTCTTCAGCTAAAATATATATGCAGTACTTTCAGGTGTATGATATTTGGATACGAGCAACACAATTTAACGCAAGCTTACTTATTGGCGCACAGGCTTTTCTTGGCAATTTTGCTATTGATGTATTCACTGGAATTGGATATAAACAAAACGAATGGAGCGAAAGATATTCCCGTACACAAATTCTAATTATCAATCCATCTGATTTAGCGCTTCCACAAACTTATTCTGGTCCAATAAAATTTAGTTTAGGGTTTAATATTGGTTACGGGTTTTAGTGTTCCGTTTCGTCATTCCAAATAAGCTCTGTTATCTGTTGTTCGTTTTTAAAAAAAAACTTACCACCCCAATTATGCTTAATCATTTTATACTCATCACCACGATTGTCCTTAACAACATATCGCTTGGTAATCGTTTTATTTCCTAGAGTTTCAACTTCCTCAGTAATACCCTCTGGATATTTTTTAGCGATGTCATTTTTAAAATCTTCAATTGATATTTGCTGAATTTCTTGATTTTCTTGAGCTAAAATTTCTTTGTTTGCCTGTATTCCTATCATTTTTTTTATGAGACTAATTCGTTCTTTTGGGTAATCTTGATCCGGTCTCATTGCTAATGCATTTTGATATTCAGTAAGAGCCGCTTCATATTTTTTAAAATTGTAGTGTAAATCTGCTTTATCAATAACATCCCTATATTCTGATAAAGAGTATTGCTCAGATGAAATTTTATCCAATCGTGCCAAACGTTCAGCTTCCACGGTTGCTTCCGCTTCTGCTGATTTCAGGCGCGCAGTTTCTTGATCTGCTTTAATTAATGCTAACCGATCAGCTTCTGCTTTATCTACTGCTTCTTTGGCTAACCTATTTGTTTCCGCATTATCTGCGGCTGCTTTAGCTATGCGCTCTTCTTCTTCTTGAGCAACTTTTGCCTCTTTCTGTTCAGCTGCTATCCGATCAGCCGTTGCTTTAGCTAGTGCTGCTTTAGCTATGCGCTCTTCTTCTTCTTGAACAGCTTTTGCCTCTTTCTGTTCAGCTGCTATCCGATCAGCCTTTGCTTTAGCCGCTGCTACTTCAGCTAAGCGCTCCTCTTCTTCTTGAAAAGCTTTTGCCTCTTTCTGTTCAGCTGCTATCCGATCAGCCGTAGCTTTAGCTGCTGCTGCTTCAGCTAAGCGCTCCTCTTCTTCTTGAACAGCTTTTGCCTCTTTCTGTTCAGCCGCTATCCGATCAGCTGCTAATTTGGCTAAGCGTTCTTCCTCTGCGGCTTTCAAATCTGCTAATCGTTTCGTTTCTGCCTCTTCTGCAAGTCTTTTCTCTTCGGCTTCTGCTTTTAAACGAGATTCTTCAGCGGCTTGTTCTTCAGCCAATCGTTTCGCTTCTGCCTCTTCTGCAAGTCTTTTCTCTTCGGCTTCTGCTTTTAAACGAGATTCTTCAGCAGCTTGTTCATCAGCCAATCGTTTCGCTTCTGCCTCTTCTGCAAGTCTTTCCTCTTCGGCCGCTTTAGCAAGTAAATCATCAATTTTCTTTATTTGATCTTTAGGCAGTTTCTCGTTTGGCTTTACTCCTATCGCTGAAGTATATCCAGCCTTTGCTCCATCATAATCCTTAGCCTTAAATTTAGCATCAGCGCGTGCCATAAGATCGTCAAACTCATCTTCTTTTGCCGCTTCTGCTGCTTGCGCAGCATCTTCTTCTTGAGCCTTTAATTCTGCTTCGGCCAATTTGCCAGCCGCATAACTATCACCCACCTTAGCTTCCAAGGCTATAGTATATTTAGCAATAGCCTCTATGTAATTTGAAACACCTAAAGCTTTATCTGCTGAGGCAATTGCACGTTTATAATTTTGTTCGGCAATTTTCTGGGCTTCCAATTTTTCAGCTAAGTCAGATTGAAGCTGGGCAAGTTCTTGACGAATAGATTTTGTGTATTTCGCGTCATAATCAAATCCATTATCAGCTTCTACATAAAATATTTTACCTACGGGATTGTCAAGAATCGATACATCTAGCCCTTCCATATTTTTGAATAAACCAACCTGCCAGCCACCAAACTCGAAACCAAATTCCGCCTCATCTTCAGGAACTCCTTTTGTACTTACACTGATTTTTTTCGACACATAACCCGACTTAGAAAACTCGATAATATATTCGTGATCCATCATTAATTCGAAACCAAATTTCCCAGATGCATTAGTTACAATGGCACCAAATTTATCACCGTCTTCATATACCGTAACGGTAGAACCAACTAATTTTGATTTTCCTTCTTTTACTGTTCCGTCAACAAATAAAATATATTGGCCTTGCGCAAAGCAACTCAGACTTACAAAGCCAACTAAAATAAGTAGCAAAGCCCTTAGACCAAATGACTTTATTTTTGATAATATATAGATTATAGAAACCACTTTTAATCCCAATCTACCAACAAATTTGATGCCAGCGTACCTATTGCAAAAGTATATTTTTTTGTTTAAAAAAGTATAGAGAAGCCCTACAAATCAGACTATTCGGAGTAAGTTGCAGCAACAAAAGTCTTCATTTATTATCAAGTTCTTGCATTTAAACATTTGTAACACCTTAAAAGTTTTATCTCCTAAGTATATTAACAGAGTTTCAGAATAAAGGTTCACTTAATCAAAATGTATTAAGCTCACCATTTTTCAAAATAAAATTAAACATATTATATAAGCATCCACTATGCTGTTTTATCAATTAATTAAACTATATCATGTTTAGTAAAATTCAGTATCGAGATGACAACTAATTATTTAATATCCAAGCTTTAGAAATTCAAAGATTAATTTTTCATTCAGCTGTTTCAAAGCGGATGCAGAATCTTTTCCTACACTCCAAAACATAATTAATGCGCGTTTTTTCATTTCGAATAAAAAGTAAACGTTCCTGGAATAATACCTGCCTTAAAATTATCGATTTCTAACCCATCATATGTGTAACGATATATTTGACCGTCCTGCACATAATCTCTTGCATCGGAGATATAAATATCCCCTGTTTTTGGGTCAATTCCTAGTCCGTAAAACGTTCTATTGCCTTGATCAACTATAACAGAAGCTGATAAAACACTGTCTAAAATACTCATTGCCGCTATGCCTTGGTTAATAAAATAAAGGGTTGAACTATCTCCATTAATTTCTAAATTTCGAGGAGAATCTTGAACATCTTCAAATTGGAATATTGTTAGTATAGAAAAATCTGAAGTAGATATACTAATAAGCTCAGCTTTTTCTTCTTCAAATCCACCATCACAAAGCACCCACAATTGATTATTCATATCTAATAATATGCTATTCGGAGATTTTCCTATGTTAACCGTTTCAATTATGACATCCGTAGTAATATCAACAATTTGTATCATATCTAAATCACGATTCACTGTAAATATCCTTTCGTTATATAATACTAAATCCTCATTCCAACCTCCGGTTTGGATCGTTGAAACAACAGAATCGAGTTCCAAATCTATGACGTAGATTTTATTGCCATATAGAGAAGTTAGATAGGCCTTGCTTTCACTTACCTGTTTAATAAAACGTGGAGAGCTTACAGAATTAATTTCACCTATTTTTTTGAAAGTGGTCAAATCAATAATCACAACTTGATCAGAATTATTGACAGTCAAATACCCCTTGCCGTTAATTGTCTCAAGAGACATTGCTATATCTCCAACTAAATTTTCATCATTAGCAGTTTGGTAGATTTGATTCTGAACGGTACTGCTTTCGATGTCATAGAGAGACAGGCTAGCATTGCCCCATCCAAAATTACCTTCATTTACTAAAAAAAGCTTTGTTTCTACATTTAAATTTAGCGAATCGTTAGGACATTCAACACATTGTGGCCCGATTTCTCTTTCCTTATTGCAATTTACGAGTAAAACAACTAAAACAAATATGTATCCAATCTTACTCATTTATTAAAATCGTAGCGGAGTGTCAAAACATAATTCCTTCCTGGCATTGGCCTCCAAGCAATTGCTTGATATTGTCTATCGAATAAATTATGAATAGAGAATCTCACCAAGAGCTTGTTTTTATTTAAAGATACTTGCTTTCCAATCGAAAGACTAGAAAGTGAATAATTTGGCATGTACCAGTTATTATCTGTGGCAATGTATCGTTTATCAGTAAAATTGTAATTAAACCTTGCTTCAAACTTCCTATACAAAGCCGAAAAATTCAGTTTGTATGAATGCAACGGAACGTAAATTAACTGTTTTCTCGTTTCTTCATCAATGGAGGATGTATATGTATAAAACATGTTTGCATCAAGTCGTAATCCTTTTGATTTATACTTTATTGATAAGCTAGTCTCGAATCCTTTATTCTCCACCTTTTGCTTGTTTTCTGTTGTCCAGAAAGAGCCTGATATTGTATCTGGTGTCCATAATATCCAATTTTCAATTTTTGAATAAAACCCAGTAATTTCAGATGACACAGTAATTAATTCCTTAATTGATTTTTGAATCGTTAGTCCTGATTCTCCGTTCCAACCAGATTCAGGTAGTAAATCTAAATTCCCTACGGAGCCATCACCGTTCCAGTGCAACTCATTAAATGAAGGGTAACGATAGCTCCTCGCTCCATTTAATTTAATATACATGCCTTTTAGCACTTCATAGTTTAAACCTAAAGAAGGCTGCAGGGGTGATATATTGCTGCCTAAAACATCTTCACGAACTAAACCATAAATCAACAGCCGCTCTGCTACTTTTTTTCTAACAGAAACCATTCCCGATAATTTGGTTTGTAAAATTTCATCTGAATAATTGGTTGAGACAGCATTATCTAGATCGACATTGAATGTTGCTTGAATAAACCAACCCAGCAGATCATATTTGTACTTAACCTGCGACCGAACCGAATTGATTTCGAACTTAGTATTTAAATCGGATAAAGAATCTGTATATCTTAGACGTTCATATAAATAAGCAAACTTCATACTTAATAATGATTTAGATTTAATTCTAGACCACTCTAATAAACTACGAAAGGAATCGTCTTTAAGGTTTTGAGTAGATTGTGCAGATGTTAACAGCTTAGGAAGGTTTCTATCGCTATTAAGGTAATTGTATTTCAGCGAAATCGTATTAGACTTACTAGGTTTATAATACAGGTTTTGGAAGAAGTTGAATTGAGTGAGCTCCCCATTCTCTTGTTTTTCTTTTGGATTCCCTTCAACTGCAATATTGGTGTACTCAAAATTATTTTTAGCAGAATTTGCAGAGAAACCTGACTGAAGTTGGAATTTTTCGTTACCAACATCAACTCTTCCATTCCCGGAATAGTTCCCAAAACTTGCTAACCCAATGTTTATAACTCCCGTTAATTTGTTATTCCAATTTTCTAAGTTATTTAACTGAAGCGCACCACCCAGTCCTCCGCTCCCATCTTCTAAGCTGCTCAATCCATAATGGACTTCTGCTTCATCAAACGTTGTATTAGGTAGTAATGAAAAATCATTTTGACCTAAAATTGGAGAGGTAATCGAAATACCGTTCCAGAACAACTGAGTATGAGAAGCTCCTGTACCTCTTATTGACAAGCTAGCCAAAGAACCACTGCCGTATGACTTAACAAAAACAGGAGTTTCGTTTAGTAACATATCAGATAGCTTACCAAATTGGTAGTGGCCCAAAATAGACGAATCTAGAATTTGCTTTTTGTACGGAGCTTCCACAGAAACTTTAGTGGCTGCGACTTCAAACTCAGAAATGGCAATTGTATCGGTAAGCTTTTGACTAATACAAAGTCCTGGAATGCTGCCCAGTAAGAATAATAATATTGCCGGTTTAGAGCTTAACAAAACGTTGAGTTACGGTTTCATCTCCCAACACCAATTCAATGAAATAAACTCCAGAACTTAATTCCTGTATCGAAATAGTCTGTCTAAGCGTTGTCCCTTTTTTAATTAAGTTTCCAGAAAGAGTGTAAATACCATAGGCTTCCACCCTGCTCTGGATGTTTAATATATTTATCGTAGGGTTTGGGAAAACTTGAAGTCGAGTATTTGAAGCTTGGAACTGTTTAACGCCAGTTACATCTCCCAAAGCAGCCACAGCATCTAAATCAAAGCCTGAACTAGCAAAAGCAGTTGGCCAAGGATCATTAATTATGTTTCCTTGAGAATCGAAACTTGAGAAAGTTGAGTCAATTGAGCCAATAACATCGATTACCCTTACGTAGGAAATAGAATCTATATTTAATCCAACTACAGAATCTAGCTCTTGAAAATCGAAAGGCGTACCATAGGTTGCTCTGTATTTACCAGCTAGGTTATAAATGTTAGTTGGATCTAATGTTCCAAATCCATTTACTTGAGTATCAGTATTAGTTAATGATACTGAAGGAAATCGAAAATAATTTATTCCATCTGAGCTAATTTCTACATGAGCAAGTTCCAGAAAATCGTCACTAAAACTGTTTTCGTAAACAGCGATGTCAGCACCGATTGTATTCTGTATAGGTTGATCGAATATTAAAGTCGCAACGCCTCCATCGCCAAGACTAAAAACACTTCCATCAGAAGCACCTTCGCCTGCCGATTGATCACCAACAAATGCTAATCCCAAAGAAGAATCTGAAACATCTTGATATCCTCTAACTGCTGTGCACGACTTAGCCCAATCAATAATTGTGTATGAGCTGTTCTTTATTGCAGTAGAACCCAGTTGTTCGGCTGCTGGAGCATGTGGTCCTTGTTGAGCAAAACTCAACAAGGGTGCCATGAATGCTATTAGTGTAGCAGTTCTCAACTACAGTTTTATTAACTTAACAGTAGAAGTTTTTCTAGCTGTTAACACGTTAACAAAATAAACACCACTTGGTTGATTCGAGATATCAACAGAAGAACGTCCTTTAAGGTCCCCGTTTGCAACTATGCTTCCGTTGATATCTAGAACAGTGTAAGTTCCATTATCAATTCCCTTAATTTTCACCAAACCATTAGTTGGATTTGGGAAAACACTAACTTGATTTTTAGAAATTGCTTCGATTCCTACACCATCTATATTAAGAAACACCCATGCGCTATCACAAATTGATCCATCACATATTTTATATTGCAATGAATCCATATAATCTGTTTCCAAAAGAGTTAGTGTATACAAAATACTGTCATTATCAATTACCAATTCACCATTTTTAGCTGAATCAAGAATAGATATACTTAATATATCTCCATTAGGATCAAAATCATTATTCAGCACGGTTATGTAACCGTAACCACCAAAAGCAACATAGTCATCAATAGCAATCGGTCCATAGTTTCCTGTTTTGTAATCGATATCAATTGCTTCTGGCGAAACATTTACATCGAAAGATGTAACAGGTGAACCCATTAATGAATATACTTCACTTAATCCATAAGACGCAAAATCGGTTGAAGTGATGTAGAACTCAGAATTCAAAGTGTCTAATGCTCCCGAAGCATAATAACCAGCTGCAATAATTGAATCATCAACCGCTACCATATTCTTTACATCATATGCTCCTAGGTTTGTTTCGTAGTCTACATAAATAATAGAATCTGTTTGTGCAATTCCTCTTTTCGTAGCAGCTTCATCATATATTACAGTGTCATTAATTGGATCATAATGAGCAATTACACCATTTTCTTCACAAACAACATAAAGCTGATCGTTGTAATTGAATATTGCTTGCGTTCCAGCACCCAAAGTATCTAATTGTATGTCTCTAACGAATGATTGACTTACTAAATCAACAACCGCAATCTTACCTATTGTATCATTAAATACTTGATACGGAGGAAACTGGTCTACCAATCCTTTTTGGTTGTAAGGAATATATGCCGAATCCCCAACAAGTTGCACATTGTAGACAGTTTGATCAATTTCTGGAACACTGAAAATTGATAAAAGCGTGTTTTTGTTAAATACTTCAAGATAATCTCCTGTACCAAAATAACGACCTGCAAATAACATGGTATCGTGAATTGTAATTGACCTAATTCCTGCAAAGTAAACTTGACCAACCATTTGGTAAGTTGTTAGGTCATATTTGATTATTGAATCGCTAGCTGCCAAATAAGCGAAATTGCCATCAACAACAATATCTTGTACCGACTCTACTTGAATAGTATCAAACACCCAATATTGACCATTTGCTGGGTTGTAAGCACCTATTGTTGCCCTATCTGCATAAGGTGATGCAAATTCAAATTGACCGCCATTAGCGATAATTACATTGGAAAATTGAGCATTAGCTGAAAAACCAGTAAGAATTAATGCAACTGCAACTTGAAATTTAGTAAAAATTATATTCATAGATTAACTATTTTTTGATTGTAATCTTCTTTTTAGACAATCAGATTAAAAAAAATCGGAAATATAACAGGGAGCAGAAAAACTCTACAACCTAGCTTTTATCCCGAAAGCGATGTGGTTCGAATTGTGGCAGGTCTTCTGACTTACTCTTTTTGAACAACGCCTTCCCGTTTCCAGTGGCATTATGTTGTTCTGCATGTGAGCTTACAGCTGCGGGAACAGTCTAGGATTTACACCCAATTCCCTTTTAATCGCACCAAAGTGCAAACCAAAATTCAAAACAAATATAATGAAACATGTTTAACATCATTTAGTAAAGAAATTTTATAAGTATCTTCGCGCTGAATTTTCAAGTTTATACTATTATGTCTGAATCAGTAAAAATAGAAAACAGAGGGAAGGTTAAAATTACCCCTTCTGGGTCGATTTTTTTTATTATCCATTTACTACCACTCTTAGTTTTTGTTCCTGGCCTCACGGGAGGTGCTGGGGTAACAGTTTTTGACTGGGGTATTTGTATATTTCTATACTTTCTAAGGATGTATTTTGTTACAGGTATATATCATCGCTATTTCTCTCATAGAACTTACAAAACCTCTAGATGGTTTCAGTTTGTACTTGCATTTTGTGCTCAAACTACGATACAAAAGGGGGTTCTATGGTGGGCCGCTCACCATAGAATTCATCACAAAACAAGCGACACTCCTGCCGATCCGCATTCTATGAAGTTATACGGTTTTTGGTACAGTCATATTGGTTGGTTTCTGGGACCAGATTATAATGAAACACACTTTGAAGGTATTAAAGATTATGCAAAGTTCCCCGAATTAATCTGGCTTAATAAATGGCACTGGGTACCACCTTTATTACTTGGTGTTTTTATGTTGTTTTTAGGAGCCAAAGTTAATGGAGGTGACTGGTTTGCATTTAGTGCTGGATGGTCGACTTTACTAATTGGATTCTTCTTAAGTACAGCTTTTCTGTTTCATGGAACCTATACAATAAACTCCTTAACACATTACTTTGGGAAAGCCAGATATGAAACAGGTGATGAATCAAAAAACAATTTAATACTCGCTTTAATTACCATGGGTGAAGGATGGCATAATAATCACCATTACTACCCTTCTTCTACTCGTCAGGGTTTCTTTTGGTGGGAGATTGACCCAACGTTCTACATTACTAAAATGCTAGCTTTTGTTGGCTTAGTTTGGGATGTACAGGAAGTACCTCATCATATCAAACATTCAAAGAATATTAAAGAAGCAATGGAATTGCGCAGAATTGCTATAGAAAAGAAAGCCGCATAAATGAATGCAGTAATTAGTCCACTCCGCTTTGTTTTTTGGGGATTATGGTCTGCTATATGCATGACAGGAGCAATTATTGTTTCCTTGATTACTTTTAATAGTCGAGCTGCTCTTTGGATGCAAAAAAACATTTGGGTTTACGGTGCTTTAGCCATTCCAGGTGCTCGAATAAATTTTTCTAAAAACGAAAATATTATTCCATCGAAACCATACGTTTTTGTGGCGAACCATCAATCTTATATTGATATACCGGCGATAATTCGAGCTGTTCCTCGTCCTTTGTATTTTATAGCCAAGAAGGAGCTACAATGGATGCCTTTTTTAGGGTGGTATGTTCTTGCAACGGGAATGATTCTTATTGATAGATCGAATAGAAAGATGGCAATAAAAAGCCTTAACGATGCAGCAAAAATGATTAATAAGGGCAAAAGTATATTGGCGTTTCCTGAAGGTACTCGCAGTAAAAATGGAGAACTAAACACCTTTAAGAAGGGCGCATTTATGTTGGCTATTCAAGCTGGAGTGCCTGTTGTTCCTATTGCTATTTCTGGTACAGAAAAAATATTTCCAGCGACCAAAATCCAGCTAATCCCGGGTACGTTAAAATTAACTATCTGCGACCCTATTTCTACAGAAGATTATACAAAAGCTACAGTAAATGAACTAATTGAAGTGGTTAGAGAAAAAGTGCAGTTGGCTAAAAAAAGGCTCGAAAGTTAATCATTAACTAAGTCGTTAAACAATTGCATCATTTTCTTAGTAATCACTCCTGGAGATTTTGAATAAATTACATCATCAATTCTACTCACCGGAATAATTTTTTTTGTTGTGCCAGTAACAAAAACTTCATCTGCAGACCACAATTCAGATAAACTGATTTTTCGCTCCTCCATTAAAAATTGACGCTGCGCCAATTCAATTACGTGCTTGCGTGTAATACCCAATAAAACATTCTCTTTCGGGGTAATTATTTTTTTATCTTTTACTATAAAAATGTTATTTCGAGTTAATTCAAGTACTTCATCTCTAAAATAGTAAAGCATGTCAAATGCATTAGCATTCTTGATTATAGGAGAAAGACGCAATGCGTTAAGGTAATCTGTAGTTTTAGAGGCGGCAACCTCTCGTTGATACTCATATGTGACTAACTTAACTCCACTTGTATAGTATTCATTAGGATAATTCGGTAAATCCTCTAATACAATAATGAAGTTAGGCTTTTCAAAACTAAAATTGTTAATACTGTTTCCTCCTGTTAATAGAAAACGAATACCAGCCTCTTTTATCTCATTTTTCGAAAGTAATTCAGCAACAAATTCTGCTATCTCTTCATCCGCATAATTCAGGGGAATGTGAAGCGATTTTGCTGAATTTCTGAGTCGATTCAGATGATCTTCAATCGAAAATGGCTTACCGTTATAGGTTCTCATATAATCAAAAACCGCATATGACCTTGTTAAACCTAAATCATCGACTCCTATTACTGCCTTTTCAGATGGCAATATTTCTCCATTTATAAAACAAAATTTAGCCATATTTATATGCTCTAAAAATTTTATCTAATTTAATTATTTGGGGGGTAACTAGAGTTTTTCCAGAATTGTCAATTACATAATCTGCGCGAATACTTCTTTCTTTGTCCGTTAATTGATTGTTTATCCTTTTCTGAATTTCAGAAAGTTCAATTCTATCACGATTCATAACTCTAGCTAATCTAACTTCTTCAGAAGCATTAATGGCTATAACGCTATCTAACCCTTGTGATGCCCCACTTTCAAAAAGAATGGCGGCTTCTTTAATGATATAAAAAGCACCCTTCTCACATTGTTCAACACACCATGTTTCGAAATGCTTTTTTACCACTGGATGAACAACCGCATTAAGCTGCATTAATTTTTCTTTATTATCAAAAACGTGTTGACTTATAAATTCTTTGTTATACTGCCCTCCCGCAAAGGCGGCTTCTCCAAAAATTGAAATTAACGAATCTTTAATCTCACTATTGGTCTGTATTAGGTTTTTAGCCTCTTTATCAGAATCGTAGACAGGAGTACCAAGCGTTTTAAAAATTCTACCAATGGTAGATTTTCCTGAACCTATACCCCCCGTTAAACCAATTTTTTTCATTGTAAACAAAGTTAGGTTTCTATTTCTGTTCTACAGTGGATTTTTCACTTATCCAAATTATTAAAGCTGCAAGGGTTCCGAAAAAAGCAAACCCAAGGACCATCGGCTGCACGGTTCCATCATAAAGTTGCCCAATATATGTACCAAAAGGTACTGATATAAAGGTTGATAAAGCCCCCACAATCGCTGCTCCCATTCCAGCAATATGTCCAAGCGGTTCCATCGCCATGGAATTAAGATTCCCAAATAAAATTCCAACAAAAAATACGGTTGTACATAAGTATGTCATAAACAAAAGTAAGGATGGCGTTTGGACATACCCCAGCATTAAGCCTAGAAACAAAACAGAAAGAACACTGACACAAATAGAAGCTATTCGAACCATGGTTTTCATTCCATATCTAATTACCATTTTGCCATTTATAAATGAGGCTGTGCCAACAGAAAGTGCAATTAAAGCAAAGAACATAGGAAACTGTTCTCCCAAGCCGAACTGCACTTGAAACACTTGCTGTGATGAATTTAAAAAGCCAACAAAAGCGCTAGAGATGAAGCCAGCTGCTATAGTGTATCCAATCGAAACTCTTGTTGTAAAAACCTCAATTGCTGCGCTTATCATTTTATCCATTTCAAATTTGGATCTCTTTTCTTTGGGTAATGTTTCTGGTTGTCTTAACGAAAACCATAAAAAAAGAATAAAACCTAACCCCAATATGGTCCAAAAAATAAAACGCCAATGAGCGATAATTAAAATTCCTTGCCCCAAAAAAGGAGCCAACGTGGGCACTATAATAAATGTAGCCATTACAAACGACATTACCTGGGCCATTTGGGCTCCTTTAAACTGGTCTCTAATAATTGCTACACTTATAGTTCTCGTGCCCGACAAACCAAAACCTTGGAGTCCTCTGCCAATCAACATGACCGTTAAATTTTGTGAAAAAATAGAAACCAAACATCCCGTTGCGAAGAATATAAGGCCAATATAAACGGAGGGCTTTCGTCCTATTCCGTCTGATAATGGCCCATAAAAAAGTTGACCAAAGGCCAGGCCTAAAAATAATATAGAGATAATTAACTGATTATCATTGGCCTCAATTACTCCAAGATCAAATCCAATTTCAGTTAATGCAGGGAGCATTGCGTCAATTGATAGTGCTGTTAATGATATCATCATGGCCATTAAGGCTACGAATTCTCCAAATTTCATTATCGCTTTATCTTGGGCTTCCATTTACGTTCGCGAAGCTAGAACTTATCCGGCACCTACAAAATAGATTATATAGTTAGAATCCGTTAGGTAAATTATCCAATATTGCCTTTCGCAATTTGTTCATTGTAGCTTTTCTTTCTTCAGGTATATTATTCAAATATTCCTGAACTGATAAAGTTTTAATTTTCTTAGATTCTACTTACCTAAACTATCAGTTTTTCAACCAAACCACTCATTTAACAACTAAAATTATAAAATTAATAAATCCATATCTATTTGATTAATAGTTATTTATTCGTTTTCAAACGATTACAATCATATACAAACAACTACAACTACTTACTATACGGCTTATCATTTTAAGCCATCACACCTTTGCCTCAGAAATTTTTCGGAAGCGCTTCAAACTATTTCTGTCAAGAAAAATAAATTATTAATAAACTAAATTTTAAATGTTATGAAAATTAGAAACAAAGTACAACTAATAGGGAATTTAGGTAACGACCCGAAAATTACAAAACTAGAGAATGGAAATTCACTTGCGAAATTCTCCGTCGCTACAAATGAATCATATCTAAACAAAGCTGGCGAACGTATCGAAAATACGCAATGGCACAACATAATTGCCTGGGGCAAGACAGCAGAAATAGTTGAAAAAATCTTAAAAAAAGGAAATGAAGTTGTGGTAGAAGGAAAACTCGTTAATCGTTCGTATGAAGACGACAATGGTGTAAAAAAATACATCACCGAAATTCAAGCAAATGAATTACTGAAAATTTCAGCCAAAGAATAATCTAATCCTATAGGAATTTAGTATTAAGAGGGGCTTCGGTCCCTTTTTTTATTATATTTTTGGGTTATCATGAAAAACATTTCCGCCATATTATTGATTTCCGTTTATCTAATTTGCGGATCATTATTTGCGCAAGAAAGGAAAGTAATTACATATGGATTTTCTCTTAATGTTGGAACAAATTCTACAAGCTCAAAAGGAGAATCTTTCGCTCCTAGCGTTGGCCTTGGGGCTTTATTAAAAATTAGTAAAGTAGATAAGTTTTTTAATATAATTAGGGCTGACTATAGTATCAAACAAGAAAAGTTTTCGAACTTAACGCATTACAAATGGACGGACGGACAGTTAGTAATAAGTAGTGCTGACATCTATAAAAATTATGGCATCATCAATCTCAATTATAGCTTCAACTATTACCTAATACAAAAACCGAATTTAAATTTATTCGTATCATCGGGCATTGGAATCAATGATCTTTTTTGGCTAAAAACTAGAATTGATATCCCTGATAGCGAAGACGAAATTACAAACGGAAAAACTCAATTTATTTACACAAACCCTATTTCTAGGCCCAGTTTAAATGCTGGTTTTGGAATTATTATGCCCTATGAGGAAGATAAAATGATAGCCTTTAAGCCAGAAATAAATTACGATTACAGACTGCCTTTTGCAAAATATACGTATCCAAATTTCTTAACCTATTCACTAAGGATACTACTATTGTTTTGATTAAAAAAATTATCATATTTAGCTGGATAGTCTGTGGATTTTTTGCCTGCCAAAAAATCAATATCAATAAAAAAGAAGCTAGCTCTGGCTTGGATAATGTTGAAGAAACATCATCCATATCTGCCGTTCCCGACTCTGCGCATGCCGATTTAAGAAACCACTTTTCTAAATACATCAATATTATTGCTAACAACGGTTTACCAATTCATGTACTAGCACAAAGCGGTGTTTCCAACAATAAAATTTACAAGGTTGTGGATGTTCTAAAATTCTATTTACAAAACTACCCTTCAGCTTATGGCACGGAAAAAAGTGAAATTACTAACAAAATGGCAGCAAACAAGGCCACATTATATTTATTTGACGATGAACGTCGAGGGGAAAAAGCTATCATAAAAACAAAAAGTATTAACCTAAACTATCAGGTCATTTATGCGGATGAAATTATAGTTGATGGGTCGCAAGAATACATTAATAATACATTTAGGGATGCTACATTCGAACAAGTTCTTCATCTTGTTCAAGAATATGGAATTGCTGAAATAATTCCAGAATATCAGATACAAATAAGAGCTGCTGCTGAGGCAGCTATAGCTAAAGGTTATTGGATTTCTGTTATGATACCAGAGTGGGAAAAAGAAGGAAACATCGCAGCCCAATACTTGGCTACTATTTTAGATGTTTATTATGGCTTTTGGCAAAATTCTGCAAATGATATCGCATTTAATGGAGAATACTTTTTTAGCTCAAGAGAAGCGTTGAGGCTAGGTGACCCTGACGGATATAAGCTAATAAATGAACAATTTTTACCGCCATTTTTAGATTATGAAGTTAGCATACATAGTGACTTTAATGGCCAATTTCGTATGGAATACGATACCGCTTCAAGATATACAACTAAATCTCAATACCTATCGGATATAAGGTTAACTGGCAACAACAATGCAAGCATAAAACAAAATAGTTATAACAATTATCTTATCGGTAATTCTGGAGATAACAAGGTATATTACAACGGTAGTTGGGAAAATTACAGCATAACATTAGGAAATCCAGCAGTAATTATTGACTTAATTGAAGGTAGAGACGGATCAGACACATTAGAAAGTATTGAGTTTATAGTGTTTGCTGATACAATAATTAGCAACTAAAAAAGGGTTTAGCTGCGCTAAACCCTTTTTTAATATTTTCAATTATCTATTGCCCTCCCAAAATTAAAGGTAATCCATCTTTACCGCTGCCTACAACAATAGTTTTGGCATTAGGTGATTTAGCTAATTCTAATGTCGCTTCTATTCCTTTTTCTTTAAGAATTTTGTCAGTTAAACTCTCGCTCAAAATCTTATTTGCTGCTGCCTTTCCTTCCGCATCAATTCTTTGTCTCTCAGCTTCTTTTGTTGCCTTCTCAATTTTAAATTTATATTCTAAGGACTCTTGTTCTTGCTTCAATTTAGTTTCAATTGCATTCTTAATCGTAGGAGGTAATGTAACATCTTTGACTAAAACTTCATTCAACTGAACATATTGTTCAATTAAAATTTTACTAGTCTCTTCTTCAATTTCCGTTTGAATAATATCTCTTTTTGTTGAATATATTTCTTCAGGAGTGTACCTACCAATAACACTTTTTGTAGCTGCTCCAATAGCAGGCTTAACAACTCGTAAAGAATATTCAGTCCCTTTTTCTTGGTGAAGTAACCCTAGCTGACTATACTTTGGTTCAAACCATAAAGTAACATCCAATGTAATCTCCAAACCGTTTGATGATAGTACCGACATCTTTTCAGAAGCAGCCTGTTGTCTAACTTCATAAATGTACATTTTATTCCATGGCGCCATTAAATGAAATCCTTCGCCATAAGTCTGTTCTGTGTCAACACCACCGGAAAACGTTCTAAATAATACTCCGGCTTCTCCAGAGTCAATCGTTACTGTCATTTTTGAACCGAAAAGAAGAAAGAAAACTACCGCTGCGCCCCCTAGTATTAAAGGTCTTAATTTTTTGATATCTATTGGTTGTTGTTGATCATACTGTGCCATAATGTTTTAGTTTTTAGTTTTTAATGTTAAGTCCATTATTATGCCATTAGGACTATTATATACAATCGTGACTAGTTGTCAGAATAATGAATTCTAGTTTCTGCCAAACACTACAAATTTGGCAATTTTACTTTTTTAAATTCTCCAGTCGCTGCAGCAAAGTGGGATGCGAATACCCCAAAAACACATTTAACGGATGTGGCGTTAAATTACTTAAATTATCTACAGAAAGCTTTTTTAATGCCGACTCAAGGGCTTCTGCTCTGTAAGTTGTCTTGGCAAAATCATCTGCTTCGTATTCATTTTTTCTAGAGAGAATATTCATACCTATCCCTAGAACCATTGAGATAGGACTATACAACATGCCGAACACCAAAATCCCAATATGAAAACTCGTTTGTTCTATACCTAAAGCCATAGACAACTCTTTATTGCCAAGCAACAGCGACATAATATAAAAGGTGATTCCTGTTTGGAATACAGACAAAACAATACTTACTTGCGTATGTTTCTTCTTATAATGACCTATCTCATGTGCAAGAATCGCAACAAGCTCTTCTTTACTTTGATTCTCTATTAAGGTATCATATAAAACGATACTCTTTTTGCTTCCTAAACCACTAAAGTATGCGTTAGCCTTTGTAGATCGTTTTGAACCATCTATTACAAATATATTTTTCAAATCAAAATTTTGAGTATTCGCGTATTTCTCAATCTCATCCCGAAGTTCTCCGTCTGGCAGAGGGGTTAACTTATTAAATATTGGGACTATAAATGAAGTATAAAACATTGCCATAAATATGGAGAATCCACTTACTACTAACCACGTGTATATCCAAAAGTTAGCTCCAAGCGAATCATAAAACCATACAATTAAAGACAATAACCCACCACCTATTAATGCACCCAAAACAGCACCTTTTAACCTGTCCAATAGATAGGTTTTCACTGTAGTTTTGTTAAACCCAAATTTCTCTTCAATCACAAATGTAGAGTACCATGCAAATGGCGCATTGATAATTGATGATGCTAACGTTAGCACTCCGAAAAACAATATTGCCATGTATATTGAATTATTGGTATAACTTCTTACCAATTCATCTGCAAAGGCAAATCCATCAAAAAACAACATTGATAGCATTACAATAAAGCTAAAGGTTCCTGTGATTAATCCAAATCGAGAGTTCACTTTATCATACTCCTGCGCCTTTTTATATTTCTCTTCATTATAAATTCCTTTCAGTAATTCTGGTAACGTTGGCGACCATCGCGTATCATCTAAATAATCGAGTGTTCTTGATAACAAATAATCAAAAATTAAAATACCAACTATAACCGCAAATATTGTTTTAGCCATAGTGCAAATTTAACTAAAGCATACAATACGTTGTAGTGATTATTAATCAATATACTTATTAACTTTGAACACAATGGATTGGAAATCATCAATAGCAGGCTTTAAAGCATATTTACAATTAGAGCGCTCATTATCAGTTAATTCTATTGACGCATACCTAAGTGACTTAAACAAACTCATTTCTTACCTTGAACTATCCAATCTAAATTTATCCCCTAAAAAAATTGAGCTAAACCACCTTCAAGGATTAATGCAGTGGATTACAGAATTGGGAATGAACCCAACTTCACAATCTAGAATTATTTCTGGAATAAAAGCGTTTTACAAATACTTACTGCTTGAAGATGAAATAACATCAGACCCTACCGAACTTCTGGAGGCCCCGCGAACTAGTCGTAAACTTCCTGGATTTCTAACAACTGATGAAATCAATAATTTGATTGGAGCGATAGATTTGAGCACCCCAGAAGGAGAGCGCAACAGAGCAATGCTTGAAACACTATATAGCTGTGGTTTGCGTGTTTCTGAGCTAATAGGCATACTGATTTCTAATATCTATGAAAATGATGGCTTTATTAAAATTATTGGTAAGGGAGACAAAGAACGGCTTGTGCCGATTGCGCAATCAGCTTTAAAATACATTAACATATATCGAAGAGAAATTAGAAGCCACTTAGCCGTCAAAAAAGGACATGAAGACTGTCTTTTTCTCAACCGAAGAGGTGCGCAGCTCAGTCGTGTAATGATCTTTACTATCATTAAGAATTTAGCCGTTACTGCTGGAATAGAAAAAAACATTAGCCCACATACATTTCGACATTCATTTGCCACTCACTTAATCGAGGGCGGAGCTGATTTGAGAGCTGTACAAGAAATGTTGGGACATGAGTCGATAACAACAACTGAAATATATACACACTTAGATCGCGATTATTTAAGAGAAGCAATTATTCAATTTCATCCACGATCCTAAAACATTACTTTAGTAAAATGCAGTTTCGGTTAATTTTCATTTTTCTATTTTGTTTTCATATATCTTTTTCTGCTAATCGAGTTGTTGAATTAGAAGGAAAAGAGAGTGGATTTCAATCTATTGCTGAATTCTCTGGTGTTTACATTGATTATGATAACACTATTACAATTCAAAATATTTTAAATAATCAAATTGAATTTGAATCATTAAATTCACAAAGCCCTAATTTCGATTTTACAACTTCAAGTTATTGGATTAAGTTTTCATTAAAGAATTCTTCTGATCTTGAAAAATTCTTCATTGAAACAGCAAGGCCCCTAACAAACAATGCTGACCTATACTTTGTCAACTCTTTAGGAGAAATTCAAATACTTAAAAACGGTGATGCCTCTCCATTTGCTTTGCGCGAGATTAAACATCGAAAAATTATTTTCCCAATTGAATTGACTAAAAATCAGGTAACTGATTTTTATTTAAACCTCAAATGTGACGGTGAAGTGCTAATTGTTCCGATTAAGGTATGGACTCCAGAAGCTTTTGAAAATCAAGATTACATAGAGCAATTCTTTATGGGTTCTTACTATGGAATGTTAATTTTTGTAATTATCATTTATTTCTTCTTTTATGCTGCATTAAAGGAAAAATCATTTTTTTATTATGTTATTTACGTCATCAGCTTATTCCTCTTTCAATTTGCAATAGACGGTTACAGTTTCCAGTACTTCTTTCCTAATTCGCTATGGTTCGCTAATCACTCAGTACTATTTTTCGCGGGCATAACGGTTGTATTTGTAGTGAAATATGCACAAGAATTTTTGCAATTAAAAACATGGACACCAAAACTGTATAGAACATTTAATGTTTTTATTTGGACTACCGCTAGCCTAACTATACTTTCTCTAATTGATGGTCCCACATATGAATATTGCTTCCCCTTAATTAACGTAACTAGTCTTATTTCTACACTTACAATATTAGGGACAATTCTTTGGGCTATTAAACAAAAGCGAAAAGTCAGCAAGCTGTTTTTAGCTGCATTTATTTTTTTAATTCTAGGTGCTGTGATTTTTATTCTAGGTAATTTCAACTTAATTGAGCCCAGTTTTTTTACTATTCAAGGAATAAAAATAGGCTCTGCATTAGAAGTAGTTTTCCTATCACTCACTATGGCCAATAAATTTAGTGAAATTCAGCAAGAGAAAGAAAAAGCACAAGCAGATTTATTAAATCAAATGGACCAAGCAAATGAAAAACTAGAAGCTCAAGTTAAAGAAAGAACAGCTGAAATTAACGAGCAAAAAGAAATCTTAGCAGAACAACATGATGAAATAATCGACAGCATTAACTATGCTAAAGGTATTCAAGATTCTATATTACCTGAGGATGATAAAATAAAAAAGCATCTGCCAAATTCGTTTGTACTATTTCGACCTAAAGACATTGTAAGTGGAGACTTTTATTGGATGGATTTTAAAGGTGATACGTCTTATTTCACTGCTGCAGATTGCACAGGGCATGGAGTTCCTGGTGGATTTGTTAGCATGGTTGGTGCTAACGGGCTGAACAGATGTGTTAATGAATACGATTTAACAAAACCTTCAGATATATTAGATCGCTTAACTTTACTGGTGCGAGACGCTTTTAAAGACCGGAAAGACGGCATGGATATGTCGATTTGTTCTTATCAAGAAAAGTCTAAAGTATTACAATGGGCGGGTGCCCATAATCCTATGTTTATTGTATCTAAAAGTGAACCTAAAGTTTCTGAAGGAACAGAGTTTAAATCTCTTGAGCTAGATGGAAACGAATGCGCTTTATATGATTTCAAACCCAACAAACAACCTGTTGCTAATTATGATTATAGCGTGTCTTT
Organism: uncultured Flavobacteriales bacterium; assembly: GCA_905480125.1. GTDB lineage: Bacteria > Bacteroidota > Bacteroidia > Flavobacteriales_G > NORP312 > NORP312. Next base: position 1,947 of record CAJQPE010000024.1, on the reverse strand, counting down.
CTCTAACCATGAAATAAAAATGAACATTGGCGATAGGATATACCTTCTAACTGATGGTTTTCCCGATCAATTTGGAGGCTCTAAAGGCAAAAAATTCATGTCTAAAAACCTAAAAAAATTGCTACTTGAAAATCATTCCAGACCAATGAACCAAATGCATGACCTATTAAACTCTACAATTGAAAATTGGATGAAAGAGGCTGGTGCAGAGCAAATTGACGACATTTGCATTTTTGGAGTTGAAATATGATGTAAAAACATTTTAGGGTATTCGATTTTCATTCTTTTCCTTGATAAACTTGTAAAATGTAAATTTCTATCAAAATATTAATAAAAACCCTTAAAGTAAATTAATTACAACCCACTGTTTAAGGGAGTAACTTTAAACATTAAAGCTACCATCTATACTTTACTCTATAGGTTAGTCACATTAAAAGAGAGAGAAACTACTGTAACAACGTATAAAATTCGTTAATTTTGTTGAGCAATTTACCTTTTATAACAGAACTTATAGCGATTAGCTTTGTAAAAAATGAATCGTTATAATCTCTAATAAACATGATGATTAATTTCAAACATAAGCAGCACATTCATTCTGAGAATGGTGTAACATATAATTTATTAAATTATCATGGGGTACAATTATCAGAAGCCATGATTTTTGGTATTGGGTCTGGTTTGTTTATGGGCTTCTTCCCTTTCTTAAAACAAAACGGTATTCCGATTGCTACTTTTAGAACTGCCCCAGGAATGATTTTTCAAAGAGCAACTAAGCGACTTGGAATAAAGATAAAAAAAGCAAAATACAGAAATCCAAAACGAGGGATGTATGTGCTAGACAAAGCACTTGACCAAGGAATAGCGGTGGGGCTTCAAGTTGGTCTTTATCATTTAACATATTTTCCTCAAGCGCTGCGTTTTCACTTTAACATGCACAACATTGTTGTTTATGGGAAGAAAAATGGAATGTATCAAATTAGTGATCCCATTTTAGAAAATACAACCGAATTATCGTTTGATGAATTAGTTAAAGTGCGATATGCTAAGGGGCCCTTTGCCCCAAATGGCAAAATGTATTATCCAACTAGTTTACCTAGCCAACTAGATTTAAAACCTGCCATAAAAAAAGGGATTTCCAGAACGTGTAAAGACATGTTAGATATTCCTGTGCCCTTTTTTGGCCATACTGGGTATAGATTTATCGCAAAACGAATGAAAAATTGGCCCACCAAATTTGGAGAAAAAACAGCTTCTAGGTGGCTTGAGCAATTCATAAGAATGATGGAGGAAACAGGAACAGGTGGCTCTGGATTTCGGTTTATCTATTCTGCTTTTTTACAAGAAGCTGCTACCGAATTGAACGAACCGTGGCTAAAAGATATTTCTACTGAAATGTCAGCTAATGCAGAGCTACTTAAAAAATTTGCTTTGCACTCTAATAAAATATGCAAAAACAGAGCGACACAAGATATTGGTTATGATCAATTGGCCGACATTCTTATTAAGGTTGCAGATAATGAAAAAGAGATTTTTACTAAGCTTAAAAAGCTTAGAAAATAATTAATCCTTAAATTATCATAAGCTATAACTTTCGGCTCCCAATCTAGTTACAGCAACAGAATAACCCCTACCTACTCAACAAAACCCTCTCGCTAATATCATTCACTCTAACGAAATAGATGCCGTTATTACCCAGCTCAGATAGGTTAATAGACAGCGTTACAGCACTTACTTTAGAGCTATAAACTCTTTGCCCAAGCGTATTGTAAACACTTACCTCTTCGCCTGATTGTAGGTTGTTTAATGTGATGGTTGAGGTTGTTGGATTGGGGGAAATGGATAGATTATTAATTGATGTGTCGCTTAGTCCCGTTGTGCCACCCTCTCCTGTTTCGCCAACATTACTCCAAGTAGAGTTACTTGTTCCACTTTTAAGAGTAACGGTAC
>CAJQPE010000023.1 GCA_905480125.1 uncultured Flavobacteriales bacterium | reverse complement strand
TTTAGAAGATGTTGGAATTGTTGTAGATAGAGATAAAATCATTGTAAACGACTTTTACCAGACAAATATTCCAACATCTTCTAAACCAATGTTTTCAATGTTTGTTTTAATACCTACAGCAGAAAGCACTAAATCTGCTTCAAGAACTTCTTCTCCTTTCTTCGTTTTACAGTAGCTTTAACACCATATCCAGAAGTATCAACACTGGTTACTTCTGCAGAAGTCATAATTTTTATTCCACTCTTCTTAAACGAACGTGCTAATTGTTTTGATACATCTTCGTCTTCAACAGGAACTATATTTGGCATAAACTCAACAAGAGTCACTTCACAGCCCATTGTTTGGTAGAAATATGCAAACTCAGAACCAATAGCACCAGAACCAACAATAACCATTTTTTTAGGTAATTTAGGAAGAACCATGGCGTCTCTATAACCAATAATTTTCTTTCCATCTTGAGGTAAATTTGGCAATGTTCTGGAACGCGCACCAGTGGATAAAATGATATTCTTTCCTTCAACTATTTGAGTCTTACCATTATCCGATACTTCAACTTTACCTGCAGATTTTAACACTCCAGATCCGGTAATAACATCAATCTTGTTCTTTTTCATCAAGAACTGAATTCCTTTACTCATTCCATCAGCTACATCACGGCTTCTTTTGATTATAGCAGAAAAATCAGCACTGCCGCCTTTTACCGTAATTCCATAATCTGATGCATGGTTTAAGTATTCAAAAACTTGCGCACTCTTCAATAATGCCTTGGTTGGGATACATCCCCAATTCAAACAAATACCCCCTAAGCTTTCGCGTTCAATAATTGCAGTTTTCAAACCCAATTGAGAAGCGCGAATAGCAGCAACATATCCACCAGGACCACTTCCAACAATAACAACATCGTAACTCATATCTTATGTTTTAATTTTTATCTAATTAGAAAGAACGCGAAATTAATTAATATGTTCAAAGTTTGAAAATTAAAGCGCACAGCTAGTAAACTTCTTTTAATTTTACTCTTTTCAACTTATACTAGAAAATGAAATATACTTTTTCCTATTCAAACCCTCACAAGCATTTTGTTGATATAGAATTCATAATCGACCACATCGCAACAGAATCTATCGAAATTCAGCTCCCCGCATGGAGGCCTGGCAGATATGAATTAGGAAATTTTGCTAAAAATATCCAACAATGGAAAGCTTATGGCACCGATAATTCAGTTCTTAAATTTAAAAAGCTAACCAAAGATAAGTGGTTAGTTCAAACGAATGGAAATTCTGAAATCACAATTAAATACAACTACTACAGCAATGAACTCAATGCAGGGTCTACATTTTTAGATCAAAGTCAATTATACGTTAATCCAGTAAATTGTTGTTTATATATTGAAGACAGACAGCTAGAGCCTTGTGAGGTAAAATTAGATATCCCTAGCAATTACAAAGTAGCAACGGGTCTAGAAAAAATAGGTGAACACCATTTCAACGCAAAAGATTTTCATACATTAGTTGATAGTCCTTTTATTGCAAGCGCATCCATTCATCACCATCTTTTTAATACTAAGGGGATTCAGTTTCATGTTTGGATGCAGGGCTTATGCAATCCTGATTGGAATAGGATAGAAACTGATTTTCTCAAGTATACTAATTTACAAATTGAGGTTTTCGGAGAATTTCCTGTTGATGTATACCATTATTTATTTCAAATACTTCCACACAAAGGCTACCATGGTGTTGAACATCAAAATTCTACAACAGTTTCAATTGGGCCAGGTAAAGACCTAATGACAAAAAAACTATACGATGAAGTTCTCGGAGTAAGTTCTCACGAATTATTTCACACATGGAATGTAAAGGCAATTCGTCCTATAGAAATGCAGCCTTACAATTACGCCAAAGAAAACCATTCGCCTCTTGGCTATGTTGCAGAGGGTGTTACCACATATTATGGCGACCTAATGTTGTATCGATCCGGAGTTTTTAATGAAGTAGAATTCTTGAAACTATTCTCACAACAAATTCAGAAACATTTAGATAATCAGGCACGTTTTAATTATTCAGTAGCAGAATCGTCTTGGGATACATGGCTAGATGGTTATGTTCCTGGAATTCCTAATCGCAAGCTTTCAATTTATTCAGACGGCTGTTTGTTGGCGTTCATGGTTGATGTGTTGACGTTGAAAAACACGAGCAATACAAAGCGATTAGACGACATAATGAGACTTATGTATGAGCGATACGGAAAAACAAGAATTGGTTATTCTGAAAACGATTACAAGAATTGCATTGAAGAAGTTAGTGGTTTAGATTTCACAGAGTTCTTTGAAAAATATGTTTGGGGGCGCAACTCTTACGAAACACTTTTGCTTGATTGTCTTGAATATGTGGGTTTAGAATTAAACCGAAACCCCTCAAGTATTCGTCACGAAGCTAAGTTTGGATTTAAGATTCTTGGAAACAGGATTACTGCTGTTTACCAAAACTCCATAGCTGACAAGTCGGGAATTGCCGTTGGCGATATTATTGAAAAAGTAAATGAAGAAGAAGCCTCCTCAAGGCTTACCCACTTTCTACAAGAAGACTTTTTGGTACTTAAGATTAAAAATCTGAGCGGCACAAAAGATATTGCGCTTCAATCGTCCGAAGAAAACTTCTATTTGGAATGCGTTCTTTCTTCGGCTAACATATTAGATGCCTTTAAGGCTTAACCTTTTACATCATCAGCCACGATGTGTTTTACCGCTATAGCCGAAATTTCAACGTTTACATCTTTAGGTAAACGCGAAACCTGAACAGTCTCTCTAGCTGGAAAACCTGAAGTAAAAAACTTACCGTATACTTCGTTAACGGCAGAGAAGTTATCCATGTCGGTAATAAAAATAGAGCACTTTACAACATCGTCAAGTGTCATTCCTGCCTTGAGCAAAACACCCTCCATGTTTTTCATAACTTGCTCTGTCTCTGACTCTATGGAATCCATTGTTAACTCTCCAGATTCTGGGTGCATCGCTATTTGACCGCTCATATACAATGTTCCGTTCACCAATACTGCTTGATTATATGGCCCAATTGGTGCTGGTGAATTTTTCGTTTCGATAATTGTTTTCATAGCTTCTCGTTTTTCATTTAATCGAGTCAAATGTAATAAATTGAACAAGCGAATTAACTAATTATCGAAATCGTACCAGTTTCGTTTTCTTGATAATTTTAAATCGCTAAGAACCGGAGCTTTTACTCTTAAATCAATCGAATAACTTTTTCGTGTTCCAAATGGTACAATGTTAAAACTTAACTCCCAGCAATGAAGATCTCTATATATGTCAAGCGAAGTATAATTGAATTTTTTCGATTCAACATCATATCCAGATCTAAAACCCACCTTCCACTTCTTAGTTAATCTTACATCACCATTAAAGTTTAAAGTGTTTGTTATCGTCTCCGCAATAAATGGTTTACTGTAGTTATATCGATAACTAACGTTTAGCGTCCATGGCGCATTGAAATCAACAAAAGTATCTCCATCTATACTCAACTGTTCTTTAGTTTCTTTTTGCTTAGAATTATCATCTGTAATCTTACTTTTTAATCTAAAACTGACTACCAAATCGAAGTTTGTTAAATTTACTGGTTCTCCGAAATTCTCCCAATAGCTTTTATTTATTCTCGTTCCGTTGCCATTATTCATTGTAAAAGCATAAGGATCAAAAACAGAATTAATTTGTACATCCATATTCTTAGTAATTCTTGATTTAGCGTATAACCGAATTGGATTCCAATTTAAAGAATCGGCAAAAATATTGTAAGAAGTAGAAAAGTTTAAATTATCTAGTAGTTTTATCTTACTAGGGATATTGGTGGTATCTTTTAATCCTATAATTTTTGCATCTAAAGTGTTTCTTAAGCTTAGCCCAACAGTACCTGATTCCGATCGTGCACTTGGTCCACCATATATTTGGCCAGTAAACCGGGAGTAATCTACTTCCGTAATTTTTTCGTCTTCTATCTTTGTATAGCTATCATAATACCCCCAAAATTCATCAGAATAATCTGGTTTAATATTGAATGTCGCTGAAGGGTATATTACATGTCTTATGGCTTTTAATCGTTTCAATTTGTAATTAAATGTACCGTAAATT
>CAJQPE010000022.1 GCA_905480125.1 uncultured Flavobacteriales bacterium | reverse complement strand
GTAAATCCTTGAACAATAACCTTCGAATTTTTATCAACTAATACACTCATCTTTTGTTTCTATTAAATTACGACTTTTGTGATTTCAAAAATAGTTTTTTAATTCAACAGATTGAAGTTTCTTAAACATAGAATTATCAGATTTTTAATTTGGTTTTGCTTTATCTTTTGCTTTGCGGTTGGAGCATTTGAAGTTATGTATCGAATTATTGCTAAAACTTCTTTTTTCGGAGCAGATTATCGACAAATGTATTCCGAAACTGGAATGAATGAGGGAGGTTTTTTAAAACCGAACATAGACACTCTTGTTATTAATGCATATGGTGATAAAGTAAAATGGATTACTAACTCTAAAGGTTTTAGAAACAAAAAAGAATTTACATACAAAAAACCAAAAAACACCTTCAGAATACTATCACTAGGTGATTCATTTACTGCAGGATACAGGGTTGGACAGCACCAAACTTTCTCCTACCTTTTAGAGAAGAAACTAAACGAATCTCAAGACTCAATTCATTACGAAGTTATAATTGCCTGTATTGAAGACCCTGTAAATGGCTTAAAATATTTACACAAGTATGGCTTACAATATGAGCCTGATATGGTATTGCTTGGAATTACGCTTGGGAACGATTTAACTCAAACTTTTATCAACCTACATAAGTTTGGACGAAACAAACTAACAGGAAATAACATAGTCGAAAACGAAAACTTTAATGAAAAGAAACTTTATGAAGCTCTACTAGAACGTTTTCCAGAAGGTGCCTGCGATTACTCCTTTGAGATAAATGACTACATCGAAAAATTAGTTTCGTTTCGCTTATTGAGAAGCTTATATGGAACTAAATATTCTGGAGAATCAATATTTGCTTCTCGTGGAAAAACGAATCCATATTTGCATGATTTATCACATGGACTCGGCTTATTTTTAAAAGAACCTCCACAAAGTATTAATGAAACATATATACAATTTGAGAGAGTGCTCTCTGCCTACGAACGTTTGTCTAAAAAAAAATCATTTAAACTAATTACTTGTTGTTTTCCTCAGCGATATCAGTGTAATTGGCTAGACTACAAAGCCACTTTAACCGACTATGACCTAAAAGAAAATGCTTTCTCTCCATCTCCCGCTATAAGCTCATTATGCTCATTAGACTTTTCTCGCTCATCCCTTTGCCTTGCTAAAGAAAATTATTACTTGCCAATGGGAGATATGCACTGGAATAGTAAAGGTCATCTGGTTGTTTCGGAGTATTTATTTGAGAATTTAGAACACGAATAGTTTACTTTCTCTTTTTTAAAATTAGTAAGATCATTTGCAGCATCAAGAAGCTTGAAGCAAGCAAAGAATAACGAAGCCAAATCAATAACTTAGTCTGAAAATAAATTTTCGTACTCGTTGTTAAATTAATCTCAACTGTATCCCAAAAAGTAGGATTGACCTTGAAAAAGCTCATGTCATATGCAATAGTTAATTCATCAACAGCATATAATTCTAGATTTTCTTTTTCCGTTTGAATAACTGCATTTATACCCCTATAAAGCATTAAAGGGATTTCTTTTTTGGCGACTGCAACTTTTTTATGATCTATCCAGCTGTCCGAAGCAGCAGATATGCTTATTAAAGAAGAAAATTTTAGCACGGCTCCTTGCAAATCCATATTATCCCGCCTAAGTTTATCTTCATTCATATTTAGATAAAGCTGAAAAACCGGAAAAGCCAATTTAATGGCGGGCAAGGCATTGTCATGAATCTCTCCAACAGCATTTTTTTTACTAAAGTTCCAAGCACCGTAACTCCCGATAACAAAAACAAATAGAAAAGGTATATATATAAAATTAACTATATTGAATATTTTGAAAAGTAAAGTTTTTGGTCTCCAATAGCTAACACGATTTATAACTAGTAAAAAAACTAAAGCAATTAAACCGCCAATAATACCGTATAGAAAAAACCCTTGAATAACAGCTGCATAGGCACCCTCAATGATTCCATTAACGTCTGGCATTCCTGCTCCAAATAAACTGCCTAGTAGCTTCCCCATTAAAAAATTATTATTCGTTGACTGCCGGATGAATAGCAATTTATAAAATAAAGCGTTATTGAGAAAACAGCTTGCATAAGTGTCTTATTCTAAAACCAACTTAATGGCTTCGTTTGAAACGAAATCTTGGTCTAAACTAGCTGTTCTAGGAATTCTTGCCAAACATTTTACCTGCGCGTATTGAAGAATATATCTTTCTGATTCTGGATTAGATTCACCGTTAAAAACGACCCCTAAAACTCTAATATTCTTTTGCTTCAACGTTTCTAGCGTTAGTAATGAGTGATTTATGCTTCCTAGATAGTTTTTAAGCACAACAACAACTTCAACGTCTAAATTCTTAATTAAGTCTATGATTAACTCACGAGAATTCAACGGAACCATTAACCCTCCAGCACCTTCTATAATTATGTCACGAGTTGAATTTTCTAAGTCAATAAATTCTTTTCTAATTCTATCTATTGAAATGTCCACTCCATCTATTGCTGCTGCTGCATGCGGAGACATAGGCTTTGTTAATCGATACGCTTCGGTATGAAATTCTGAAACAATATTTGACACGAGTGATTTAACTTTTATTGTGTCAGAATTATCTAATTCTCCCGCTTGGACAGGCTTCCAATAATTGGCCTGCAGAGCCTCTACCAATATTGCTGAAACAACAGATTTACCAGCATCGGTATCTATTCCGGTAACAAATATCTTTCTCATAATAATTTAGATAAAACATGAATGAGCGATTCAACTTCACTTAGCGTATTGAATTCATGGAGACAAACTCTCAGCCTTTCTTTTCCTTTTGGAACTGTTGGACTTAAGATTGGCCTGACATCAAACATTGATTTTTGGAGACCATCCGCGACATGCTTTACCTTTTCATTTCCAGATATAATTATCGTTTGAATCGGACTACAACTCGGAATAGAATACGCAAAATTTAATAATTTAATTTTTTCTTTAAATAAATTGACTAAATCCCTATATATTAATCTACTAAAATCTATATCAATCATTTTTTTGTATGCCGTTTTTATCGTAATAATACTACTTATTGGCAAAGCCGTAGTATAAATAAACGACCTTGAAAAGTTTACCAAATAATTCTTTAAAACAGAACTACCTAAAACAACCGCACCATGGCAGCCCATTGCTTTCCCATAGGTATGAACTCTAGCAAAAACTTGATTTTGAATATTTAATTCGACACATCTACCCTCCCCTTTTTTGCCGAACAAACCTGTTGCATGGGCTTCGTCCACAATCAAATTGAAATTGAATTTCTGTTTTAAACGCACTAATTCTTCCAATGGAGAAAAATCGCCATCCATTGAGTAAACAGATTCAACCACAACATATACATTACCTTTTGAGGCCAGAAGCCTTGATTCAAGATGCTCAACATTATTATGCTTAAACTTAAAAGATTCTGCTTGACATAATCGAATGCCATCAATAATAGAAGCGTGAGAAAGTTCATCATAGATTACCGTATCACCGCGCTGGGGGACACAAGATAATAACCCTATGTTTGCATCATAACCTGAGTTATAAAGCAAACTAGCATCAGCTTTATGGTATTCAGCAACAAATACTTCTAGCTCTTCAGCTTCTGTTGTATTACCAGTCAATAAACGTGAGCCAGTTGATCCTCCAATACCTCGAGTATGTTCTGTAAAAGAAAAATCACGTGAAAAACCAAGATAATCGTTTGATGAGAAATCAATTAATTTATTTACGGTTTTTAAATCGCGTAGCGCATTTTCTTGTATGCGCTTCTCAAGCTTTAATTGCAAAGATTGTTCAGCGTTCATTTATATTTAGATTGCTTCATGCCTCGCAATGAATCAATTAATCCAATGAATCAACACGAGTTACTTTGCGAACTTCTTTCGCTTCAGCTTTTTTACGTTCGTTAGCCTCGATTTTATGCTCAGGTCGGCTCCATTTTTCCTGCTTTTCATCACGTACTTCTTTATAAGAATCTTTGGTCTCAGGCTGCTCACTATCAACATAGGCTTGTTTTGGCTTAATGTTTAAAACATTAAACAACTCCATATCCGCGTTATACTTTGGATTAGGAGTCGTCAGCAACTTATCTCCGGCGAATATAGAATTAGCGCCAGCCATAAAACACATGGCCTGTCCTTCCTTCGTCATATGAGTTCTACCGGCAGATAACCGCACCTGAGCTTTAGGCATAACAATTCTTGCCGTAGAGATCATTCTAACCATTTCCCAGATAGAAACAGGCTCTTGCTCTTCTAAAGGTGTTCCTGGAACAGGCACCAGACCGTTAATGGGAACCGAACCAGGGTGTGGTTGTAAATGAGAAAGTGTATACAACATACCAACTCTATCATTATCAGTTTCTCCCATGCCGATAATTCCACCAGAGCAAACATGAATCCCTTCATTTTGAGCGTGCTCAATAGTTCTCAGTCTATCATCATAAGCTCGTGTAGAAATAATTTCTTTGTAAAAATCTTCAGAAGAATCTAAATTATGGTTGTAAGCATATAAGCCAGCTTCTTTTAATCTACGAGCTTGATCTTGTGATAACATGCCAAGAGTGCAGCAAACTTCCATGTTCATTCCGTTCACTTCCTTTACCATATCAAGAACGTTATCAAAATCACTATCGTTCTTAACGTTTCTCCAAGCTGCACCCAAACAAACTCTAGATGCTCCACCTGCTTTGGCATTTTTAGCCATTTCGGTAACTTGATTAACCGACATTAAATCGTTCTTATCGATATCTGTATGATAACGAGCTGCCTGCGGGCAATAACCACAATCCTCTGAACAACCTCCAGTTTTAATGGAGATTAATGAACTAACCTGAACTTCATTCGGATTATGACTTTCTCTATGCACGGTAGCCGCTTGGTAAATAAGCTCCATAAAAGGCATATCGTAAATCGCTTTTATTTCTTCTTTAGTCCAGTCGTATCGTATCTCACTCATAGTAATCGATTATTTATGCGCTCAAAGATAGCGTGTTTAATTAATCGTGATACCCTATTTTTGTAAAAAATAATTCTTGTGAGGATTGACATCATAACCGTTTTACCCCAGCTACTCGAAAGTCCTTTTAGCGACTCTATTTTAATGAGGGCACAAACTAAAGGCATTGTAAATGTCAATTTTCATAATTTAAGAGAATATTCTAACAACAAACACAAGAACATTGACGACTATCAATTTGGTGGTGGTGCTGGCATGGTGATGATGATTGAGCCAATTTCTATCTTAATTGAGAAATTGAAGGCAGAAAGAAATTATGACGACATAATTTACATGACTCCTGATGGAGAAACTCTTAATCAAAGCATCTGTAACCAACTATCGTCGGTGAAGAATATTATAGTGCTATGTGGACATTACAAAGGAGTTGACGAACGTGTTCGAGAGCACTACATCACCAAAGAAATATCTATAGGAGACTATGTTCTTTCTGGAGGTGAGCTTGCCGCCGCAGTTTTATGCGACTCCATAATTAGATTGATACCCGGTGTGTTGAATAATGAAACTTCTGCGTTAACCGATTCTTTTCAAGATAATTTATTGGCCCCTCCGGTATACACAAGACCAGCAAAATTTAACGGCTGGAAAGTGCCAGAAGTATTAACCTCTGGAGATTTCAAAAAAATTGAAGAGTGGCGGCATGAAAAAGCGATAGAGCGGACAGAAAAAAGACGACCTGATTTAATTGACTAATGAAAACGCCCATTAACCAATTAAAACTAGAGCACAAAAAGTTAGCTAAGAAATTACACCGTGCCGTCCACGAAGCTAACAATGAATATGACATAATAGAAGAAGGAGATCGGATCATGGTTTGCCTTTCAGGTGGGAAAGACAGCTATACAATGCTCGACTTACTGCTTTATGTTCAAAAGTCTGCGCAAATCAACTTTGAGATTGTAGCAGTTAATTTAGATCAGAAACAACCAGACTTTCCCGCCCATATTCTTCCAGCTTACCTAAAAAAATTAGGGGTAGAATATAAAATAATTACAAAAGACACTTATAGCATCGTAATGGAGAAGACCCCTGAAGGGGCGACAATGTGCAGTCTTTGTTCTCGACTTAGACGAGGAACCTTATACTCGGCTGCTGATGAATTAGGTTGTAATAAATTAGCGCTAGGCCATCACAGAGAAGATCTGATTGAAACCTTGTTTTTAAATATGTTTTTTGGCGGGCGACTAGAAACGATGCCTCCTAAATACAGAACAGATAGCGGAAAACATGTTGTTATTCGTCCTTTAGCTTTTTGTAAAGAAAAAGACATAGAGAAATATGCTGAAATACAAAACTACCCAATAATACCTTGCAATCTCTGTGGTTCACAGGATGGAATGCAAAGACAAATAATAAAACAAATGCTAGTGGATTGGGACGAAAAAGATCCTGGCAGAGTTGATAAGATTTTCAAGTCTATGCGCAACATCTCCCCTTCGCACATGTTAGACACCAAGCTATTTGACTTTGAGAAACTAGAATCAAATATAATCTCTGATTCTTACGAAATAAAATAATAGTTCGCTACAAGAATACGGCTGTACTATCTTTTACTTCACTAATAATAAAAGTACTATGAGTACTACCGATATAGTCCAATGTGGTTAGCTTTTTATTCAAAAAATTACGATATCCTTTCATGTTTTCAACTGCAATTTTAAGAGTATAGTCATAGTCTCCGCTAGTATTATAACACTCTAACACTTCTCCAAACTCAACTACTTCATTTTCAAATTTTGAAATAAAAGTATTGTTGTGTTTAACTAATCTTACTTGACACAAAACTAAAAAACTCCGTCCAGATTTCTCTCTGTCAATTAAAGCAACATAGCTATCTATTACTTTGTTTTTTTCAAGTTTTTTAATTCTTTCATAAATCGCAGTCGGAGATAAATTCAACTTAAGTGCAATTTGCTTAACAGTTGTCTTACTATCAATTTGCAAAATGTTGATTAACTTCTTATCCGTTAAATCCAGTTTCATCTTGTAAAATTTCTGTATTTAAATCATTAATTTAACTTAATCAATTATTTTAACTGCAAATATACATTTTTATAGTAAATTTTACCTAAAAAAATTATAACTATTGTAATAATAACATTACAGTCGTTCATTTGCCAAAACAAAAACACATTTATTATGATGCCTGCAAACAATATACAAGATGAGCACACCTTTGGAGAGTTCGGTGGCGTAAACCCTTCAATATCAGATTCAGCTACTTATACATTTCTTGCTGCTAAAACAATGGGAGATACATTTGAAGGGAGCTCGGAAGGGTGTTATTTATATTCTAGACATACTAGCCCAAGCAATCTCCATTTATCAAATACCCTAGCTGCAATGGAAGGGACTGAATCTGCACACGTTACGGGGTCGGGAATGGGAGCAATAACTTCGGTTCTTCTTCAGTTGTGCGGTGCGAGCGACCATATTGTGTCAAGCAGAACAATTTACGGAGGAACTTGGGCTTTCATGAAAAATTTTCTACCAAAATTTTCTATCAACACATCTTTTGTCGATATAACTTCATTAGAGGCTGTTGAAGCCGCTATTACTAAAAATACAAAAGTTATCTACTGTGAATCAGTTAGCAATCCATTACTTGAAATTGCCGATATTCCTAGACTGGCTGAAATTGCAAAAAGGCATAACGTTAAACTTGTAGTTGACAATACGTTTACTCCTCTTATTATATCTGCCAACAAATTAGGTGCTGATATTACGATACACAGTCTTACAAAATTTATAAATGGCACAAATGATACAGTAGGCGGGGTAATTTGTGCTGAAACTGAATTTATCGATAATCTAAAAAGCGTTATGGATGGTGCTGCAATGCTGCTAGGACCCGTGATGGATAGTTACAGAGCTGCAAGTATTCTTAAAAACATTAGAACTCTGCATGTTCGCATGCAAAAACACAGTAAAAATGCAAAATATATTTCAGAACAATTAGAGCAAGATGGCATCCGGGTGGTTTATCCTGGCTTAAAAAGTCACAAAAATCATGAAACAATTAGTTCACTATACAATCCAGAATTTGGTTACGGAGGAATACTCACCATAGATGCTGGAAATCTTGAAACTGCTAACAAACTTATGGAAGCAATGCAAAAGAAAGGAGTTGGGTTTTTAGCTGTTAGTTTAGGGTTCTACAAAACGCTTTTCAATGCTCCTGGAGCCGCTACATCGAGTGAAATTCCGTTAGAAGAACAACAAGAAATGGGACTAAATGATGGTTTAATTCGATTCTCTATGGGACTTGATCACGACATAAAAAGAACCTATGAATGGATACGAGAATGTTTAATTGAGGTTGAAATTTTGACTTCTTTATACGATTCTATGAATTTATACGAATTAGAGGTCTCTCAAAACGAGCCAATTCTTAACTAAATAAGCGTAAATACTGAACTATTAATGCTTGATTTTCAGTATATTATCAAATAAAAAAATTATTTATTTCAATATCAATAAAAAAGGAAGATTTCTGACATTAATAATCGAAATAAATTTCATATCTTCGCAGCCCAATTTTGGAGTAGATTACAATTTATAGTGCCATGAATAATATTATTAGAGAATTACAAAACGAGTGGGTAGCAGAAAAGCAGCTTCCTGAGTTCGGAGCTGGTGACACGGTCACTGTGCATTATAGTATTAAGGAAGGTGCTAAAGAAAGAATTCAGTTATTTCAAGGTGTTGTGCTTCAACGCAAAGGTGAAGGGATTCAAGAAACATTTACTGTAAGAAAAATTTCTGGCGGCATCGGAACTGAAAGAATTTTCCCTGTTGCGTCTCCTCACATTGCTAAATTGGAAATTAATAAGAAAGGCATTGTCCGTAGATCTAGAATTTTCTACATAAGAGAGTTAACTGGTAAAGCTGCCAGAATTAAAGAGAAAAGAGTTCTAAGAACTAAGTAATATTAAAATCCTGCTTCTAGCAGGATTTTTTATTTATACCCATTCCTAAATTTACCATGGCAAAATACATTATAAAGACACTTCATGGCCTTGAAGAAACTCTTTGCAAGGAACTTGAAGCTATTGGTGGGCTGAACACTCAACCATTAATTCGTGCAGCAAGTTGTGAAGGTGATTTGTCATTTTTATATAAAGCAAATTTATGTCTCAGAACTGCAGTTAGTATTTTAAAACCTATTAACAGATTTAGAGCTCGAGACGAAGAACAGCTCTACCGAGGTGTGCAGAATATAAACTGGTCTTCAATTTTCGGAATGGCTAATACTTTTGCAATTACGGCTTCGGTGCATTCCGATTATTTTAATCACTCCAAATACGTTGCTCTAAAATCTAAAGACGCTATTGTTGACCAGTTTAGAAAGAAATATGGTGAACGCCCATCAATTGACGTTGAGAATCCAGATATTAAAATAAACATACACATTGCGCGCGACCAAGTGACTGTTTCTTTAGATAGCTCTGGAGATACTTTAAATAAAAGAGGGTACAGAAAGGAAGGTGTTTTTGCTCCATTAAATGAAGTATTAGCAGCTGGTTTGATTTCATTATCTGGTTGGGATAAAAAAACAGATTTTATTGATCCAATGTGTGGCTCAGGAACCATTTTAATTGAGGCAGCAATGATGGCTCACAACATTGCACCAAACATAAATAGAAAAGCATTTGCTTTAAAAAACTGGAAAGATTTTAACCAAGAAACTTGGGATAAAGCACTTGTCGATGCCAAAAGTCAAGAAATAGAAACTGATTGTCAATTTTTCGGTTCAGATATTTCTGACAAAAACCTAAGAGTTGCTGTTGGCAATTGTTTTAAAGCAGGTTTAGCAAGAAAAATAAAATTTGAAAATTGTGATGTTCGAGATCTAAACGTTCCTTTTGAAAGCGGAATTGCAATTACTAATCCACCATATGGCGAGCGTTTGCAACTTGACAACATGAATGAGTTCTATAAGGAAATTAGTGATGCCATGAAAAAGAATTTTGCAGGATATGATTTCTGGGTCATTAGTTCGAACATGGAAGCCTTAAAACACCTCAGATTAAGAACGTCTAGAAAAATAACGATGTACAACGGCTCTTTAGAATGTAAGTTCAATAAGTACGAAATGTACAGAGGTACTAAGAAAGTTATAGGTTAAATTTAAATCATGATCCGGGAAATTATTAGAATTACATTCGGATTATTATTTTTTATTCTTCTGATAGGTTCCTTCTCATATTGGTTTGAAAACAAAGTTTACAATTCATTTATCTCGTATGATAATAAATACACAACCGATTCAATTGCTGGACATATTAAGAAACCTAACCTTGCTGTTCATTTTGAATGGAAAGAACATAAAAACGGTAAATTTACCATAATCACCAATAATCTTGGTTTTAGAGAAGATACTAAAACGAAGTCACTGAAAGAAAATAATTCACAAAGGATTCTAATCACTGGTGACTCGCACACAGATGGTGTTTGTAATAATTCAGAATCTTTCAGTAACATCCTAGAAGAATCGATGAATCGTTTAGATTCAAGATTAAAATGGGAGGTAATTAATGGGGGAGTTGGATATTACACATTTAAGAACTATAAAGGTTTTCTAAAAAGAAACCTTTTTTTAAACCCAGATAAATATATTGTTACCCTTTACACCGGTAACGATTTTATAGAGGCAATTTTCACAGACCAACCTCCTACTCTCATTGAATCGGTTAAGCGAAGTTATTATCGAATTAGAAAATATTGGCGTTTTCCTGGCGCAGATCAGCTGGGCCTAAGTCAAGCACATTTACAGCAATTATATTTCGAACTATATCCTGAAGTCATTAAATCTGCCCAAGAGATTGCGATTAGTGAGCTTAGAGACATTCAGTTCATATGTGATAAAAACAAAATTGAGTTAATAATTCTATTACTCCCTTCAAACCTTGAAACAAAGCTAAAATATGATGCGTCTATTTTAACTCAGAAATTAATAGAGACACTTGAGACAAGTTCAATACGCTATATTAATTTATTACCAGCATTCCAAAAATCAGAAAAAAATTTATTTTGGGAACAAGATTTACACTTAAATACAGAAGGACACAAAGTCGTTGCTTCTATTCTCTTCGCTGAGCAGCAATAAGCGTATTTTTCAATAAACTAGCAATAGTCATAGGGCCTACTCCGCCTGGTACAGGTGAAATTGCATGGCATTTTTCTGATACTTCATCAAATTTCACATCACCAAACAGCTTAAATCCGCTCCTTGTCAATTCACTAGGTAGTCGATGAATGCCAACATCAATAACGGTAGCGCCCTCTTTAACCATATCTGCTGTAACAAATTCTGGCTTCCCAATTCCTACAATTAAAATATCTGCTTGAGTTGTAATCTCTTTAAGGTTTTTCGTTCTACTGTGAACCATAGTGACAGTGGAATTTCCTGGATTTGTGTTTCTTGACATCAGAATACTCATTGGAGAACCTACAATATGACTTCTGCCCATAACCACGCAGCTTTTACCTTCAGTTTCGATGTTATATCGTTCTAACATCATTAATATTCCATAAGGTGTAGCTGGTAAATATGTCGGCAAACCCAGAGCCATTCTGCCTACATTTTCCGGATGAAAGCCATCAACATCTTTTATCGGATCAATAGCTAAAAGAACCTTGTGTTCGTCAATATGTTTTGGTAATGGTAATTGAACGATATAACCATCAACGTCAGAATTATTTAACTCATCAATTTTCGTCAGCAACTCTGTTTCTGAGGTTGTCGAGGACATTTGAACCAATGTAGATTCAAAACCTACTTTTTCGCACGCTTTTACTTTCGCGTTCACATATGTTTGACTAGCCCCATCTTCCCCGACTAAAACCGCTGCTAAATGAGGAGCTTTATTGCCTGATGCAACAATTTGCGTTACTTCTACTGCAATTTCTTCTTTTATCTGATTTGATGTTTCTTTTCCGTCAATTAATACCATTTTTTTAAGTTCAAAGTTATAGTTTAGAGCAATACAAACTTTGTAGTACAAAGAAGTTTATCGACCCATTTTGGGCATGTTTTTCATCATTTGCATCATTTTACCCTTATCACCCATCATTTTCATCATTTTACGGGTATCTTCAAATTGCTTAATCAATTTGTTTACCTCTTGAACTGTAGAACCACTTCCTAGTGCAATTCTTTTTCTTCTACTTCCATTAAGTATGTGAGGATTTTTTCTTTCTTGGTTAGTCATAGAAAGAATGATAGATTCAATACCGACAAATGCGTCATCTTCAATATCAACATCTTTCATCGCTTTCCCCATTCCTGGTATCATTCCAACGAGATCTTTAACATTACCCATTTTCTTAATCTGCTGAAGCTGAGATAAAAAGTCATCAAAGTCAAATTGGTTTTTTGCTAATTTCTTTTGAAGTTTTCTTGCCGATTCTTCATCATATTGCTCTTGCGCTCTCTCAACTAAAGAAACAACATCACCCATTCCAAGAATACGGTCAGCCATTCTTTTTGGATAGAATGGATCAAGGGCTTCCATTTTTTCGCCGGTACCAACAAATTTAATCGGTTTATCAACAACAGAACGAATCGATAATGCCGCGCCACCTCGTGTATCGCCATCTAACTTGGTAAGAACTACCCCAGTAAAGTTTAATCTTTCGTTAAATTCTTTAGCTGTGTTTACAGCATCTTGACCAGTCATAGCATCAACAACAAACAAGGTCTCTTGAGGATTTATGGCTTTTTTAACATCCGCTATTTCGGTCATCATTTTTTCATCGATAGCCAAACGACCTGCAGTATCAACAATAACTACATTGCATCCAACTTTTTTGGCATGCTTTAAAGCATTTAGAGAAATACTTACTGGATTCTTGTTTTCTCTTTCCGAGTATACTTCAATATTGAGTTGCTCTCCAAGAACATGCAGCTGATCTATCGCAGCAGGTCGGTAAATATCACAAGCAACTAATAATGGCTTCTTATTTTTCTTATCACGAAGATATTTCGCCAATTTACCTGAAAAAGTAGTCTTACCAGACCCTTGAAGACCAGACATTAGCACAACCGAAACCTTCGCCGAAAGATCAACACCTTCCATCTCGCCACCCATAAGTTCGGTCAACTCTTCGTGAACGATTTTAGTAAGCATTTGACCAGGAGAAACCGCATTGATAACGCCAGTTCCATTTGCTTTTACTTTTACTTTATTAGTAAAATCTTTAGCCACTTTGTAACTAACATCGGCATCTAGAAGTGCTCGTCTAATTTCCTTTGTTGTTTCAGCAATATTAATATCCGTAATTTGCCCTTGACCCTTTAACACTTTAAAGGCTCCCTCTAATTTTTCTGATAAACTATTAAACATTTCTTTATTATTGGATATTCAAAAATATAAATTTACATTCTTTCGGGCATTTTTACTCCCAACAATTGCATTGCTGAGGCAATTACCACTTTTACTTTTCGCGATAAAACAATTCGAAAATTGAGAACATTTTCATCATCGACCTTTAAAATTGGTACGGTTTGATAAAAGTGGTTGTAGCCTTTTACTAAATCGTATGCATAATTAGCAACCATTGCAGGGCTATATTTTTCCCCAGCTTCTTTAATTATGCGAGGATAATCATCCAATAATTTAATAAGCATTTTTTCACATGGTTCCAGTGCAATCATTAAATCTATTGCTCCAATTTTTTTATCTACATTGCTAAGAATTGAACAAATTCTTGCATGTGTATATTGTATAAAAGGCCCTGTATTTCCAGAAAAATCAACAGACTCTTCGGGGTTGAACACCATCGATTTCTTTGGATCTACTTTCAGCATAAAATACTTTAAGGCCCCCATTCCAATTACATTATATAAATCAGTTTTATCTTTGATAGACATACCTCCGAGTTTACCTAACTCTTCTGAGATTGATTTAGCCGTCCTAGCCATTTCTTCCATTAAATCATCAGCATCAACAGCGGTGCCCTCTCTAGATTTCATTTTACCCATTCCTTTGGGCAAACCAACCATACCATACGAAAGATGATAGCAAGATTCTGCCCAGCTAAAACCTAGTTTTTTAAGAATTAAGAAGAGCACTCGGAAGTGATAATCTTGTTCGTTACCAACTGTATAAACTAAACCATTTAAATCAGGATAATCGTTATAACGAAATATTGCGGTACCAATATCCTGAGTCATATAAACAGATGTTCCATCTGCACGAAGAACGAGCTTTTCATCCAATCCTTCAGATGCTAAATCGCACCAAACAGAACCATCCTCTTTCCTGAAGAAAACCCCCTTTTCAATACCTTCTTCTACTCTTATTTTCCCTTCTAAATATGTGATTGATTCGTAATATAATTTATCAAAATCAACCCCCATATTTTTATACGTCACATCAAATCCGTCATAACACCAGCCGTTCATCTTCTCCCAAAGTGCATAAACCTCGGGATCTTTTGCTTCCCACTTAAGAAGCATTTCTTGGGCTTCTTGAATTAATGCTCCTTGCGTCTTAGCGACTTTTTCTTCTACACCACTATCAACAAGCGCTTGAATCTCGGCTTTACTATTTTTCTCAAACTTTACATAGTAGTTTCCCACTAATTTATCTCCTTTCAGCTCTGAAGTCGGCTCCTCTCCCTTACCCCATTTTTTATACGCCAACATCGACTTACAAATGTGGATTCCACGGTCGTTTATCACCTGAACTTTAACCACCTTATGTCCGTTTGCCTTCAGTATTTCAGCAACAGAATAGCCCAACAAGTTGTTCCTGACATGCCCGAGATGCAGAGGTTTATTAGTGTTTGGCGAAGAGTATTCAACCATCACTGTGCTGCCTGTATTAGGCTTAGAAAAACCATAATTTAAATCAGCAACTGCTTCATTAAATCGGCCTATCCAGTAAGCATTAGAAAAAGAAATATTAAGAAAACCTTTAACAATATTAAATCCAGAAATTACTTCAATATTTTCGAGGAGATAAGAACCTAGCTCTTCGCCTGTTTGTTCAGGTGATTTTTTAGATTGACGCAACAATGGAAAGGTAACAATCGTTAGATCGCCTTGAAAATCCTTACGGGTACTTTGCACTTGAATAGTTTTAGCAGAAATAGTTTCTCCATACAAACTTTGTATACCCTCAACTAACGTTTCAATTAAGCGCATCTCATTTAATTTAAAGATTCAATCTTTTTAGTTGCAGAATCTAGGACGTCAAAAGCTGTT
>CAJQPE010000021.1 GCA_905480125.1 uncultured Flavobacteriales bacterium | reverse complement strand
CGATAATCCTGCAACAATTACAATAGGAACAGCAGATATTATTATAGCACATTTTATCCTTGATGAAAAACTATTGATTTTTGATGTATTACCTGATTTAAAGGGTAAAATAAAGGTTGATAATGTCTCACTTGGTAATATATATCCAATTAGTTCGAATCAGGCGAATGGACAAGTGCTAGAGTTAAAAGCATTGCCAAAAACAGGATACTTGTTTGTAACTTGGGAATCTGTTAATGGAATAGCTTTTCAGCCTTCTGCAGATACTAATATAGTTAGTATAACTGTTACACAGCCAGATACGATAAAGGCTTATTTTATTCCCGACACATTTGATATTAAATTTAATGTCAATCCAATTGCAGGCGGTAATATTGCTATCGATGGAACTATACCTAATGCATATGTTTTCTCAGATCGTTATATAGCAGGTACACTAATTCAACTAGAAGCAATAAATAGTGAGAACTATTTATTTGATCATTGGGAAACAATTAATAATGAAGTTTTGCCTGATAGTATGGATTTAGAAGTTAGTTTTACCGTCAAAGCAATTGATTCTATTGTTGCAATATTCATGGAATTACCTCCTGAAGGGGCCTTTGTTCCTATGGCATTTTCTCCTAATAATGATGGAAATAATGATTGGCTTTATGTTTATGGGGAACAAATAGTATCAATGGATATTGAAATTTTTGATAGATGGGGGAAAAAAGTATTTCAAACAAATGATCAAAACATCGGATGGGATGGCCGTTATAATGAGAATGATGTAACTCCAGGCGTTTATTATTACAAAGTGAATGCAACATTTGAAAACGGAAATTCAGCTACTACTGCTGGTGATGTAACATTGATAAGATAGAAGAATGAAATCTCTAATTACATATATTAGTTTGATTTTGGTCATTTCTTGGAGTGTTGAAGCTCAAGACATTCATTTCTCCCAATTTCATCAAACTCCCCAATTATTAAATCCTGGAGCTACTGGCAATTATGAAGGAAAAGGAAGACTTATAATTAATTACAAAAATCAATGGGGAATTATTGGCTCATCCTATAGAACTTATGCTGCATCTTTTGATTTACCAATCTTAAAAGGAAAAATGAATGGCGGCTATATAGGAGTAGGAGGCAATTTTTATAAAGATGCTGCAGGTAGTTCTAAATTCGGTAATACTATTGGTTCCCTTTCTTTAGCCGGCGTGCTAGAAATTCATGATAAAGGTTATCTTTCTGCAGGAATTCAAATAGGGATTGGCCAATATTCTGCAGATTTAACTAATGCTACATGGGGAAGCCAATTTGATGGCTATGGTTTTAATTCTGAATATTCGACTAATGAAAGTGCCATCGTATTTGCTTCTAAACCGCATGCTGATGTAGGTGCAGGAATATATTATCAGCTTAGTAATACTTCGTCAAGTTTTTTAGACGAAACAATTCATGAAATCGATTTTGGTGTTGCCATTTTTCATTTAAACAGACCTAAACAGGAATTTATGGGTATTGAAGAAGGAAGATTACCAACGAAGTTAGTCCTTCAAGGGGCAATGGAGAAAGGTTTCGATTTAAGTTCCTTTGCAATTGTTCCAACAGTTTTTTATGCTGTTCAGGGTCCGCACACAGAATTTGTTGGAGGAATGTTGTTAAAAGTAAATTTTGGTGGAACAACTAAGCTTACCGGTCTTAGTAAAAAAGCAGCAATCTACTTTGGAGGCCATTATCGCTGGAAAGATGCCATAATTGGCAAAGTGATGTTAGAGTTTCAAGATTACATGGTAGGTGTTTCTTACGATGCTAATGTGTCCTCATTTAGTCAGGTATCTAATGGAGCTGGTGGTTTTGAGGTTTCAATTAAATATACTAGTAATCACAAGCAATTGCTTCACCATCATGCAAAGTAAAACTTAATTACCATTCATTCCTAATTTATCACGCTTATCATATCATAAGATTATGAAGGTAATTCATGTATTACCTTTGGATAATATGAGTGAAAATAAGGTAACTATTGGTAGCGTCTTTAAAACTATTGTTTGGCCAAGACGAAAACTACTTTTTGTTGGGTTAGTTTTAATCGTGATAAGCCGTTTAGCTAGTCTAGTTCTTCCTGGAGCATCCAAATATCTTATGGATGATGTCATAGTAAACAATGATTTTGACAAACTGTATGATATAATTTATTGGGTTGGCGGTTCTATTATTGTTCAAGCAATAACTTCCTTTTCTTTGACGAGATTATTGAGCGTTGAAGCTCAGCATCTTATTGCAGAATTGAGAGCCCGGGTTCAAAAAAAAGTATTGAGTTTACCCATTAGTTTTTTTGATAATAGCAAATCAGGGGAACTAGTTTCAAGAATTATGACTGATGTTGAAGGGGTTAGAAACCTTGTTGGAACTGGTCTTGTTCAGTTAATTGGAGGTTCCTTAACTTCGATTATTTCATTGGTATTGTTAATTAAAATAAGCCCAATGATGACAGCATTTGTCCTAATTCCGGTCATTATATTTGGAGTTGTTGCATTGAAAGCTTTTGGATTTATTCGACCAATATTTAAAGAAAGAGGAAAAATTAATGCGGAGGTTACAGGTAGACTAACTGAAACTTTGAATGGAGTAAGAGTCATTAAAGGGTTTAATGCAGAACAACAGGAAATTAAAACATTTGAAGAAGGGGTAGAAAAACTTTTTAGAAACGTAAAAGCAAGTTTAACGTCTACTGCAATAGTAACTAGTTCAGCTACATTGTTACTCGGTTTGGCATCGGCAGGTATAATGGGCATCGGCGGTTATATGATAATGGAAGGTGATTTAACTTTTGGTGAATTTTTAGCCTTTACCTTGTATTTAGGCTTTTTGATTGCACCGATTGTGCAAATGAGCAATATTGGAAGTCAATTAACGGAAGGTTTTGCTGGCCTTGACAGAACGGAAGAATTAATGAATCTCCAATCAGAACATGATTCCGAATTACGCACTGTCGAACTAAAAAATTGTAAAGGCGATATAAAGTTTGCAAATGTTTCATTTTCTTATGAAGAAAATAAAGAGGTGTTAAAGAACATAAATATAGATGCTCCCCAAGGCAGTGTAACTGCCTTGGTTGGATCTTCTGGTTCTGGGAAAAGTACTATTGCCGGTCTGGTTTCTTCATTTCTCATTCCAGAAAAAGGGAAAGTAACAATCGATGGCTTGGATATAGCAACTTTGACTTTGAATAGTTATCGCCAAAATTTAGGAGTTGTATTACAAGATGACTTCTTATTTGAGGGTACTATACGTGAAAATATTATTTTCCCTAGGCCTAATGCAACAAATGAACAAATAAACGAAGCAGCAAAGGCAGCGTATGTTGACGAGTTTACAAGTCGTTTCGAACAGGGACTGGAAACGGTAATTGGAGAACGCGGAGTTAAGCTATCTGGCGGACAAAGACAACGTATTGCTATAGCTAGAGCAGTTTTAGCAAATCCTAAAATTTTAATTTTAGATGAAGCAACTTCTAATTTAGATACAGAAAGTGAAGCCTTAATTCAAGAAAGTTTAGGTAAGTTAATGGAAGGTAGAACCACTTTTGTTATTGCTCACAGGCTAAGCACTATTCGCAAAGCAGATCAAATCTTAGTAATTGAGCAAGGTGAAATTTCGGAGAAAGGAACACATGACGAACTTATTAAATTAGAAGGCCGTTACTATCAATTATTTACATACCAAGCTAGGATTTAAAAAAGTACTTTTGTTAGGTAATATATTGCATGGGCGATTTTTCGATATTAAATAGACAACGAGATATTAAGTTGCTTAAATCGAAAGAATTTGATTTAATTCTAATCGGAGGCGGGATAACTGGTGCAGGAGTTTTTCTTGATGCTCAGCAAAGAGGTTTATCATGTTGCCTTGTCGAAATGCAAGATTTTGCGGAGGGGACTTCTTCCAAATCAACCAAGCTTATTCATGGCGGATTACGATACCTTAAGCAAGGAAACTTTAGGTTGGTTCATGAAACAGGAAAGGAACGAAATGTTGTGGCACACATAGCTAGACATTTAACCTATCCTAAAGAAGTATTGCTGCCAATAATAAAGGGAGGCAGTTTTTCCAAACTTCAATTGAAATTCGCTTTATGGGTATATGAAGAACTGGCTCAAGTGCCTAAAGAGTTAAGGCATTCGAGTTATTCAAAAAATGAGCTTATTAATGCTCTACCGGGAATTCAAAACAAGAACTTACTGGGCGGAATTGGTTATGTCGAGTATCAAACCAATGATTCTCGATTAACTATCGAGGTAATTAAAAAAGCTGTTGAGTTGGGCGGGGTTGCTGTTAGTCGGTTACGAGCTTCTGAGCTTATTGAAGGCGAAAATGGTGTTGTGTCTTCGATCAGAGTGAAAGATATCACGAGTAACGACACATTTACCATTAACGCTAAATGTGTCGTTAATGCCACAGGACCGTGGACGGACAATTTACTAACGGTAAAAAGTAACTCTATAATAGCTAAAATTAAACCAACTAAAGGAGTTCACCTAGTTTTTGACCAAAATCGATTCTCTTTGTCAAAAGCAATCTATTTCGATACACCCGACAAGAGAATGATTTTTGCGATTCCGGAGGATGGAAAAGTCTATGTTGGTACGACAGATACTTTTTATGAAGGTGACTTGACTAATCCAACAATTTCAAACTCTGATGTAGCTTATTTGCTTGCTGCTTGCAACAACATGTTTTCAGAACTTGATTTAAAAAGTGAGGATATCGTTGGGGCTTGGTCAGGAATTCGCCCGTTAATTGATGAAAAAAACAAAAGACCTTCAGAAATTTCTAGAAAGTATGAAATATACCAGGATGCTTCGGGTGTCTTATCCATAGCTGGAGGCAAATTAACTGGTTACAGGAAAATGGCAGAGAAAATTGTAAATACGGCTATCGATAAATATTTTCATAAGGCTTCTTTGTACCCGTGTAATACTAGCACACTAAAATTGGCAGGTAGTGAATTTGATAGCAATAAAAGTTATTATGAAATTTTGGAAGAATTTTTGGATAGCGCTGCTAAATTGGGTTGGAAAGTGGAAGAGGCCAAATGGGTTTTTAGTCAATTCGGCAGTCAAGCAGAAGCTATTTTAAATTTGCAAGTGGTTGAGGGCGATATACCCGAATACCTTCACAAAACTTTATTATTTACCCTAGAGAATGAATTAGTTCAAACTCCAAGTGATTTTTTTATTAGGAGAACCAATTTATTTAATTTTCATTTTGAGTTAGTTGTTTTGCACTATGATAGCGTAAGTCAAATTATCAATGCTTACTTAAATTTAAAACCAGATCAGATAGCGACAGATGAAAGGAAATTTAACGCAATGATTGATACGCTAAAGAAAATAAATCAGAGTCTTTAGGTTATGATTTCTGTATCGTATAAAATAAATATTAATAATCTAAACATAGAATGCTAAGTTTAATTAGAAAACTGAAATATTTAACATTGATAATGACTGTATTGATTTGTTCTTGCAGCACAACTGAGGATGAAGACGAGTTTATAGGAGATGTAAAATCAAAAGACGAAATTACCTCGGAAGTAATACTTGATTCTATTTCAATGCCTGTATGGGTAAATGGTGAAAATTTATCAAAAAGACAATTCGAGATTCTAGAAGAAAAAGCTATTCGAAAAGTTAATGAGCTGGGTAATCATTTACGAGTTATGGCCGATTCAACTATAAGCACCAAAAATAGAGAGAGGGCTTATAATAAAGCGTTAGATGATTTCGAGCTATTAGCAACAGTTTCAACTGAAGATATAGTCATGCCAACACGTTTGTTTCTTCAGTATGTATTGGCCATAGATACTAGTTATGGTGAATACTCAATAACCAATATTCAATTAGCTAATAACATGACATCAAATACTAAAGAAGGAGTTTTACATTGTCAAATTACGGGACTTGATAAACAAACAGCACATTGCTCAATTGACTTTGTATTGCATCAAAATTCGAGTGATAATAAACATCATGCATACTGGGATATTCTCCTGGGTAATATTGCATTGATCGAATAAAATATACAAGTCTTAACTTTGTTAAAAAAATCGAGTAATCATGGGCACTTTTGATGAACTTAAATTATCCAATACTCTTCGCAATGCGATTGACGAATTAGGGTTCGAAACACCGACCCCGATTCAGAGCCAGTCTTTTGCAGTAATTCGTTCTGGAAAAGATGTTGTTGGGATTGCACAAACGGGTACGGGTAAAACATTGGCTTTTATGATGCCTCTATTAATGGATGTTAAGTATTCTAAAGACATCCATCCAAAAATTCTTGTGATGGCTCCAACAAGAGAATTGGTGCTGCAAATTGCAGAGCGTATTGAAGAATTTGCAAAATATATTAATGTTCGGGTACTTCCGATATATGGTGGAACCAATATCAATACACAGAAGCGTGCTCTATTAGATGGAGCCGATATTATTGTTGCCACTCCTGGAAGGTTATATGATTTAGCGATTAATGGAAATGTTCAATTAAAGGCGATTAAGAAATTGGTCATTGATGAAGTTGATGTTATGCTCGATTTAGGCTTCCGATTTCAGCTAAATAATATTTTTGAGTTACTTCCAGAAAAGCGACAAAATATAATGTTTTCGGCCACAATGACCGAAGAGGTCGATGCATTGATAGATAGCTTTTTTAGGTTCCCAGAAAAAATTGCAATTACTGTTAGCGGAACGCCCTTAGATAATATTTCGCAAGCGTGTTACTCAGTTCCTAATTTCTATACTAAAGTAAACTTGCTAAAAGACCTGATGCAAGACAAAGATTTGTATCGAAAAGTTTTAGTTTTTGTTTCAAACAAAAGAAGTGCAGATCGATTATTTGAAGCTTTAAATGAGAATTTTGGAGATGAACTTTGTGTTATTCATTCAAATAAGACACAGAATTATCGAATGCGTTCGATCGAACAATTCGACAAAGGCATAAACAGAATTCTTGTTTCTACAGATGTAATGGCGAGAGGAATTGATTTAGATAGAATTAGTCATGTCATCAATTTCGATACACCTTTATACCCAGAAAACTACATGCACCGAATAGGTAGAACTGGCCGTGCAGAAAAAAAAGGTAATTCGTTATTGTTTTATACAAAGAAAGAAACTTCAGCTAAAGAAAGAATCGAAGAGTTAATGGATTATAATATTCCGGAAATTGAGTTTCCTAATAGTGTTGAAATAGCGCAACAGTTAACACCAGAAGAACGGCCTAGAGATGCGGAAAGTTATGTGCCTAATCAAGCAATTGACGAACGAGGACCGGGGTTTCATGAGAAAAAAGAAAAAAACAAGAAAGTTAATCTAGGTGGTTCTTATCAAAGAGAAATTGCTAAAAAGTATAAAAAGCCTAAGACACGCGGAGATAAGACTTACCACAAGAATACCAGAACTAAAAAGAAAAAATAAAATACTTATTACATCCTTAAAAAATGAATTGGAAATAAGGAATTTATCCATAAACTAAGATTCCTCCTCTCCATTACTCAAGTTATAGTATAACAAGTTCATAATTACAACAAAATGAAATTCGACTATAATACAATTGATTTACCTGTAAAAGATGTAATTCCAGATATCCAAAAAGGATTAGCAGAATCATCTACTCTTATTGTAAAAGCTCCTCCAGGAGCAGGAAAAAGCACGCTTGTTCCACTAGCTCTTTTGGAAGATGTGTGGTTAAAAGATCAAAAAATATTGATGTTGGAGCCAAGGCGGTTGGCGGCTAAAACGATAGCTACTCGTATGGCAGATTTATTAGGCGAAAAAGTAGGGGAAACAGTTGGTTACCGTATCCGTTTCGAAACCAAAATAGTTGCTAATACTAAACTAGAAGTATTAACCGAAGGTATTCTTACCCGAATGATTCACCAAGATAATGCTCTAGAGGGTGTAGGGCTGGTAATTTTTGACGAGTTTCACGAGCGTAATATTCATGCAGATGTTGCTATGGCATTGTGCAGAGAAGCGCAACAAGTTTTGCGTTCAGACTTAAGAATATTGGTAATGTCTGCGACATTAGATATGCCAGAACTGTCTCGAATACTAAACGCAGGAGTTGTCGAAAGTTTAGGACGCCAGTACCCCGTTGAAGTGAAATACTCAGGAGAGAGTGATATTCGGTTACTGCCAGACCTGGCAGCGCGTGTTATTAAATTTGCAATGGAAAAGCACGATGGAGATGCTTTAGTTTTTCTGCCAGGGCAGGGAGAGATTAAGAAATGTGAAGAAATTTTAAAGAAGACTCTTAGCGGTGTTCAAATTCGTCCATTATATGGTCAACTGCCACATGCTAAGCAAATGGCCGCTATTTTTCCCGACAAAGGAGGTAGACGAAAAGTAGTGCTGGCAACTAATATTGCAGAGACTAGTTTAACCATCGAGGGGGTTAAAATTGTGGTTGACTCAGGTTTTGCAAGAACAGCCAAATTCGATCCCAATTCAGGTTTATCCCGATTAGAAACGGTAAAGATTTCTAAAGATTCTGCAGATCAACGAACTGGGCGTGCAGGTCGTTTAACAGAAGGTGTTTGTTATCGAATGTGGACTTTGGCTACTCAAAACCAGATGAATGAGCACGGTACCCCTGAAATTGAACAAGCAGATTTAGCATCGCTAATGCTTGATATGGCCCAGTGGGGTATTACCGACCCAAGTCAGCTTACTTGGCTGTCCCCACCGCCAAGAGGTAATGTCGCCAAAGCTTCTGATTTGTTGCATGAACTTGAAGCACTCGAGAATAGCAGAATTACTGAACACGGCAAGCAATTGCATAAATTACCAACTCATCCTAGAATTGCTCATATGCTTATCAAAGCAAAGGAATCTGGTCAATTGCGTCTAGCTACCGATATAGCTCCGTTTCTAGAAGAACGCGACCCACTTAATAGTGAGGTAGGTATTGACATTAATATAAGAATAAAGGCCCTTAGAAGATTTAGAAGAGATAAGGCGGGTAGTAAACGTTTCACTAGAATCGAGAAGATAGCTGAGCAATATAGGAAAATGTTCAGTATTGAAGCTTTTAATGGCCTTGTAGAAGACTTTGAAACAGGGTTATTACTGGCATATTGTTATCCTGAGAGAATCGCACACGCACGACCTGGCAACAATGCACAATACCAAATGGCTAATGGTAAAATTGCTGCTGCAGGGTATAAAGACGATTTGGCTCACGAACCTTGGTTAGCTATTGCCCATGTTAACGATAGGCAAGGAATGGGTAAGATATTCATGGCTTCGCCTATAGATCCTAGAGATTTAACTCCTATGCTAAAAACGAAGGAAGTAATTGCTTGGGATACAAAACATGGGGGATTAATTGCGTCAAAAGACACTCGAATCGGTAGAATTGTTTTACAAAGCATCCCTTTGCCAAATCCAGATCAATGTAAATTAACCGAAGTCATAACTGATGCAATACAAAAGGAGGGAAGATCAGTTTTAAATTGGACCGAAGAGGTTGAACAATGGCAAAATAGAGTGCTTTCACTAAAGAAATGGTACCCGGAAGATGGTTGGCCCGATGTAAGTGTGGAAACACTGCTAAGCACAAACTCTATATGGTTAAGTCCTTATTTAAACAAAGTAAGAAAAGCTGCCGATTTAAAGAAAATCGATCTTAAAGAAGTGCTTTATTACAGTTTAGAAAACTCGCATCAAAAAAAGCTAGAGCAATTGGCACCAAGTAAAGTTAATGTGCCGAGCGGTTCGTCTATTAAGTTGAATTACCAAGCTAACGGAACCGCCCCTATATTAGCTGTGCGATTGCAAGAATGTTTCGGACTAGAGTCAACGCCAATGGTTAATAATGGTCAAACAGGAGTGTTAATGCACTTGCTTTCGCCTGGTTATAAAATTGTGCAAATTACATCCGATCTTAAAAGCTTTTGGGCTAATACATATTTTGATGTTCGCAAAGATTTACGTCAACGTTATAAAAAGCATTCTTGGCCAGAAAACCCCGCCGAAGCTTTTGCGATAAAGGGCACGAAAAGACAGAATAAAATGAAGTAAGTTTTGTCAAAACATATTTTTAATTGCCTTTCTCATCGTTTTTATCTAGATTCGAAAAACTATTCACTCTGCTGACTCTTATAAAATTATAGATAAGGGCGTAAAAAGTGTTATACTTAGTAGTAACATAAAGCAATTTTGGGAAGCTTTTCGTTATCTAAATTATACTAGAAAACCGGTAATTTTGAAAAAATGAAAACAGTTTTAAGTTTTATAGTTCTTGCAGTCTTATCAGTTTCCTCCGGTAATTTTAATTTTTATAAAGATGCTTGGCCGATTAACGAAACTAAAGAATTTGATGATATTATTATTACCAGAATAGGCGGTGTTAATTCAGAAATTGGAATAACCAATATTACCTATGATACACAAAGAAAATTACTATCAGATTTAAAGTATAGATTTAAAAATGAAGGAATGTCTAAAGACAGACACGATAAATATGCTGAACGCTATAAGCGCAAAGCTTCAGGAGGCATGTTACATGTTTTTCTAACGCGCAACATCTTTGACATTTGCAATATGGATCAATTTGAAGTCTATATTTATAATAAAAAAGGACATGAAATGTTTCACCAGGCATACCCTAATCAGATTCCAAAAACTTATGCTGCAGAAACCGATTATATGTGGAAAAACGAAGGAAGAATGATGATTATGCCAGATTTATATTTACCTATAACAATTGAAGTCATTGATATGAGTGGCGAAAAAGATGTCAAACATCAGTTTAGGGTAGAAGCGAAGCTTGAAAAATAAGCTAGATTTTTATTTCTAAGCTTAAGTAATTATAATTTATTATTAATAGATTATTTTTTAGACTGAAGTCTATATTTAAATTCTCTCTAGAACAGACGCATATCCTTGTCCAACACCAATACACATTGTAACAAGTGCATAATGTTTATTTTGCTTTTGTAATTCAATAGCTGCTGTTTGTAATAATCTGGCTCCAGACATACCTAATGGGTGACCTATAGCTATTGCCCCGCCATTAGGGTTTATTCTGGAGTCATTATCTTCTAGGCCCCATTCTCGAATGCAGGCTAAGCTCTGGGCAGCAAATGCCTCATTTAGCTCAATAATATCAATGTCATCCATTGTTATTCCAGCTCGTTTTAAGGCCTTATATGATGCCTCTACTGGTCCGATGCCCATAATTCGCGGCTCGACACCGGCAACTGCTCCAGATACAATTCTCGCCATAGGGTTTAGATTGTTCTTTTCAGTATATTCTCCCGATGCAATTAATAATGCTGCAGCACCATCATTAAGTCCAGAAGCATTACCAGCTGTAACTGAACCATTTTCTTTTATAAAAGCTCCTCGTAATTTGCCTAAGACTTCTAAGCTGGAATTTGGTTTAATAAATTCATCTCTATTGAAGATAATTGGGTCTTTTTTCCGTTGCGGTATCACAACATCAACAATCTCTTCTGCTAACCTTCCACTTGTCTGAGCTTTGGTAGCTTTTATTTGAGAGTTATATGCAAAATTATCTTGGTCTTCCCTACTAATATGATACTTTTTAACTAGATTTTCTGCTGTTTGTCCCATACCTTCAGTGCCATATAACTCCATCATTTTTGGGTTAATAAATCT
>CAJQPE010000020.1 GCA_905480125.1 uncultured Flavobacteriales bacterium | reverse complement strand
ATTTTCTTTTCGATAAAAATCCTTTCAAGGGAGGAGAAATGCCACTGCTCTTGAAGTTCATTTAATTTAATTTCTAGCTCCTGTTTTAATAGCTCAACTGTTCTTTCCGTTGATCTCTTAAGCAATTCATTAACCCCGAGGAATTGGGGCTTGTCATCCTCAATCACACAACCATTTGGTGAAATAGATATTTCACAGTCTGTAAAGGCATACAAAGCATCTATCATTTTATCTGGTGAAACACCAGGATGCAGATGCACTAAAATTTCAACCTCTGCGGCGGTATTATCTTCTATTTTTTTAACCTTAATCTTGCCTTTGTCATTCGCTTTTATTACTGACTCTATAAGACTAGAAGTTGTTGTTGAAAAGGGTATTTCGGTTATAATAAGTGTCTTTTTATCTTCCTGCTTAATCCTAGCTCGAACACGAACCTTTCCTCCTCTTAAACCATTATTATACAATGTGAAATCTGCCATACCTCCAGTAGGAAAGTCTGGCATAATATCTGTTTTCCTGCCCTTGAGTACTTTTATCGATGAGGCAATGAGTTCATTGAAGTTGTGAGGCAACATTTTACAAGCTAAACCAACAGCAATTCCTTCACCGCCTTGAGCTAGTAGTAAAGGGAATTTTACAGGAAGATTTTCAGGCTCCCTATTTCTTCCATCATAAGATGATAACCAGTTAGTTGTTTTTGAATTAAATCCTACTTCTAAAGCAAATTTTGTTAAACGAGATTCAATATATCTAGGTGCTGCTGCTCGATCACCAGTAAGAATATTCCCCCAGTTCCCTTGGCAATCAATCATTAAATCTTTTTGGCCGATTTGCACCATCGCATCGCCAATTGAGGCGTCTCCATGCGGGTGGTACTTCATGGTATTACCAATTACATTTGCAACCTTATTGTATCGACCATCATCCATTTCTTTTAATGAATGCAGAATTCTTCGTTGAACAGGCTTCAAGCCATCAGCTAGACCCGGAACAGCTCGTTCAAGAATAACATAAGAGGCATAATCTAGGAACCAGTTTTTGTACATCCCTGATACGGGAATAACATCATCCATCTCTTGTGAATCTCCAATTGACTGCTCCTCAAATTCTTCGTCTCTTTCTATGTTATCTTCTTCGTTTTCGGCCATTATTATAAAACTTCCTCTACCAAATCTTTTTCTACAACTAAATTATCAATAATGAACTTTTGCCTATCTGGCGTATTTTTTCCCATATAGAATTCGAGCATATCTTTTATCGCTGAATCGTTTTTGATGAGAACTGGTTCTAAACGAATATCATCACCGATAAAATGTTTGAACTCGTCAGGTGATATTTCACCAAGCCCCTTAAATCGGGTAAT
This sequence comes from uncultured Flavobacteriales bacterium, assembly GCA_905480125.1. GTDB lineage: Bacteria > Bacteroidota > Bacteroidia > Flavobacteriales_G > NORP312 > NORP312. The sequence continues at coordinate 44,418 of CAJQPE010000020.1, read as the reverse complement.
TTCAGGGGCTTTACCAAGATCGTTTAGCGCACTTTTCTTTTCTTCATCACTATAACAATAGCGTGTTTCTTTCTTGTTTCGAACTCTAAATAAAGGCGTTTGAAGAATAAACAAATGACCATTTGTAATTAGTTCAGGAAAAAACTGAAGGAAGAACGTAATCAACAATAGTCGAATATGCATTCCATCTACATCTGCATCAGTTGCGATAATTATTTTGTTATAACGTAAATCTTCAATTCCATCCTCAATGTTTAAAGCTGCTTGAACTAAATTAAATTCCTCGTTTTCATAAACAATTTTCTTTGTTAAACCATACGAATTAAGAGGTTTCCCTTTTAAGCTAAATACTGCTTGCGTGTTCACATCTCTAGATTTTGTAATTGAACCGCTCGCGGAATCACCCTCTGTAATGAAGAGCATTGTTCCCTCTGCGCGTTTATCTTTTGATGTCAAGTGAATTCTACAATCTCTTAATTTCTTATTATGCAGATTAGCTTTTTTTGCCCTTTGTTTAGCTAACTTTTTAACTCCTGCCATATCTTTCCTCTCTCGTTCCGAAAGCTGAATCTTAGCCTGCAGCGAAGTTGCCGTTTCAGGGTTTTTATGAAGATAATTATCTAACTCTTTTTTCAAGAAATCGCCTATAAAAGCGCGCATTGACTTGCCCCCAGGTTCTACCTCTGTTGAACCAAGTTTGGTTTTAGTTTGAGATTCAAAAACTGGTTCAATTACCTTTACACTAATCGCGCCTATGATAGAGGCTCGAACATCCTGCGAATCGTAACTTTTTCCATAAAACTCTTTGATTGTTGTAGCAATAAGTTCACGAAAAGCTCCTTGATGCGTTCCTCCCATTGTGGTATGCTGCCCATTAACAAACGATTGATAGTTTTCACCATAAGAATCGCCATGAGTTAATGCAACCTCAATATCATCGCCTTTTAGATGTATAATTGGGTAATTAATTTTTTCGGTAATGTTGTTTTCCATAAGGTCTAATAGACCATTTTCAGAATAGAATTTTTTACCATTAAAGTTTATCGTCAAACCCGTATTAAGATAGGCGTAGTTCCATAACATACGCTCTATATACTCTAACCTGTATGTGTATTCTCCAAAAATTTCAGCATCAGCTATATATGTAACATTTGTACCTTTTCTTTTTGGAGAGCTATCAATCTTACTATCATTTGTTAAATTTCCTCTGCAGAATTCTGCTGTTTTAATTTTTGATTCTCTAACAGAATCAATTTTAAACATGCTAGACAAAGCATTTACCGCTTTCGTGCCAACACCATTTAATCCAACAGATTTTTTGAATGCCTTAGAATCGTATTTTGCTCCGGTATTAATTTTAGATACAACATCAACTAATTTACCTAAAGGCACACCTCGACCATAATCTCGAACCCTTACCGTTTTACCATGTATAGATACATCAATTGTTTTACCGTGTCCCATTACAAACTCATCGATACAATTATCGATAACTTCTTTAAGCAGAATATAAATGCCATCATCAATAGATTTACCATTACCAAGCTTCCCGATGTACATTCCAGGACGAAACCTAATGTGCTCCTTCCAATCAAGGGTACGTATATTATCTTCGGTATAATCTGCTGACATTGATCGAATTTTCGAATTGGGGTAAAAATAATAAGAATGAAAGAGGCTAAACCTTAGGCAAAAAGGGACTTATTAACAATCGAAAGAAGTTTTCAAGAAAACGCCAATAAGAAAATATAGCTAATCATTATTTATAAAGTCGTAACCTATTCCAAAAATACAATGTAAACCGACTGGATAGGTTTCTACATAACCTCTTTTTATTTGACAATTTATATATCCTGCATTAATCCGCCCCTCGACATTTACAAAAAGTCGTTTGCTGAAATAAAACTTTCTTAAAATTGCTAATTCTAAATTTGGACCGGTAATTCTGTATATCCCACCAATTAGAGGAATCCCTTTTTCTATTGAAGTGTGCGACCCATGTATTATACCTTCGGGATGAGAAAATGCGACACCCCCGGCAGCCAACAAGGTGAAATAGTTCATTTTCCAGCCGTAATAACCTATCAGTAAATTGTAACCATGTGTAATTTCGAAATACTCAATTTCTGGCGATGGATTTCTTAGTACTAGTTTATGATGGGTTGTTCTAACTCCGAATAAGCGTTTTTCAGACTCAATATCAAGTTTATAATCCCAATATGTTGGGCGAACAAATGCCTCTGTGCTGTAATTGGCATCTCTAATGACAATATCTTCATACCCCTCTTGAGTGATTTTTAAATACGATGGAGAATTATAAGCGCTTCCAAAATTGACTGTAAAATTAGCTTTCGTTAAACTTTGTGAAACGACCTGAAAAGAGCACAAATAGACAATAAGAGGTAATGTCAAAATTATATTGATGTAATATTTACACATCACATTCAAGGTGGAATTGCTTAAGATACACCTCCATAAATTGATGACGTTGTTCCGCTATTTCTCTCCCCTTATTAGTATTCATTTTCTCTTTTAAAAGTAATAACTTTTCATAAAAATGGTTTACAGAGGTTCCATTAGAGGCTTTATATTCTTCTTTGGTCATGTTCAATTTGGGAGAAATTTCGGGAGAATAGATAGTATTGTTTTTGAACCCACCATAATTGAAACAACGAGCAATTCCGATAGCTCCAATAGCATCTAATCGATCAGCATCTTGAACAACTAGCATTTCATTAGAAGTAAAATTGATTTGACCCAAACTACTTTTAAAAGACATGTTTTCAATTATGGCAATCACATGTTTTATGGTATTTTCATTAACTGATAAAGAAACCATGAACTCTCTGGCTTTTCTTGGGCCAATCTCTTCATCCCCATTCCAAAATTTGGCATCAGCAATATCATGCAATAGAGCTGCGAGTTCGACAACTAATAAATCTACTTTCTCTTCTTTAGCAATAGACACAGCAGAATTCCAAACCCTATGAACATGCCACCAATCATGGCCACCTTCGGCGCCTCTAAGCTCCTTCTTAACATAGGAAATTGTCGATTCAACAATATTCATGTTAATTAAATATTTTACCTGGATTCATTATTCCTTTTGTATCGAAAGTACTTTTAATTCGTTTTTGAAAATTCAATTGAGTCTCATTAAATGCAATTGTCATATAATCTTTTTGAACCATACCAATTCCGTGTTCCCCACTAATTGTTCCTCCAAGGGAAACTGTTAGTTCGAATATCTCTTTAATGCCATCGATAACATCTGTTTTCCATTGCTTATCAGTCAAATTCCCTTTAATGATGTTTACATGCAAATTCCCATCACCAGCATGGCCGTAGCAGACTGTCTTAAAGCTATACTTAGCACCGATTTCTTTCACCCCGTTAAGCAATTTTGGCAACTCATAACGAGGCACTACAGTATCTTCCTCTTTGTATACAGAATTACCTTTTACAGCCTCCGCTACTTGTCTACGCATTTTCCATAATGTAGCTTTTTGATCCGCACTATCAGCAAAAAGAATTTCATCGCAGTCTAATTGCTCAAGTGTCGCAGAAATTTTTTCTGCATCTTTATATAAGGAATCTAAATCGTTTCCATCAACCTCAATTAATAAGTGGGCTTGGTGGCCTTCTTTTATCGGAATATTTATTCCATCAACATATTTCAAAACCCAATCAATTGCATCTCGCTCCATAAATTCCAATACCGAAGGTGTTATTCCTGCTTTAAAAATTGCAGAAACTCCTTCACAAGCTTTTTTCGGAGAGAAAAACGGGACTAACATCAATACATCGCTCGATGGATAAGGTATTAGTCGCAATACTGCTTTAGTTATTACACCCAATGTTCCTTCGCTTCCAACTAAAAGCTGAGTTAAATTATATCCAGTAGAATTTTTTAATACGTTGGCTCCTGTCCAAATTACATCTCCATTAGGCAAAACAACTTCAAGATTTAGAACATAATCTTTCACTACGCCATATTTTACAGCTTTTGGACCTCCAGAATTTTCAGCTATATTTCCCCCAATAAAGCAGGTTCCTCTACTTGATGGATCGGGTGGATAAAACAACCCTTTTTTTTGAACAGCTTCCTGCAATACTTGCGTTATTACTCCAGGTTCAACAGTAACTTGAAGGTTGTTTTCATCAATCTCAATAATCGTATTCAGCCGTTCAACTGATAACCCTAAGCCACCATAAATAGAAAGCATGCCCCCACTCAACCCTGTACGCCCTCCAATTGGCGTAATTGGCACGTTATTATCAAAACATAGCTTTACTAATGCAGCAATTTGATCAGTATTTTTAGGCTTAACCAAAACCTCTGGTGGAAAAGAAAAATCTTCTGTTTCATCATGTCCATATTTAGCCAGTATTTCCGGATCTAGGAAACAATTATCGCTTCCAACAATTTGAACCAGTTGATCAACAAAAACAGCATCAATTTTATTAAACTTCATAGAACCGTAAAAATCGTTGTTAAAAGTATTAAAGTTATCTCTGGTTAATTTTTTACTTTCGAGCAAATTATCAACAAAACATACTTATGAAAAACTATTTTGTTTTTTCCCTCCTCTTTATATCCTTATCTATAAACGCTCAAAAAAGGAATGTCACCTTAGCTGATATATGGTCAGATGGAACGTTTGCAGCAGAAAGTGTATATGGTTTGCGCTCTATGAATAATGGCCTGCATTATACTTCTTTAGAGGATGGTAAAATCAACAAATATGGCTATGAAAAAGAAGGATTAATTGAAACCATTTTATCTGAAGATGAGCTGAAACCCTCTGGAAATGGCGAATCGATTTCTATTGATGAATATCAATTTTCACCAGATGAATCTAAAGTGCTAATCGCCACAGAAACTGAAAAGATATATCGCCACTCCACTAGAGAGATATATTACATCTTTGACTTAAAAACAAAAAAGCTTTCAAAGCTTACCGATGACAAGGTGCGGTACGCAACATTTTCTCCTGATGGACAAAATATTGCTTACGTTAAAAAAAACAATCTTTTTGTCGCTAATATAGCACCCGAAACAAGTCGTTCTTCAATTATGACCAGAAACATAACAAGCGATGGCGTTTTTAATAAAATAATTAATGGTGCCACCGATTGGGTTTATGAAGAAGAATTTGCTTTCGATAAAGCGTTCTTTTGGTCACCAGATGGAAAAAAAATAGCATTTTATCGATTTGATGAAACTGAGGTTAAACAGTTTTCTATGGACGTTTATGGAACGCTTTATCCTTCGCAAGATGTTTTTAAATACCCTAAAGCAGGTGAAGTAAATGCCAAAGTAACAATACATGTTTACAATTCTGAAACGCAAAAAACTACTCCTATAGACTTAGGAGAATATGAATATATTCCTAGAATTAAGTGGACCAAAAGTAATAACTCACTTTCGGTGCAAAGAATGAATCGACACCAAAATTTATTGGATTTAATTCTTGTGAACACTAGCGACTATTCTCAAAATACCATTCTAATTGAAACAGCTGAAACGTACATTGATATTACTGATAATTTAACCTTTCTAAATAACAAGAAACAGTTTATTTGGACAAGTGAAAAAGATGGGTACAATCACATCTACCTTTATGACATAAATGGCAAGCTAGTTAACCAAATTACGCAAGGAGATTGGGATGTAAGTTCTTATGAAGGATATGACGAAGCAAGTAGAACAATTTTTTACCTGTCATCAGAAGGTTCCCCAATTGAAAAACAACTTTACGCAATAGGCCTTGATGGAAAGACTAAAAAGAAATTAACAACCAAGCCTGGGCAAAATAGAGCTGTTTTCAGCAAAGGTTTTAAGTATTATATTAATTATCATTCTAGCGCGAATACGCCAAACTACGTAACTCTTCATGATGGTGCAGGAATAGAAAAAAGAGTACTCAAGGATAATGCAGAGCTGCTTAAGGAACTAGAAAAATTTAATATTTCTCAACAAGAATTCTTCACCTTTAACACCAATGAAGGAACCAACCTTAATGCTTGGATGATTAAGCCACAAGATTTCGATGAATCTAAAAAATACCCCGTGCTTATGTATGTTTATGGTGGGCCTGGGGCGCAAACTGTTAAAAACAGTTGGGGAGGTAGTAATTTTTTCTGGTATCAACTATTGGCATCAAAAGGATATATTATTGTATCTGTTGATAACAGAGGAACCGGTTCTCGGGGTGCGGAATTTAAGAAATGTACTTATAAGCAATTGGGGAAGTACGAAACCATTGATCAAATTGCAAGTGCAAAATATTTACAGAGTCTATCTTTTGTTGATAGCAATAGGATAGGAATTTGGGGTTGGAGCTATGGCGGCTATATGTCTTCTAACTGCTTGTTTAAAGGGAATGAAGTATTCAAAATGGCAATTGCTGTTGCCCCTGTAACTAATTGGAGGTATTACGATTCTATTTATACCGAACGATACATGCAAACACCAGAAGAGAATGCCAATGGCTATGATGATAATTCGCCAATTAATCATGTAGAAAAGTTAACCGGTAAATTTTTATTAGTTCACGGAATGGGAGATGATAATGTTCATTTTCAAAATGCAGTTGAATTAGCTGAGGCCCTAGTTCAAGCAGATAAGCAGTTTGGAATTATGTATTATAGAAATAGAAGCCATGGAATTTCAGGAGGAAACACACGACTTCACCTTTATAATAAAATGACGGATTTCGTTCTCGAAAACCTATAAAATAAATTTGCTTACTTTGGCTCTCTTAAAAATCAAAAAAAATGAGTAATTCAATTGATTCGGATTTAACAATAGGTAACAGTGAAGAAGAAATGTTTGGCCATCCTAAAGGTTTGTTCGTACTGTTTTTCACTGAAATGTGGGAACGATTTTCTTACTATGGAATGCGCGCTATTCTCACATTGTATCTAGTTGAGTCAACCACCTCTGCTAACCCTGGTCTTGGATGGACAACAGGAGAGTCTCTTGCTCTATATGGTTGGTACACGATGATGGTTTATGTTATGTCTATCCCAGGGGGAATAATTGCTGACAAATTATTGGGTCAGAAAAAGTCGGTGATGGTAGGCGGATTACTTCTCTGTTTCGGTCATGGTATTCTCGCTGTTGAACAAATGTGGGCTTTTTATACAGGAATTTGTCTAATTGTATTAGGAGTAGGAATGCTTAAGCCTAATATTTCTACAATGGTTGGAGGTCTTTACAAGCAAGGAGACATAAGAAGAGATAAAGGCTTCACTATATTTTATATCGGAATTAACGTAGGGGCCTTTTTATCAAGCATTATTGTTGGTTATGTTGGAGAAGTGCATGGCTGGCATTATGGCTTTGGCTTAGCTGGTATCGGAATGGCTCTAGGTTTAGCCCAATATGTGCTTGGACAAAAACATCTTAGGCATGTGGGTAACTTTCTTGGTGAATCTAATAATGCTGAAGAAAAAGCTAAAATGAAAGCTCCGTTAACACCCGTAGAAAAGGATAGAGTGATTGTATTAATGTTATCATTCGTTTTAGTGATTTTATTCTGGGGAGCTTTTGAACAAGCGGGCGGGTTAATGAATATCTATACTAAATTTAATACTGATAGGGTACTTATGGGTTGGGAAATTCCTGCCACATGGTTCCAATCACTGAATGCATTTTTCATCGTTGTTCTTGGTACAACAGTCGCAGGATTTTGGGCAAAGAGAAAATTGAATGGGAAATCTTCTTCATCTCTATTCAAAATGATAGTAGGTCTAATTATAATGGGAACAGGTTTCTTTTTTATGACAGGAGCTGTTGCCCAATTTAACGCTAATGGATCATCAGCTATGTATTGGTTAGTTCTAGCATATTTATTCCACACTATTGGCGAACTTTGCTTATCTCCAGTAGCTTTATCCTTTATTACTAAATTAGCGCCGGTAAAATACGCTTCAATAATGATGGGCGTATACTTTGCTATGACAGGTTTTGGAAGCAAATTAGCCGGACTACTTGGGGAATGGTCTGAAAGCTTAGGAGAGTATATTATATTTACGGGTATTGCTATCAGTACGATAGTAATTGGGCTTTTAGCTTTATTAATACTTAAAAAGCTCATGGAGCTTACACATGGAGCCGAAGATAATGAAGGCAAAGACCGCGAAGAAATCGAAGGTTTCGAGTTAACAGATAAGCAGGCATAAAGAACTTAAGAAATTAGTTAATATGAGTGAAGCAGTTGAAAATTCAACAGAAGATTTTTTTAAATCGAGTGTTTTAGGTCATCCTGCAGGATTATTTGTATTGTTTTTCACAGAGATGTGGGAACGTTTTTCATACTATGGTATGCGGGCTATTCTCGTTATATTCTTAACTGGTGTAATTACAGGAGATAATCCAGGTTGGGGATGGAGCACTCAGGCAGCTCTTTCCTTGTTGGGCACTTACGCTTTGTTTGTCTACCTAACTCCTTTATTGGGAGGATGGTTAGCAGATAATAAGATTGGCTATAAAATGGCTGTAGTGATAGGGGCCTTGTTGATGACCTTAGGTCATGCAGCAATGGCGGTAGAAACTCCTGTTTTCTTATATATTGGTATTACCTTTTTAATTATTGGGAATGGATTTTTTAAGCCAAATATGACCTCCATCATTTCTAAAATGTACGTGGGCAAGGACGAAAAGAAAGATGGTGCATACAATATATTTTATATGGGCGTGAATGCTGGAGCCTTTATAGGAATTATGCTTTGTGGATGGGTTGGTGAAGAAATTGGTTGGAGCTATGGTTTTGGCTTGGCTGGTGTTTTCATGTTTTTAGGCATGCTTCAGTTTTACTTTGCTCAACCCCTTTTTGGAAATATCGGAGACAAACCTATAAAAGCAGTTAAAGATAGAAATGATAAGTCTATTGAAGAAAAAAATGAAGCAGATAAGCTCAATCCATTTTCAACAATTGACTACATTTTAGTGGCGATCTTCTCAATAAGTGCATTAATATTTATTGCAAATGATCCGTTGAGTAAAATTGGGAACATTAATATCCTAAACTTCACAGTATTTGGAATGGGAGATTCCTTGTTTTATGCCCTATTGGCAGCCATTTCGTTTATAGTATTACTAATTATTAGAATTCCTAGATATACAATGATCGAAAGAGATAGAATGGTTGCATTTGCAATTTTTTGTCTTTTTACTGTATTTTTCTGGGCTGCCTTTGAACAAGCTGCAGGATCTTTACCTCTTTATACGAGAGATTTTACGGATAGAATTTTGGAAGGTTCATCAGCTGGAGTTTTTAAAATAATTGACTTTTTGGTTACTGTCGTGCCATTGGGAATTATAACTTTTGTACTCATTAAACTATTTGGAAAAACCTATAAAAAGATTGTGCTTTCAAATATTATCTTAGGTTTTAGTTTTTTAATTGTTTGGGCTATTGTAATTTACAAGCTATATGTTGAGATGGGAGCAATTCAAACAGAAGTTAAAATAACTTGGTTTGCAATTTTAAACTCTTTATTCATTATAGTTTTTGCTCCTTTATTCACAAAATGGTGGGATAGTAGATACAACCCCCCTGCCTCAGTAAAATATTTTCTTGGGCTCGCATTACTGGGTTTAGGTTTTGGATTTTTAGCTTTTGGTGCAAGACATGTCCCCTCTGGCGCAGATTCGGCAAGTTTGAGTATGTTATGGTTGGTTCTGGCCTATTTATTTCATACCCTTGGAGAGCTTTGTCTTTCGCCAATGGGCTTATCCTATTTAAGTAAATTAGTACCAGCTAGAATGATTGCATTTATGTTTGGTATATATTATTTGGCTGTAGCAATTGGAAATAAACTGGCGCACTATATAGGTGGAGACATTGAAAAGATAACTCAAGAGTATAGCTTATCAACATTCTTTTTAATATTCACATTAGTGCCTTTTGGAGTAGGATTGATCTCACTGTTATTACACCCTGTACTGAAGAAATTAATGCACGGTGTCAAGTAAGAAAAAAATTCCATTTTCTGAATTTCATAAGAATAAAGTATTTGATTTTGGCAAATGCTCATTGAACGAAAAACAGATAATCGCTTACGCAAAGCAATGGGATCCACTACCTTTTCATTTATCTAAAGAAGGTGGGCAGAAAAGTGTATTCGGGGGCTTAATAGCAAGTGGACCCCAAATTTTCCATGAAATACATAAAAATCATTGGCTTCCCCTATTTGGTCATACTGTAATCTGTGGAATCGGTGTTAATAATTGGATTTTTATAAAACCAATTTACGTTGACAATTTAATTCACAGTAGAATTACAATACTTGATATTAAGTTAAGTAAAGCTAAAAAAACTGGTAAAATTTCATGGCTTTATGAATTTCTAGATAAAAACGGTGAACCTTTCCAATCCCTAGAAATGACAATACTGCACTCTATGGCTTAATTTTTGTAAATTAGCAAACTCAAATTATTACAAACGAATAACATGATAAAGCGTTTATTTCTTTCTTCAATATTTTTTCTGTCTTTTATCTTTTCTAATGCTCAAGAGGCTGCAGTTCAACCAGAAATTAAATGGATGACTTGGTTCGAAGCTATCGAACAACATCAAAAAGATATGATTGCTTATAACGACACAACCATTCCCGTAAATCAAAGACTACCACCTAAGAAAATGTATATTGATTTCTACACGAATTGGTGTGGCTGGTGCAAAAAGATGGACAAAACTACTTTTCAAGATCCAGTTATTATTAGTATAATGAATAAGTATTATTATCCAGTAAAGTTCAATGCAGAAATGTCGGAATCAATCGACTTTAACGGACATTCCTTTGTAAATCCAAACCCTGGCAAATCAAGAAGTACCCACCAATTTGCAGCTTCAATACTTGAATACCAACTCTCCTACCCGTCTTATGTTATTTTAGACGAAAACCTTCAGAGATCAGTAATTTATAAGGGCTACTTACAAGTTGATGACTTGCTAGGTATTATTTTATTTTTTGGAAAGAATAGAAATCAGGCCTATCTGCAGCAAATCACTAAGCAGGTTAAGCAACAACAGGGAGTCAAAAAATGAAAAAACCTGGTATATATGGAGCTATAGTTGTTATACTTTTCGCTGCATTGTTAGTAATTAGTTCGTTTACAGTTATTGGCGATGAACCTAAAAAAACACAAATAAACTGGATGACAATGCAAGAAGCTGTTGATGCAAATAAAACTGTTCCAAAAAAGATGTTTTTTGATGTATATACAGATTGGTGTGGCTGGTGCAAACGAATGGATGCGACAACCTTTCAAAATACTCAAATTGTTGAATACATGAATAAAAACTTTTATGCCGTGAAATTCAATGCAGAATCGAACAAAGAGATTACCATAAATGGAAAGAAGTACACAAAAAAGAACCGAACTCACGAATTTGCGGTAGAGATGTTACAAGGTAAATTGTCTTATCCTTCTTTTGCCATATATGATGAATCTAAATCTAATATTGGTATCGTTCAAGGGTTTAAATCAGCTCAAGATTTAGAAAAAATCTTAAATTATTTTGGAACAAACACCCATAAGAAGCAGAGCTGGGTCGAATACAGCAAAAATTTCAAAGGCTTCACACAATAATATAGAAATGAATTTAGACTGGTTTTCACGTGGTAAAACATCAAATATATTAAAAGATGTTCCAATTGATAATCAAAATAAAGTTATCTTTTATACCATTATTAGCTTAATATTAGCCGCTTTACTTTACATTCTTTCTTTTTATTTCTAAATTCGAAGCGTACTTATAATAGTTAGATTTATGAATTTAAATAGTATTTATACTGTTAAGATAAACGAAGAAGCGTTTATTGTTAATTCAGCTCTTACTGCTTCTAAAACGGCTGTAGTTAGGTATTTCGATAAAGATGGTGATGAGTACTTTTCTAGAAAATATGGTGTCATTGAGCCTAGTTATATCTATGAAAAAATAAATAATGGAAGCGAGCTTGATATATCGGGGTGTTATATTCATGGCTTCTCACTTTCAGAATATCGTACGGAAAATGGAATAGACGATGTTACTAAAGTTTCAATTCAACAAGTCAACGCTACTGGGTCTTTCTTTGATAGTTCTAGCATTATAGATTTTTCGATGGCGATTTTCGAAAAAGACGCCAATTTCACAGATACACATTTTGGAAAAGGAACCGTCTCTTTCCACAAAAGTGTTTTTAAAGGATTAGTTAACTTTTCTAAAGCTTATTTCGGAAAAGGCGATGCTGATTTTCAATTCACAAATTTTGGAAATTGTGATGTAACCTTTGAAGAGTCTAAATTTCACTTTGGTAACGTAACTTTTGTTAATTGTATTTTTGGAAATGGAACTACAAACTTCAAAAAAGTAACTTTTAACGATGGTAAAGTCGATTTTCATTTTTCTCAATTTGGTGAAGGACATAAAATATTTGACCAATGTGATTTTGGCGGTGGTGAAGTAGACTTTAAACGATGTGATTTTGGAGCGGGAAAAAGTGATTTTAGAAGAATTCAGTTCGGTAATGGAAAAGTTACTTTCGAAGAAAGCATATTCACATCGGGAAAAGTGAATTTTAAGTCATCAAACTTTGGTCATGGGGAGGTTAACTTTCATATGGTTAATTTTGGGACTGATTCAGCTATATTTGATAACGCGAAATTTGGAACAGGCAGCGTGTCGTTTTATCGTTCCATTTCTTCGCAGCTTTCATTTATTGAATGTGAGCTCGAAACATTTGTAGATCTTAGAGTCGACAAATGCGGTTATTTAAATTTAACCGATTGCATTAATAGGGATATTATTCAATTGCAAGATACTAAAGGACGCGCTAAAGTCTCAGTGCTAAACTTTACAGGAATGCGGAATTTAGGTCAGCTCTATTTAGATTGGAACGAGAGTAATATCTTTGATATTATTTATAATCAAAAAGAAAAAACAACAAATAAACAAAAATCTGAACAATTCAGAATATTAAAGGAAAACTTTCACAATTTAGGTCAATATGACGATGAAGACTACGCGTATGTAGAATTTAAAAGACATGAACTTAGAGCAAAAACTGAAGAAGCAATTATTACTAATTCTGCCAATAAATTTTGGGCCTACCCTAGGACCGCTTTTGAATATTTTGTTTTTGACAAAATCGGTTTGTATGCTACAAATCCTGTTAGAGTTCTTTTAAGCAGTATATTGATTTATATTGCATTTAGTTTAACCTATTTTGCTCTGCCTCATTTCGAAAAAGGGTCCGAAATTGTTCAATCTGTTAGTCACCCAGGTGGTGACGGTGAATTATCGCAGTTGGAATCTGCTTTTTACCATAGTGCTGTAACATTCTTAACAATCGGTTATGGCGATTACTTCCCGACAGGTTTTTTAGAATGTTGTCAGCTATTGAAGGCTGGGTAGGTGTATTTTTGATGTCTTATTTTACTGTGGCATTTGTTAGGAAGATTTTAAGATAGATGGAGCAACAATACGATACTGCAAAAGAAAGGGAAGAAATAAACAAACGCTATAAAGCTCTTGTAAGAGCGAGTAAAAGTAAAAGTAAAAGTGCAGATCAATTAATAATACGTAAAGCCTTTGATATGGCTTTAGATGCGCACTCTGGAACCCGAAGAAAGTCTGGTGAACCATATATTTATCACCCCATAGAAGTTGCACAAATTGTTGTTGACGAGATTGGACTGAGCACAACATCAATAGTCTGCGCACTTCTGCACGATGTTGTTGAAGATACAGATGTTACTCTTGATGACATTGATGGCATATTTGGAGAAACAGTAGCGCGAATTATTGATGGATTGACAAAAATATCTCAAGTATTTGATCAAACATCCTCAATTCAAGCGGAGAATTTCAGGAAAATGTTACTTACTCTTTCGGATGACGTTCGGGTAATTCTTATCAAACTTGCTGATAGATTACATAATATGCGAACACTCGGCTCAATGCCTGGTCACAAAAAGAGAAAAATTGCTGCTGAAACATTATTTTTATACGCACCACTAGCCCATCGCCTTGGCTTATATTCAATAAAATCAGACTTGGAAGATTTGGGGCTTAAACACACAGAACCAGATGTTTACGAATCTATTGAGGGCAAACTAAAAAAAACGAAAGCTGTTCGAACTAGATTTGTCAATCAATTTACGTTACCTATAAAACGAAAGTTAGATAGCGGGGGTATAACCTATGATGTTAAAGGCAGAACCAAGTCTATCTTTTCTATTTGGAATAAAATGCAAAAAAAAGGTATTCCTTTTGAAGAGGTATATGACGTTTTTGCAATTCGTATTGTAATAACCTCAGAACAAAACGAGGAAAAAGCAGATTGTTGGAAAGCATATTCCATGGTAACAGATTTTTACACGCCAAATCCAGACAGACTAAGAGACTGGATTTCTACTCCAAAAGCCAACGGATACGAATCGCTGCACACAACTGTAATGAGTCCAACAGGTAAATGGGTTGAAGTCCAAATTCGTACAAAACGAATGGACGATATTGCGGAGAAAGGTTTTGCGGCTCATTGGAAATATAAAGGATCAGGATCCGAATCTGCTCTTGATGAATGGATACGTAGAATTCGAGAAATGCTTGAAAATCCAGATATTGATGCTGTAGATTTTGTAGATGATTTCAAACTAAACCTTTTTACTAAAGAGATATTTATTTTTACACCAACAGGAGAATTGAAAACTCTTCCTTCTCGATCTACAACCTTAGATTTTGCCTTCGAAATTCATACCCAAGTTGGTGAAAAATGCATCGGGGCTAGGGTTAACTACAAACTGGTTTCACTGAGCCATGAGTTAAAAAGTGGAGACCAAGTCGATATTATTACTTCAAAGAAACAAAAAGCAAAAGAAGATTGGCTAAATTTTGTTGTTACAGGAAAAGCAAAATCTAAAATAAAAGCTCTTCTTAAAGAAGAAAAAAGAACGCTAGCCAAAGAAGGAGAAACAATCTTTTTACGCAAGTTAAAAAGTTATAAAATTCAACTTTCTGAAGATAATCAAACAGGAATACTTGCATTCTACAAACAACAAAATCAGCTTGACTTAAACTTTGCTATTGCCAAAGGGCTAATCGATTTAAGTAAGCTAAAAAAGCTCTCTCAAGAAAATGGCATTCTACAGTTTGATAAACCAAAAAAAGCAGAAAAATCTCTCAAAGAACTTGTAACAAATGTTCGGGGGAAAGCCGACATGCTTGTTCTTGGAGAGAACATGGACGATATTGATTACAAACTATCGCCCTGCTGCTCTCCAATACCTGGTGATAGTGTATTTGGTTTTATAACCATTAACGAAGGAATCAAAATTCATCGAGTAACATGCCCAAATGCTATGCAATTAATGGCAAACTATGCCTACAGAATTGTTCAAGCTAAATGGACTAGCCAAGAATCAATTTCTTTCCTTGCTGGACTTACAATTAGAGGCATTGACGATATGGGTCTAGTTAATGGAATTACCCGAGTTATTTCTAATCAATCAAAAATTAACATGCAGTCAATTAGTTTTGAATCGGTAGATGGTATTTTTGAAGGAAAAATCATGTTATTTGTTCAAGATACTGAACATCTCAATACGCTTACCAACAAATTAAAGATAATTAAAGGTGTTCACAGTATCGAACGACTAGATAGCAAGTAAAATGAGTATTTTAGATAACGTTACAGAAATATTTTCAGATTACCTTGAAATAAACGGACATCGTAAAACTCCTGAGCGATTTGCCATTTTAGATGAAGTTTATACTAATACAGACCATTTCGATATAGAATCACTTTATATCCAAATGAAAAATAAGAAATATCGAGTTAGTCGTGCGACATTATATAATACGATCGATTTATTAATTGATTGCGCATTAATAAGAAAGCATCAGTTTGGTAAAAACACTAGCCAATTTGAAAAATCTCATGGATCAAAACAACATGACCATGTGGTGTGCGTTGAATGTAATAACGTTGTTGAATTTTGTGATCCGAGAATACACAACATTAAAACTACCGTCAGTGAAGAATTAGCGTTTGATGTATTGAATCACTCCCTAAATTTATACGGAATCTGTCAAGAGTGTAAAAAAGAAAAAAGAAAAAATAATGGAGCTTAGTTTTTCAGTAACACAAACCGAAAGTTTTTCAGATTATAATCTAATTGGTAATCTACTGGATAAGGAATCAGCAAATGACCTCGTTAATTCATTTGAGGAAAAGTTAAATGATGGAATTATCTATTTTGTTTTCAATTTAGAAAAATTAAGCTACCTTAATAGCACTGGACTTAATATATTAATTGGGTTATTAACAAAAGTTCGTAACTCTGGCGGAGAATTAATTATTTGTAACGTTCCAAAAAAAATCAATCAACTACTTTTGATAACTAAATTAAACACTGTGTTTAATGTGGCTATGACCACCTATGAGGCTAAAAATATTATAAAAAAAGAAATAAATTCGAACGTTTCGGATAACTAATAAACAAAAAAATGAAGGTTGATGTACTTTTAGGACTGCAATGGGGTGATGAAGGAAAAGGAAAAATTGTTGATGTTCTGACTCCAAAATACGACATTATTGCTCGTTTTCAGGGTGGTCCAAACGCGGGGCACACATTAGAGTTTAATGGCATCAAGCATGTTCTTCATACTATTCCTTCTGGGATATTTAGAGAAAATACATTAAACATTGTAGGAAATGGTGTTGTAATTGATCCCGTTATTTTCAAAAAAGAAATTAATGCCCTAGCCGAATTAGGTGTTGATGTAAAATCGAACTTAGTACTTTCTAAAAAAGCTCATCTAATTCTTCCCACTCATCGCCTGCTAGATGCAGCATCTGAAAAAGCAAAAGGCAAGGAAAAAATTGGTTCAACACTTAAGGGAATCGGTCCTACCTATATGGATAAAACTGGTCGTAATGGCTTAAGAATTGGTGATATTTCAGAAGTTTACTTTCTTGAGAAATACAAAACATTAAAACAGAAGCATCTTTCACTTTTGGCTCAATTTGAGTTCGATACATCAGAATTAGACGCCATGGAAAAAACGTGGTTAGCTGCGGCTGAAGAGCTTAAAAAATTGAAACATATTGATAGCGAGCATGAGTTAAATAATGCAATGAAAACTGGCAAAGCGGTTCTAGCAGAGGGGGCTCAAGGTTCTTTACTAGACATTGATTTTGGTTCATATCCGTTCGTGACATCCTCTAATACTGTCTGTGCAGGAGCCTGCACAGGTTTAGGAATCGCTCCAAATAGAATTGGAGAAGTTTTTGGTATATTCAAAGCATATTGTACTAGGGTTGGCAGCGGCCCATTCCCGACAGAACTTTTCGATGATGATGGCGAGTTAATGCAAAAAGAAGGTAACGAGTTTGGTGCTACTACGGGTCGGCCAAGAAGATGCGGTTGGATAGATTTACCTGCGTTAAAATACGCTTGCATGATTAATGGAGTTACAAAGTTAATTATGATGAAAGCGGATGTTCTTAGTTGTTTTGATAATATTAAAGTTTGTACTCATTATAATTATAAAGGTGAGGAAATTTCACACTTTCCTTATGATGTTGCCGAAAGTCTTGTTTCTCCGATTTACGAAGAATTGCCAGGTTGGAAACAAGATCTTACAGGTATTACTGATTTAGATAATTTACCAATCCAACTCATCTCCTATGTTGAGTTTTTAGAAAAGGAATTAGAGTTACCCATTACAATTATTTCAGTTGGACCTAACAGAAGCCAAACTATTCATAGAGATAAAGCGTTAGCATAAAAAATTCCATGAAGTATATTATGAATAACTCCGAATTTTATAGAGGAGTTTTCATTATTTTTTACGTCATATTAAGTCTTGGAGGACAGGCACAAAGCAAGCTTAATAAAAGCAAGAAGAAAGTACAAATTATTAGCGCTAACTCCTTAGAAGTCGACCCTAAAAAAGGTAAAGGAGCTAAACGTCTCATTGGTAATGTTGCTTTTAAGCAAGATGATGTTTATATGTATTGTGATAGTGCCTATTTCTTCTCTAAAACTAATGATTTAGATGCATACAATAATGTTAGAATTATTCAAGGAGACAGCCTTATTTTATATGGGGACACGCTACACTACAGTGGAAACTCAAAATATGCTCGAATACGCGGGCATGTTGAACTAGACAACAATCAAATAATTCTAAATTGTAATCAATTAAATTATGACCTGAAAAATGAATTTGGTTATTACCTTGGTGGGGGAACAATATTCAATAAGGAAGAAAGAAGCACATTAACAAGTAATCAAGGTTATTATTATCCTAATTCTAAATATTTCTTTTTCAAGGACAGCGTCCATCTAAAACATCCTGATTATGATATTAAAGCAGACACAATGAAATTTGATTCTAAAAGTGAAATAACCTATTTTTTAGGACCAACCCATATCAAAACTCAAGAAAACATTATCTATTGTGAAAAAGGCGAGCTTAACCCAAAAACAAAAAATTCATATTTTGTGAAAAATGCCTCAATCTCATCTAATGAAAAAATAATTGAAGGGGACAGCATTTTTTACAATCAGCAAGATGAGATTGGTGAGGTTTTCGATAACGTTACTATTATTGATACCTCAGAAAATCTAATTATAAATGGTGATTACTCTAAGTATAATGAGGCCGATAGCACTTCTATCGTTACAGGTAATGTTTTGTTAACCCAATTATACAAGACAGACACATTTTACCTACATGCTGACACATTATTATCCTATTATGATAGTACTAAAACATATCAGAATATTTCTGCTTTCAATCATGTTCAATTCTATAAATGGGACATGCAAGGTAGGTGTGATTCCTTAGTATTCTCAGATATGGATAGTACTATTAAGATGTATAGTGAGCCAATTATGTGGTCAGAAGCTAGCCAAATGACTTCAGATTTTATTGAGATAAAGCAATTTGACGGTGAGGTCAAATACTTTTCCCTTTTAAAGAACGCATTTATTATTTCTGAAGTAGACACTTCCAAGTACAACCAAATTAAGGGAAAAGATATGGTTGGATATTTCCGAAATAGTGAATTATACAGAATTAATGTCTTAAACAATGGACAAACAATATATTACGCCAAAAATGATGAAGATTCAACCTATATTGGAGTTAATAAAGCAGTTTGTAGCAACATGGTTATTAGGCTAGATAGCAGCAAAATTAAAACCATCACATTTTTGAGTCAACCAATTGCAACACTATATCCTTTGAACCAAGTTACAATGAACGAAATTATTTTAGAAAATTTTAAATGGTATAAAGATTTTCGTCCCAAGAGAAAAGAAGATATTTTCAATTGGGACTAAGCTCATTTATTTATAAACTTTGCGAGCGAATCATCACAAAATTTAGCAAAAGTGAAACTAACTAATACTAATCCTGAATAGCAATACGTATCAATATATCTTCTTTCTTCTTTTTGTACAGTTCAAGCAACACTTCTTCTTCCGAAGCTTTTATTATTCTATCCGTACTAAACTGATAAACTGCTATTCCGTTAACATCTTTCATATCAAATAATGATAGCTTAGAAACATCGCCTGTACTATCATCAAGTTTGTATGCCGTTAGGTATCCGCCTTTTCCTGACATATGCCGCGCAGGATATTCATTTAACCCCAAATTCATGTTCTTTACGTTATCTAAATAAAGTAAGTAGTGAGAGCCGTTTTTCTCCATGTATTTATATGATAAATCGTAATTATTAACCTTTGTGTTAAAATGCATCGAGAAACCATACCCTACTCCGCCACCACTGCTTTTTCTGTATTGGTTTTTTGGTAATTTTTGCATCCATTGCATATCACCAGCACTATTTATTTTACACATAAATATTTCTTGATAATAGTAATGATAAGTTGTAGTAGTAGATTTCGAGCTAGCATTATATGATGTGGTTACTTTCATATAATATACTTCTCCAACTAGAGCTAGTGATCCATCTGAATTAACAATAACATCATCTAAATCTAGCTCATAAATACCTACTTCTTTCCCTTTTCCTTCTTTCTTTTCATTCTTGGCCTGCGCTCTATCACTTTTATTTTTATTGATAATTTCTAATGGTATATCATAAAAACTCTCATTACTAATGATTCCATTAGTTTCTATAATAGATAAATATATTCCGTTAGCAGAACTTCCTTCTCCATAGAAACCCGCGCAATATATTTTTCCTTCATCGCCTTCTTTTAAAGTTATCCCGTGCGGAAAATGCTTGTTACCTGCTTCAATAGAAATTTTATCTGGATCATCAGAACCAGAATATTTAAGCAATTCTAAATGAGCATCTTCTCCATTTCTAACTCTAGCCAACAAATAAGCGTTTCCTTTTGAATCTAAGGTGTATCCCAAATTATCCATTTCCGCTTCCGTATATGGCATTTTTACTTCTTTAGACCATATTTCATTCATGTCTCCGTCATAGACAATCATGCCAATTTTATCATAGTTCAATTTGTCGCGCTTCTCGATAGGCTTCTTTCTATACACTAACAATATTTTAGAGCGATCAAACGAACCGTACAAATCTATCTTGTTCCCTCCTCCATAATTTGAAAGTTTTCCAGCAACACTAAAAAGCATCTTACTATTCTTTGGTTTTGGGTCACTAAACGATATCTCTTGAACAAAGATCTGCTCGGTTTTATTTGGTTTATCCCAAACATTATAAAACTCAAATATCTTCTCTCCGTCCTGCAAAAAATCTTCATGAACGTAGCCTCTCGGAAGCTCGTTTTTCCTTACTATAGAAGACCTGCTTTTCTCATCAAGCGATAAAGCGCTGAATTTTTGAACCGTAAATAACTTACCTATCTTAATAGAAAGCACTTCATCATTATGATAGAAATACTCTTTAATTGGAGCATCTACAACTAAATATGGCCTTCCAGCATCAACTGAAAAATCAGCAGACGTTTTTACCTGCGCGGTTCCGAAAAATGGTAAAGCCGGGATAAGAAGAATTAGTAAATTTTTCATGATAATTAGATTTTCGTTTATTTAGATATTTAATCCAGTTAGTCTAGTTTCATAGCATATTCAAGTGTGCTTCTTTCACTAAGTACATCAACCGGATTTGCGTAAATATTCATATAAATTCGTTTCAATTCAGCTTGATCTCCCCTCATCTCTGAAAGACGATCTGACATTATCGACTCAAATTTCTCTTTCTCTTCTTTGGTGTAATAGTCCGAAAATTCTGTTGATTTATTCAACAAGTCGTGCCCTATAAAGTGAGTTGGCCATAACTTGAAATTATCATAGATACGCTGATCAACTAATTCACAAAGCATTTTTATTTTATCATTTGGGGTTTCTCCAAATCTATCGATTGCCATTAACTCATCCACTTCGATTGGCTCTGAAATAGCCATGTGTATTCGACCTTTGTAATCTGTTACACCTTTGATAACACTATTTAAATCTTCATTTGGTTGCTTCTCGTACTTTCCTAGTGCCTCAGTTAAATGAAGCTCTTGAGCCTTGTAATAGTCGCATGGGTCATACTCATAAGATACTGCCATTGGAGTTAAGTTAAGCTCTTTAAAGCATTCTACAAAGTTCTTACTTCCACTTTGAGCAAACATTTTTAAAACACCTGTGTGCGTTGTATCTAAGCCATCTTTCGTTCGTCCCGACCGCTGTGCCACCCAAACAGAGTCATTTATCTCTGTAACCGCTTTTCTTATATATGCCGAAAGTCGAACAGAATTATCATACATCTCTCTTCTATTGCCGCCGCGATATACAGTAAACATCTTATTTACTTTACCGACATCAACAAAAATACCTTGCATTAGATTGTCACCAAAGGTTATCTGTGTAGTATCTATCTCTCTTTCAAACAATAAAATCTGCAAAATCCCTGAGTCTAAGAATATATCTCGGTGATTAGAAATGTATAGATAAGAATTATTGTTTGAAATATAATCAAAACCAGAACTTGTTAACCCATCACTTGTTTTTTCTACAATTTTACGAATTCCAACATGCATAAAATCACGCTGAAATTCATAGGTTGTTTGAATGGAAGTAATTTTTTGTTTAACCTCTTCGACACTCATTTTTGGAAAAAGCCATTTCATACACACGTAGAACTCCTTAGCTTCAGCTATGCGGAGAATTGCAGGATAAACTTCTTCTTTACTACTGGGTCTATTCATGTCAACATTAAAGTCCCCAAGTTAGGAATATAACCATTACTTACAATAATAAGTAATTAGAATAGAATTTGAAAAGGGTTTTAGCGTTTATCTATAAAAGTTATAGGTTTTCTGCTCATTTCAGGAAATTGCTCTTTTACCATTTGAGAAGGAGCCTCAAACTGAATATTTGGCGCAACTCTTAGCTTTGCTCGAAAATGATCTTTAATTGATTTTTCAAATTTGTTGGTCTCATTTTTTGCACCAATACGAATCAAAATATCATCCGTTCCGATTTCGTTAGTAAAAACTTCAACAATATAATTTTCGACTCCCTCAATTTCATTCAATAAATCATAAATAGCTGGAGGATATAGTGTTGTTCCCTTGTATTTTATCATTTGTTTTTTACGACCCACAATTGGCCCTAGACGCATCGATGTCCTCCCACAGGAGCATTTTTCTTTATAATGGTGACAAATGTCACCTGTTCTAAAACGAATTAGGGGCATAGCCTCAACGCCCAATGTTGTAATTGTAACTTCACCTGCATCACTTTCAGCAACTTGATTTCCTTCTTCATCTAGGAACTCAACAATAACCAGCTCCGGGTGATGATGCCCGCCCTTGCTTTCTTCACATTCAGTAAAAGCTGTTCCCATCTCAGTAGATGCATAGGTAGAGTATAAATCAATGGACCACTTGTCTTGAATTTTACGAGCTAATGTGTTTGGGGAAAAATCGGAATTCCGTAATGATTCACCTATACAAACTGCTTTTTTAATTGATGAATTTTTATAGTCTATACCTTTATTTTCTGCGTACTCAATTAGTTTAACTAAAAATGACGGAACGGTAACCAAAGCATTAGGTTTGATTCTTTCTATCGTATCAAATTGAAGCTCTGGATTGCCTGGACCAACGCGAATTATTCCCGCCCCTAAATTACGTAGCCCAGAAAAATAGGCCATACCCGCCATGAACCGTCTATCTAAGGTTACCATTAACTGATAGACATCGTCTTTTGTAGTATTCGCGCATGCAAAAGAAACTTCTTCATTGTAAGCCAAACGATCAAGGTCGTTGTTCGTCATAGCGAAAATAACTGGATCTCCTAAAGTGCCTGATGTAGTAATGAAGTCGATAATTTCTGATCGATCTACACAAATGAAATCTTCGTTATTATTCTGCAAATCATCTTTGTTCGTTGTAGGCAGCGTAGTTAAATCTTCAAGTGTTTTGATCTGAGTAACATCAATCCCGTGTTCATTAAACACACTTTGGTAATATTTTGAATTAGCAGAAACATAAGACAAAAGTTCAACAAGCTTCAACTCTTGAAGTTTTTTTACCTCATCAAATGATTGAGTTTCTATTTTAGGAATAGACATTTATCCTTCTAATATTAAATATGCAGCCGCAGATTCTTTAGTATGACTTAATGAAATATGAACCGACTTCACCCCCATTTCATTAGCCATTCTTAACGCTTCACCATATAAGCTAACATCGGGTTTACCTAAATCGTTGTTTATCACTTCTACCTCAGTAAATTTCAATTTGCCTCGCCAACCCGTACCAAGTGCCTTAAAGAACGCCTCTTTTGCTGCATATCTCGCAGCGTAGCTTTCAGCCGAATTTTTAATAGAATCGCAATAATTTTGTTCAACTTCAGTAAAGACTCTTTTTTTAAAATGATCCCCGTTGGATACACTTCGTTTAATTCGATCAACCTCTGCAATATCAACTCCTATTCCAAGAATCATTTTTTAATCAAGTTTTTGTTGCACTTTTCGATGCGAGAATTTAAGTAATCTCTTTCTTGCGTTACGGGTAGTGTCTTTGTAAGTGCTTGTTCATAAAATATTTTGGCAGAATTGAATTCTTTTTTTTCAAAATAGTAATCTCCTAGGGAGTAATAGGTTAAATAATAGTATGGATTAGATTCAATAAACTCACCTTCAACTTCTTGTGTTAATTTATAATCTTCTCTTGTAATTTCTTTTCTCAACGTTCTAAAACGCTTGAATTTCTCGTACTCTACTGAAAACATAAAATCATCTGCAGGAATTTCAAGTGAGTCAACACTTATATCAACATCAGCAGACAAATCAGCATGTTGATCAAACACTGTGTTTAGGTCGTAACATACAAACTTCCCGATTTGATAAGGCCCAACAGAAACCCATACTAATCGCTGTTCTGGTTTAAATATTACCGCATGGTGCGCAATTAGTTGATTCATTGCTTTCTCATTTCCATTACCGATGACTTCACCATTCTTGCCATATCTATCTCTCAATATTGCCGCTGCCTCGGTATAATCGATTACTTCATTTTCATGAATTAGTTCATCCATTCTATTGTATCTGTATTGCGAAGAACTCGTTCTGATATTCTTGATATTTAGCGAGTCATTTTTAAAGGTATCGCTTTGAAAATTATTGGCGCAAATGATGTAATTATTATCTGTTAAGTGCAAACCAATTTTGGTTGGTGATTTTTCGATAATTGCTGTTCTTCCATCCTTAGCTGATGCTACCATAATTGATTCGGATACAAATGTTTCTCTCGAATTAGCAATAGCATAAGCCTCATTAATATTTGAGGCGTATTGCAGTATCTCTTTGGCGACCAATGCTATTGGTGTTGCTGCACCAGTGGGATAATCTGACTTAGCTGCATTAATGGTAACTGACAAACCTGTTTCGTTCATGCCAGACACAGCACCAGTAAAACCTCCCCAAGTAACGAACATCAGTTTATAACCACTATCGGGTGAAACAAAGTTTACGATTTTATCTTCTGCAAATTCATCGCCAATGTAGAAGTCAAAATTACGACCAACAATCATTGAGCCGTCTTTAGTTTTATTATCCCAGGCAGAAAAAGAAGTGCACCCTACAGTAAAATTCCTGTCTTGCAAAGCATGGCCTATATCATGCGCTGCATGATAGTTTAAGCAACGTATATACTTTGGAGCAATGAAATTGAATTCGTCTGAAAATGTTTGTGAAACTCCATAAATTTCTTCAAGTTGTTCTTTTGAGACATGATTTGGCAATTCTTTGTTAAACCAACCCACCAAATATTTTAAGAACTTTAAATAGGTTTTTGAAGGAACAATTCTTTTAATCTGTTCAACAAATATTTCTTCTTGCCTTAAAACAAGTTTCTCTGCTAACTTTCCGTTTGAAACTCCACGTTCAAAAGCATTTCCACTTACAAACATTTCGAAAAGACCTGAGCCACTCTTCCTGAACCAACCTCCATTTATACTGGTTAATCCAGGTGTCGATTCTTCTATTTGCCAATCTAAAGCTGAGGTATTTCCAATATGTGGCTCTTCAATATTAACGACACTAATAAAGTAAATCGTACAAACTAATGCAAAAAGCAGAATTAAAAGAGCCGAATATTTAAAGAATTTCTTCACTTAGCAAAAGTAGTAAATGCGCTTAATGCTGCTTTATTTTATAGCATTAATGATAGCGCTATATTTATGTTTGAGATTCTATATTAAAAAAACTTGTGAACAAATTTTTGATATTGCTTAATTTGCTTTGGTATTTTAATCAGACGGTTTTTAATAAGTCTAGAAAGGAACATTATCAATAAATAAGTTCTTAATATTTATGATTAAAGCTAAGTACAAAACTATCAGAAGAAAGCACTAATCAATTAGTATTAGGCGAATAAAGATTCACTAAAGAAATAAACTATCCTGAACAAATTGAATAATTTAACTAATTCTACGTCTAATAAAAGTTCAATACAAATACAAAAGAAGAGTTAAAAATAGGAAACAGCAACCCAACAAATCAATTTAGTTATCATCGTTACCTGTATCTTGTTTTTTGTTTAAAGTATAAACCATACTTAAGTATCCAGCAAGAAATACTACAAAAACAACTATTCCGACTATAAAAATTACTTTATCACTAATCATCTCTCCTGTTTATTAAATGTAAATAAATACCAAATGCCAAGATCGAAGGAACCCAAATTCCTACAAATTGCCCTTCAGGCTTTTGACCATTGAACCACAGATATACCGACAATAGGAAACTAAAGAATGCCAATATTACAGGGAAGTATTTTGCGAACCATTTCATGTGCTTTAATTTTATACTTTCATGTTAAACAATTCAGTAGCTGAATAGTTCAATTGAATAGAATATATGCAAGCGACTTGCTTAACGATTCACTTGAAAATCAACTTAAAGTTTTTAGATACTCGATTATAAAGAGGCACTATTGTTAGGTCGCTGGCTTTATTTTCTGATTTAATAGACGATACTTCTAAAGCTAAAAATCTACCAATAATAAAATAGAAATCTAACGTCTTTATCAAAAACCAAAGCTATTTCATTTTGATTTCTGCACGTTCATCTAATCCGCTTCTTTTGCATCTTTAACAAAATCATCTATCTCTTCAATAAAAGGCTGTAATGATTTTGCCGCCTTAAGATTTAGATAATAAATCACGCCCATCATTGTTGCCAATAAAACTATGAAAGTCACCTGCCTCCCACTCAATTCATTTTCAAATTCTGGTAATATAAGGCCAATTGATAAGGGCAGAAGGTACCACCAAAGAATATTATTAAGTAACTTTTTTTGATTTAGGAGAAAAATACGCTGGTGCTGAATATATTCCATAATAGGAAGTGAATAAACATTGCTGCTAAAGCTCTTAAATCTATGCAAAACATAGGTAATAAAAATACAAGAAAACAACACAATAATATCCCCTACTTGCCCTAACCTTGATTGGTTCGCCATGATTAATTTAATGAAAAAAATAATGAACACCACCAAAGCCGCGAAAGATTCGCGTGCGTCGCGCAACCGAATAGCACGATCAAATTTGGTGAGTTTGGCAGTAATATCTTCATCAAAACTTGCTGGGTCAAACTTGACCTTGCCAATTGACGCAAAACTATCGTACACAGTTTTCAAATATTCTTTCATCATTTAGATTTTACACAGTTGGTTAATTGGCTTTTTATTCTTTTCATTTTAACAGCAATGTGATTTTCTGTAAGGCCGGTTACTTCTGCAATGCCTTTATATGGCATGTCTTCCAAATAAAGCAACACAATGGATTTATTGATTCCTTTAAGCTCCTCAATACAAGCCGCCAAGCTTGCATATTCCGCATCTTTACTGTAGTCAACCTCTTCTGCAGTATTGGCCAGTGACACTCCATCTACCCTTATCATATGTTTATTTACTTTTCGCGAAAAATGCCTAGCCCTTAAACAGATGTTAATCGTTATACGGTATATCCATGTATCAATACTGGCATTTCCCTTAAAATTAGGAAGCGACTTCCAAACATTTAATAAGACTTCTTGCAAAAGGTCTTCCGCATCTTCATTTGACTTGGAATAAGATCTGCATATGCGAAAAATGCGATCTTTATTGCTGTTAAAAGCTTCTTTAAAAAGTTGCTCAGATGGATTCACTTACGTATTATTAACTATAAGATGATTCCAAATATGCAATTCTAATTTTTAAAAATGTCATTTCTTATTAAAAACCCGTTAATCACACTAGCCCAGCTAAACCATCGTTTTTTATTTATTTTACTAAATCGATAGGGAAATCCAGTTGCTGAGGCATTATCAAGAACCGGTTTATCTTGAATATGCATATGTAAATGAGGCCAGCTGGTATTGCCTGAATTGCCGGCTTGGGCAAGTAAATCTCCCTGCTTTACTTTATCTCCTTTTTTAACTTTTAGCGTGCCTTTGTTCAGATGCGCAAGAAATAAGTATCGGTCAGCATCAAATTTAATCACAATATGATTGCCGGCCGGGTTAACAGTATCACTGGTGGTTAATGTCACTTCAACATTAGGCAAACTATCCAGCAAACCAACTACTGTTCCCGCAACAGGAGCATATATATTTTCACCCATGGTGAAATAATCTTCTAATTCATTGCCTGCTCCTTTAAAAAATCGACCCTTTTCATCCACCTTAACAATATCCATAGCATACTTTTGTGCTTTATAAGCGCAATGGTAATTGACCAATTCGTTACCACCAGCATGCCCCGCTAACCACTTACCTTTTACCGGTAAATCAATAGAATTGCATTCATTTTGCGAAGGGTAAGTAAACATCTTTGGCATATAATAAATACACTGCAATGCCAGGGGTAATAGAACCAATACAATGCTACTCAACACAACCTTTTTATAGGTTTTGTTCAATAACTTATTTGAAACGCTCAGTGCCAAGTAACATTCTAATCCTGATAGCAGCAATATAGACGCAAGAAGAAGCCAGTTAACCCCAGGTGAAATAAAAGATTTAAACGAAGAGACAATTTGTAAATAAAAAGGAGCGAATATTATTGCAACCAACATAGCCAAGCCAAATAGCATTTTTAAAATTTTAACATACCAATTGCCTTCGATTAACCAGATGTACTGCCGGTTTTCTTTTTTAATAATTCCCTTATATGCTCGGTAAATAATCAATGATAAAATAATGCTCGCAAGCACACAGCATACGATGGTATAGATTTGTACTAAATTTTCCATAATTTAATGTTTTTTGGTTTATATAGTATTAGTTACCACTATCGATAAAATATGACAGTTTTTCAAAAAAAATTTAACAAGAAGTGGGATTTATGTTTAATAGATCGCTATTGAGCTCTATCTAATTAATTTTATTTAAAATCAAAGACCTAAGTTTGGGCGAAAATGTGCGGCTATGTATAGAAAAGTTTTGGGTATCGTTGATATTATAGATTTTTCGCTGATCGATACCACTTCATTGGGGAGCAGTTTATAATTGTTTTAGTAAAATTTGTTCCACAATATTATCTCTTAAATTACTTCTTAAACCCCGAAATCATTTTTTTGAGAAAATGAAATAGGATTAAGAATTTAAATGCGCTAGCTAATTATTAATATGCAGCTCTTATTAAATCGAAAATCCTGCTTATTTGGCTAAGAGGATTATTTTATTAGAGGATCTGTCAGCTGCTGCAATCATACGGTCTATTCCAGATAGTTTTAACGTGTAGAGCCAATCTTTCGTCTTAAGATGATTTGGTTAATTTCAATGGGTGTTACTCTAATAATTAAAAAATTGATCTTTCTAATCAGTAGCGATATATAAGGCAAAATGGCGTTATAGTTTAATTGTTGGTTCAATGTGCAGAACTGTAACTAAAATATTTTTATAAAAATTTGAACAAATGCTTAACATAATTGTTTGAAGACTTATATCAAAAGTTTAGAAAATCTAATCTTAAAATTTAAATCAACTAGCATTATGAAAAAATTAATAGGAACATTACTCATATCAGCAATTACCACAATCTCAATGGCACAGGCATGGGAAAAAAATGACATAAGTGTTGACGTTTATTATGGCTATGTAGGTCCTGGTTTAATCTTACGAGCAATAGATGAATTAAGCGGTGATAATATTGCTGGAGAAGCTTATAACCCAAAAACAACAGTTATAGGTCCAGTAGGTTTACGCGCTCAGTATATGGTTGCGAATAAGTTTGGTATTGGTCTAGACGTAAACTACGAAACTAAAACAGGTACATGGAATGAAGGTATTTCGGAATATAATACTATTACAGGCTTTTACGATTACTCCAATTATGCAGCTTCTTACAGCGTAACTAAACTTAAAGTTATGTTGAGAACATCTTGGGAGTTTGTAAATACTGATAAATTTACTATGAATTGGGCTAACTCGATCGGATATAAAGCTGGTACCAGAACTTTAGATGCTGGTGGAAGTGATAATTTAGGTATTGATTTATCAGGAAGTGTATCTCCGATAGCTTTTAGAACTGCTCTTGGTGCAAGATATTTTATTACTGACAATATAAATATTCACGCAGATGGAGGCTTCTTTGGCGGAGGTTGGATAACTGGAGGAATCAGTTATAAATTATAGATTGTACAATACACAAAATCTATTCAGACTTAACATAATTGACTGCATTTAACAAATTAATTTTACATTTAGTTAAGCCCGATAAAATTAGTAAAAACTCGTAATTTCTCGGGCCTTCTAATTTAAACTGAGTTTAGGCTCAGAGGAAATAAATCCAAATCCTTTCAAAAAACTGGCAAGAATATCTTTACTTGCTTATATTTCTAAACAGTGAAAAAAATCTTATTATTACTGATAATTTGTATTTCCTTATTGATGAAAAAGAACGGAAATGCTCAAATAAATGAAAATGAAATTGGTGCATGGTACATGTATTTTTTTAATTCAACATTTAACCAAAGCTCATGGGGTATTCAAGGAGATGTTCAATACCGTAATTGGAATATTGCTGGGGACCTTGAACAACTGCTGTTGCGAGGAGGAGTAACATATAAACCAAAAAATGCAGATGTTAAACTGACTTTTGGCTATGGAAATATTACAACGGGGAAGTATGGTGTTGATAAATCAACAATTGCTGAGAGTAGGATTTATCAAGAAACTTTGTTCCCAGTTCTTTTTTTTCGTCGGTTGCATACTAACCACCGATTCCGTTATGAGCAAAGGTTTATTGAAGGTCAAGATTTAAGAACACGCTTTCGCTATAATCTTTTTCTAAATATTCCCCTGAACAACGAAGAAATGGTCAAGAAAACACTATATCTTTCAATTTATAATGAAATATTCATTAATGGTCAACGAAAGATCGGAAATAAAAATACAGTAGAAATATTTGACCGGAACAGATTCTATGCCTCTTTTGGGTACATATTAAAAAAAGGACTTAAAATTCAAATTGGTGTAATGAACCAAACAACAGATAATTGGAGTAAAAATCAGTTTCAATTAAGTTTTCATCAAAAAATTTAACAACAAACAATAAAATCTAAACGCCACTAATATTATAATTTAATTATTCTTCTAATATCCCAAAACTGCACCAATAATCTCACTCACTTTATCTGAATTAGGAAGCAATGTAGCTTCTAAAACAGAATTAAGAGGTATTGCTGGGGTGTTTAACGAACCTATCACTTCTACTGGAGCATCTATATACTCAAAGCAGTTTTTAGAAATTTTACCGGCTAAACCTTGAGCAAAAGTATTGTCTACAGGTTCTTCAGTTACAACAATGCATTTACCGTGAGCCTTAACACGCTCAAAAACAAGCTCTTCGTCCCATGGTAGTAGCGTTCTGAGATCTACAATTTCAACTTTTCCTTTGTGGTTTTTAGCGGCATTTAAAGCCCAGTGTACGCCCATACCATATGTAACAACACAAACTGTTTCTCCCCTCGCAATTGAAGGGGCATATGCTTCTAAAGTTATTCTCCCCTTCCCGAAAGGGATAATGTAATCTTTGTCTGGCTCAATAGTTTTTGCAGCTTCTGTGCCTTTTATCTTAGACCAGTATAGTCCTTTGTGCTCTAACATAATAACTGGATTCAGATCATGATAGGCAGATTTCATTAAACCTTTTAAATCGGCACCGTTAGACGGATATGCAACTTTAATACCTCTTATGTTGGTAACAACAGACTCAACACTTGATGAATGATATGGTCCACCACTACCATAAGCACCTATAGGCACTCTTAAAATCATACTAGTAGCCCATTTTCCATTAGATAAATAATACGAACGGGCAACTTCGGTAAACAATTGATTTAATCCTGGCCAGATATAATCGGCAAACTGAACTTCGACAATCGGTTTTAAACCAACAACTGACATCCCCACAGTACTACCAATAATAAATGCTTCTTGAATTGGAGTATTAAACACCCTATCATCTCCAAACTTAGCTGCAAGGGTTGCTGCTTCGCGAAAAACACCGCCTAATCTCCCTCCAACATCTTGACCATAAAGCAAGCATTCTTTATGATCTTCCATTAATTCTTGAACAGCAAATAGCGCGCTGTCAACCATTACGGTTGATTCCTTTCCTTTTGGTTCACGCTCACCTATTTCTTCAGTTACTGGGGTTGGCGCATAGCAGTGGTCTAACAAATCTTCTGGCCGAGGATCTTCTGCGGCAACTGCCTTTTTGTAATCTGATTTCACATTTTTTATAGCCTCTTTTTCTATTTCTTGAAGTTCTTTCTCTGAAAATCCATTTTCGGCTAACAATTTCCAGATTTTAGGAAAAGGATCTTTTGCCTTTGCTTCTTTTAAATCGTCTCGATACCATTCCATTCTTACTCCAGAAGTATGGTGATTTAACAAAGGGACTTTAGCATGAATTAGAAACGGTCTCCGCTCTGTTCTAATGAGCTCAACAATCTCCTTAACCGTATTGTAACAAGTATCGAAATCTGTTCCGTCAATGGTTCTTAATTCCAACCCTTTAAATCCTTTTGCATAATGTGTAGCATCCTGCGCTCTAATTTCTTCTGCACTAGCGGAAATATCCCATTCGTTATCTTGTACTAAATACAGTATTGGTAATTTCTTTAAAACAGCCATTTGAAAAGCCTCAGAAACCTCACCTTCTGTAATACAGGCATCGCCCAAAGAACAGACAACAACAGGTTTATCCTTAATAGATTTATCGTCTAAGCCTTGAAACTCTTTGTACTGAACTCCCATAGCCAAGCCTGTGGAAGGAATAGCTTGCATACCCGTTGCAGAAGACTGGTGAGGAATTTTAGGCATATCATCTCGATTCAGGCTCGGGTGGCTATAGTAAGTTCGACCACCAGAAAAGGGATCATCTCTTTTCGCAAGTAGCTGAAGCATTAGCTCATAAGGAGTAATGCCTATACTCAGTAAAATGGAGTCATCTCTATAATAAGCCGATAAGTAATCTTGTGGAAGTAGTTGCATGCCAACTGCAATCTGAATGGACTCGTGCCCCCTTGAGGTTGCGTGAACGTATTTAGAAGTAATATCTTTATTCGCTTCGTACAAATTAGTAAGCGCTTTAGCTGTGCACATATGCACAAAAGCCTTTGAGAGAATTTCTTTATTTATTCTTAGTGTATTCACTTTTTGTTTAGCAACATTAGCTTCTGACATGACTAGAATATTATTTCAATAAAAATAATTAGGTGAATTTTAAATAAGCCAAAATGTTTTTTGGCAAAATAAGCATATCGGTAAATATTAACTATTATTCGCCATTATCAAAATCAATTAGTAAAAAACATTAATAAATATTCTCTAAAAAGCAATCTCATAACTAAGTAGTTTTTAAGTTATTTTATCAAAATTTAACTACATTTTCATTGAAAAACCTTCCGATAACCTTTTAAATAATATGGATTTATCAGCAGAAAAAATTACCCTAACATATTGTTTTTGACCGCAAATTTGACCAAGCCTGCCGTATTTTTAACACCTAATTTCTGTAATAAATTTCTCCGATGAGTATCGACTGTTCTCGGACTTATATGAAGTTCTTCTGCAATTTCATTATTAGTTAACTCATTTGAAATTAAAATAATAATTTCTTGCTCTCTCGAAGTTAAGTCTTCTGTAGAGCTCATTCCTGGGTTTATATAGTCGTTAGCAGAAGATGTTTTCATATACTTTGACATCATTATTTCTGAAACATCTCCGCTAAAATAACTATGACCGCTATTTACGGTCGTAATCGCGTCTAATATTTCATCAAATCCAGTATTTTTTAATACATAGCCTACTGCTCCAACTTTTAACATTTTCGTAATATATGATTCCTGGTTATGCATTGTTAATGCAATTATTTTAGCCGACGGAAAGTTCTCGATAACTTCTTTTGTTGTTTCGATTCCATTTTGCTCTGGCATATTAATATCCATAAAAATGATATCAACTTTGTTACTTTTAAGAAATGGAACAACTTCTTTACCATTTTCGCATTCTCCCACTATTTCAACACTATCTGTTTCGCTAAGCATTGCTTTTATTCCGTCTCTAATTATTTTGTGGTCGTCTACTATTAGTAATTTAATCATAAGTCATGTTTTGGTTCGTACCTTTATTTTCGTAATCGTTCCTTCACCTTTGGAAGAGTATATTTCTATTTCTCCTTTTAATGCTTTAATTCTATTTTTTAAACTTTCTTGCCCTAGACCTTTTGTGTTTTTTGTTGACATTCCAATACCGTTATCTAAACTATGCAACATAATAGTTCCTGCTCTATAACGCAAACTTATTTGCAATAAACTTGCTTTTGAATGTTTCAAAGTATTATTTATTATTTCTTGTGTTGCCCTATATATTCCTAATTCTATATCATTATCAAACCTTACCCCGTTAAGATCGGTATTGAAGTCAATATCTAATTTCTCATTAATTTTCGATATATCCTCACAAACTTCTTCAATTGTTTGCGAAAGACCAAATTCACTTAATGAATTAGGCATAATATTATGACTAATTGTTCTAGTTTCTAATACGGCCCTATTAACTAATTCTTTAGTTTTTATTAATTGTTCCCACTCATCTTCATTAAGTTTTCCTTTTAATTTGTTTTCCAGTGCATTAACATACATGTTTGCCGCGGCAATTGTTTGACCCAAACCATCATGTAAATCATGTGCAAATCGCTTTCGTTCATTTTCTTCACCTTCGATTAAAGTTCTCCTTCTTAGCTCTTCTATTTTTAATGAATCAGATATATCAGTAATCAAAATAATTGCCCCACAAAATTTGTCAGTATTTTGTTCTAAAGTAATATTTAATAGTCCCCAGACTTCTTTTTTTATTGGGCATGGGAGCAAAATCTGTCTATTATTTGGTGGCATATTGGCGATACTATTTATGTATTCAATACAATTATTATAAAATAATTTATTGTATTCAATTAAATTACTAATATCTTGATTAAAAACGCCGTCTGCTTTAACATTAAAATAATAACATGCTTTTGGATTTATATACTGTATTTTACCATTGGCATCAATATGAATTAATCCTTCGTTCACAACTTCTAGCAATCTGTTTAACCTCCCGTCACTTTCAACTATGTACTTATGCAAATTTGAATGATGAATTGCTATGCTGATACTGTAGCAGTATTCTTCAATTGTCTCAACAATTTCGTTAACAAGAAAATCGCGTAAATTAGATGCGATAATTATGGTGCCTATTAGCTCCTCATTATCTATTATCGGAATTAAATAATAACTTATTAAACCTTCGTCTATAAAATGACTCTCCAGGTTCGTTTTTGTCTTGCGCTTTCTTATATCAGCACAATATATGGAACTTTCATTTTTAAGTGTATCTATATCTTTAAAATTTTCCGATAATGATAGTTTTATTCCAGTTTTTAATTTTGACTCTAGCACAGAGTTTTGACAAATAATATTAGCCTCATCCTTTTTTTGATCAAATAACGTTACAGCAACCCATGAACAAGAGCTAATATTCTGTCTAAAACCCCATAATGCAATCTTGAGAATATTATCTATACTCCCATTATGAAGAACTTTTTCGAACAATCTATGAGTAAATTTTAAATGCTTGTTTGCTCTTTGAACTCTTTCTTCAAACTGTTTTTGCTTAGTTATGTCATGGTAAGTTGCTATATATTTTTCGATGGAACCACTAACTTCATTGAACGATTGTATTTTCAAATATACCCAGTAATTTTCTCCACTTTTTTTCCTATTACAAACCTGTCCAGCCCAAGAACCAAATTCAGCAATGGCACTCCAAATATCATTATAGAACTCATTTGAATGTATATCTGACTTCAACAATCTATGATTGCTTCCTATTAATTCATCAGCAGAGTATCCAGTGATTTTACAAAACGAATCATTAACTAAAATAATATCTCCGTTGGCATTCGAAATTGATATGCATGCAGAATCACATATAGCCTCTGTTAAGCGTTTCTTTTCCTCAGGCACTTTAAGTATATCCTTCATAATAATGTTTTCAATAGTGTACATACAAAGAAACTATACTATATTGAATTTAAACAGACGACTTTCACGTAAAAAAAAAATTAGGTTTATTCCCTTAGAGGGATGAATATGTTCTTAGCAAGCGGTAATACTTAATCTTTTTTTCCAAACATTATTTATACAATTAACTATCTCTTGAAGAGCATTCGATTTTAATAAGTAATCTGTTGCTCCAGCACTAATCATCTCATCTTTATAAACTGAATAATCATGAGCCGAGAATCCAATAACAGATATTTGATTGTAGTTTTGATGTATGTATTTTGTTGCCTCAACCCCATCAATTGGTGTCATGGAAACATCCATTAAAATAATATCAGGTGTTTTTCTTTTTAAAAATTTAGACATTTCTTTGGCCCCGGTAACCATTCCAATGATTTTAAAATTATTAATAGAACCTATCATTGCTGAAGTTGCTAAACTAACCATTTGATTGTCATCAACAATCAAAATTTTAACACTTTTACTATTTTTTCTGCCCATATTTAAAATTCAAAAAAGTACTTCTTACGATAACATTAAAAAAAGGTTAATAAATTCTCACTTTGAAATACAAAAAATGAACAAGTGCAATAATTCTAACCCAAATCTCGAATTGAATTATTTTATATCTGTTCCTAAAATAATTATCTCTCAAGCCAAAACCAAAATAGCATGGAAATTACCTATTTATTCATCTGAACCACTTTCTGTATTCCGAAATGCATCAATTCATCTCAGAATTGAGTGCGATAACTAGGCACTTCTTATATCCATATTAATTTTTTAAGCTTCCAAAGTCTAATCAGACTTTTTAAAAAATGAAATTATTATAAATTTAAATGGAATATGTTGTTCTACATTTGTACACAACTTTGAAGAACGTAATTAACATATCTCAAATTATTATCAATTTTCAACTGAATAATTGATCGAGATAGGTATCTAAAATATTTTAAAGCCCTTCTCTTCCAGAAGGGCTTTTTTTATGAAAAATAAAATACAGCATATGTACTATAAAGAAAATACACTAAGCTATTTAAACGGAAAATGGATAAAGGCTTCAGAAGCTAAAACAGACCTATACAGTCAAACGATGCACTATGGTTGCGGTGTTTTCGAAGGAATTAGATCATATGATACTGCAGATGGTGTTAGGATATTTAAAGCTGAGGAACATTACCAGCGATTAATCTATTCAGCAAAAAAAACACATCTCAACTTTGATTACACTACTGAACAACTAGTTAAATTAACCTATGATTTACTTGAAAAGAACGAATTAAAAGATGCTTATATACGCCCCTTAGTATACGTAAATGCTCGTATGGACCTAACCCCTTCTGCTAATTCAAATCTCTTTTTATGTGCTTGGGAATGGGAAAACTTATTTAACAACAAGGTTTTAGATATAATGACATCTTCTTTTAGAAGACCGGACCCCAAATCCTGTGTTGTTGACGCAAAAGTTACTGGGCACTACACTAACTCAATATTAGCAACCACAGAGGCTAAAATTAATGGTTTTGACGAAGCACTGCTTTTAGACGCTAACAACAATGTAGCTGAAGGTCCTGGCGCGAATTTCTTTTACCAAAAAGACAATGTGCTATATACTTGCCCACTAGGAAATATATTGCCAGGAATAACTAGAGCAACTGTTTTTGAAATCGCTAAGGAGCTTGGCTTTAAAATGGTTGAAAAATATTTTACGATAGCAGATGTGAAAGGCGCTGATGGAGCATTCTTTACCGGAACTGCTGCGGAAATAACAGGAATAAAATCCCTTGACAGGGTTGACTTTAAGCTAGATTGGGAAGACACCTTAGGCTATGACCTCTCAAGAATGTATCAGCGTAAGGTTGCCCATAACGAATATCAAGAATTTGCATTAGTTTAAAATTACGCTCATGGAATTAAACAAGTTCAGCAAAAATGTAACGCAAGACCAAAGTCAACCTGCGGCTCAGGCAATGCTGCACGCAATTGGCTTAACCGATGCAGACCTTAAAAAGGCTCAAGTAGGTATTGTAAGTACGGGGTACGATGGCAACCCTTGTAATATGCACCTAAATGGTTTAGCACAATATGTTAAAAAAGGAACCCTTAACAAAGATTTGGTAGGTTTAGTTTTCAATACAATTGGCGTAAGCGATGGTATTTCAATGGGAACCCCTGGTATGCGTTATTCACTTCCTTCACGCGAGGTAATTGCCGATAGCATTGAAACTGTTGTTAATGCGCAAAACTATGACGGAGTAATTGCTGTGGTTGGTTGCGATAAAAATATGCCAGGTGCGATGATTGCGTTTGCTAGACTTAATCGTCCAGCAATATTAGTTTTCGGCGGATCAATAGCATCTGGTTGTCATAAAGATAGAAAATTAGATATCGTTTCAGCATTTGAAGCATTAGGTGAAAAATATGCTGGTACTATTTCAGAAGAAGATTTTAAAGGAGTTGTTCAAAACGCCTGCCCCGGGGCTGGAGCTTGTGGAGGCATGTATACTGCCAATACAATGTCATCAGCTATTGAAGCACTAGGGTTAAGCCTACCTTACTCCTCTTCTAACCCAGCAGTAAGCGATGAAAAACATGCTGAATGTGTTTCTGCTGGTGAAGCGATGCGTGCACTACTTGAGCAAGATCTTAAACCAAAGGATATTTTAACCAGAAAGTCTTTCGAAAATGCAATTACGTTAGTCATTGCTCTCGGTGGATCAACAAACGCTGTACTTCATCTTTTGGCTATTTCTGGGACCCTAAGCCTTGATTTAACGATTGACGACTTTCAAAGAATTAGTGATAAAACTCCATTCTTAGCTGACCTAAAACCAAGTGGAAAATACTTGATGGAAGATATTCACAGAATTGGTGGAGTTCCTGCAGTGATGAAATACTTGCTTGAAAAGGGGATGCTCCATGGAGACTGCATGACTGTAACCGGCCAAACGATTGCAGAAAACCTTTCTTCAGTTGAATCATTGCGCGATGGTCAAAAAGTAGTTAAACCACTAGAAAACCCAATAAAACAATCTGGACATCTTAGAATTCTTTACGGCAACCTAGCTTCAGAAGGCGCTGTAGCAAAAATAACTGGTAAGGAAGGTGAAAAATTCACAGGCTTGGCGAGAGTTTTCAATAGCGAACAAGAAACGAATGACGGTATAAAAAATGGGCTTGTGGGCAAAGGTGATGTAGTTGTTATAAGATATGTAGGGCCAAAAGGTGGTCCAGGAATGCCAGAAATGCTTAAACCCACCTCCAGCATAATGGGTGCAGGATTAGGCAATGATGTAGCTCTTATAACTGATGGTAGATTCTCTGGAGGATCTCATGGGTTTGTGGTAGGTCATATTTCGCCTGAAGCACATAATGGCGGAACCATAGCGCTAGTTGAAGATGATGACACTATTACGATTGACGCTGTTAAAAATTCAATCGTACTGCATGTTAACGATTCTGTTCTGGCAGAACGCAGAGCAAATTGGAACCAACCTGCCTCCAAAGCTAAATCGGGATACTTAAGAAAGTATGCTCATACTGTTTCATCTGCATCGAAAGGATGTGTAACCGACCAATTTTAAATTGAAATAACTGAATATTCAATGACAAACAAAACAACAAAAATATCTGGATCTGAAGCGGTAGTTAAAAGCCTAATAGCCGAGAGCGTTAGTACCGTTTTCGGTTACCCGGGAGGTGCTATTATGCCAGTATATGATGCTTTGTACGACTACCAAGAAAAACTAAAACACATATTAGTTAGGCACGAACAAGGGGCAACTCATGCCGCACAGGGTTATGCAAGAGTATCTGGTAAAGTTGGTGTTTGTATCGCAACTTCTGGCCCAGGAGCAACCAACTTAATTACAGGAATTGCCGATGCACAAATAGACTCTACTCCTATGGTATGCATAACAGGTCAAGTAAACTCTCACCTCCTAGGAACCGATGCCTTTCAAGAAACAGATGTTGTAGGAATCTCCATGCCTGTAACTAAGTGGAATGTACAAGTAACAAAAGCCGAAGACATTGCTCCCGCAATAGCCAAGGCGTTTTACATTGCTAAGTCAGGCAGACCAGGTCCAGTATTGGTAGACATTACAAAAGATGCTCAGTTTGGAGAAGTAGATTTTAACTACGTAAAATGCACTTTAATAAGTAGTTATGTTCCGGCGCCTAAAGTTGACGTAAAAAAAATTATTGAAGCTGCAGATTTAATAAATACCGCTAAGCGTCCTTATATCCTTTTTGGACAAGGTGTACTTTTAGCGGAAGCTAAAAAAGAATTCAAAGCATTTATAGAAAAATCAGGAATTCCAGCTGCATGGACAATAATGGGATTATCCGCCCTAGAAACAGATCACCCCTTAAACGTTGGTATGCTTGGCATGCATGGCAATTATGGTCCCAATCTACTTACTAACGAATGTGATGTATTAATAGCTATTGGCATGCGATTTGACGATCGTGTTACTGGAGATTTATCTGGATACGCCAAACAAGCAAAAGTTATTCACCTCGAAATAGACCCCGCTGAAATAAACAAGAATGTACAAACCGAAATCGCTGTTTTAGGTAACTGCAAAGAGTCCCTTCAATTACTAACAGAAGTCGTTTCACCCTCGACTCATCCAGAATGGTTAGCTAAATTTAACGCTTGCAAACAAAAAGAGCTTGAAACCGTTGGTGAAAATGAATTAACTCCTTCTACTGATGTTATGTCGATGGGCGAAGTCATTAAATTGGTTTCGGATAAATCAACAGACGATACAATTGTAGTTACCGATGTTGGTCAACACCAAATGGTTACTCAACGGTTTTACAACTACAAATCATGGAGAACTAATGTTACTTCTGGAGGATTAGGCACTATGGGTTTCTGCTTGCCTGCGGCATTTGGAGCCAAAATAGCTAAACCAAATCAGCAGGTAGTCGCTGTAATTGGTGATGGTGGTTTTCAAATGACAATCCAAGAATTGGGAACGATATTCCAAACCAAAGCGGACATAAAAATTCTAATATTGAATAATGAATTTCTAGGAATGGTTAGACAATGGCAGCAGCTATTTTTTGACAAGAGATATTCATCAACAGAAATGGTTAATCCAGATTTTCAAACAATTGCCAAAGGATACCATATAGAAGCTAATAAAG
Source organism: uncultured Flavobacteriales bacterium (assembly GCA_905480125.1). Lineage (GTDB taxonomy): Bacteria > Bacteroidota > Bacteroidia > Flavobacteriales_G > NORP312 > NORP312. The sequence continues at coordinate 3,211 of CAJQPE010000020.1, read as the reverse complement.
TTGAAAAACGCGAAGATTTGGCAAATGCGGTTGAGCTATTTTTAAACCACAAAGGGTCTTACCTACTTGAAGTTATGGTGGGAAAAGAAAACAATGTATTCCCTATGGTTGAAACCGGAGCTTCTGTTTCAGAAATAAGATTAAGCTAAACAATATGGAAAACAAATACACTATATCCATTTTCACGGAAAACAATATTGGGTTGTTAAATCGCGTATCAATTATCTTCACCAGAAGACACTTAAACATCGAAAGTATCACAGCTTCTGAAAGTGAGGTTAAAAATATTCATCGATACACCATAATATTAAATTGCACTGAGGAACAAGTTATCAAGGTTGTTGCGCAGATAGAGAAACTGGTAGAGGTGCTAAAGGCTTTCTATCATTTGGATGATGAAACAGTATATCAAGAAATAGCACTTTACAAAGTCCCCACATCAGCTTTAGCAGCTGGTAAAAAAGCAGAGCAAATTTTGAGAAAACACAATGCACGAATTTTAACTGTTGAACCTGAATTTACAGTGATAGAAAAGACAGGTCACAAACAAGAAACGCAAGATTTATTGGAAGCGTTAGAACCGCATGGTGTATTGGAGTTTGCTCGCTCAGGAAGAGTAGCAGTTACAAAACCGATGAAGGAATTTAAAGAGTATTTATACGAATTAGAACAAGCACAACAATAGAACGAATGGGAAATTACTTTAACACACTACCACTTAGACTTAAGTTAGAGCAACTTGGTCAATGTGACTTTATGGACGCATCAGAATTTGAAGACGGTACAAGAGCTTTAGAAGGAAAAAAAATAGTTATTGTTGGCTGCGGAGCCCAGGGCTTGAATCAAGGGCTAAACATGCGTGATTCTGGTTTAGATATCTCTTACGCATTAAGAGATGATGCAATTACGGAAAAACGTCAATCTTATTTAAATACAAGAGAGCATAATTTTGAAGTAGGAACATTCACTGCTATGATACCACAAGCTGATTTGGTTATTAATCTAACCCCCGACAAAGAGCACTCAAAAGTAGTAAATGCAGTAATGCCTTTAATGAAAAAAGGTTCCGCGCTCTCCTACTCTCACGGATTTAACATTGTTGAAGAAGGAATACAAATCCGAAAAGACATAACCGTAATAATGGTTGCACCTAAATCTCCAGGTTCTGAAGTTCGAGAAGAATTTAAAAGAGGGTTTGGTGTACCAACACTTATTGCTGTGCATCCTGAAAATGATCCTGAAGAAAAAGGTCATGATCTAGTTAAAGCATATGCTGCAGCAACTGGTGGTCACAAAGCTGGGGTACTTAAATCATCTTTTATTGCCGAGGTAAAGTCTGACCTTATGGGTGAACAAACTATTCTTTGTGGAGTAATGCAAACTGGGTCAATTTTATCATTTGATAAAATGATTGCTGAAGGGATTAACCCAGGATACGCAGCTAAACTTGTTCAAAAAGGCTGGGAAGTGCTAACTGAGGCGATGAAACAGGGTGGACTTACCAATTTGCTAGATAGACTATCTAACCCCGCTAAAATCAAAGCATTTGAACTGTCCGAAGAATTAAAGCAGATCATGCGACCCTTATTCGAAAAGCACATGGACAATATTATGTCTGGTGAATTTTCTGAAGTCATGATGAAAGATTGGGCAAATGACGATAAAGATTTACTATCTTGGAGGGCGGCTACTGGAGAAACAGCCTTTGAAAAAACAACCATTTCAGACAAAGTGATTCCAGAGCAAGAGTTCTTTGATAACGGAGTGCTAATGATTGCATTCTTGAGATCTGGAGTGGAATTGGCATTTGAGATAATGACAGAAACAGGCATTAAAGAAGAGTCTGCTTATTACGAATCTCTCCATGAAGCGCCACTCATAGCCAATACAATCGCTAGAAAGAAACTTTTTGAAATGAACCGAATCATATCCGATACCGCTGAATATGGCTGTTACCTCTTCGATCATGCCTGTAAACCACTGCTTAATGACTTTATGGAAAAGGTTGACAAAAGTGTTATTGGAACAGCTTATGGAGTTGATAGCGATAATAGAGCTGATAACAAAACGCTTATCGATATCAACGAAACAATTCGTTTTCACCCAATCGAAATGGTTGGGTATGAGCTTAGATATGCGATGAAGAACATGCCTAAAATTGTCTAATGGTTTCGCTGAACAACATAAAGAAAGCGCAGAAAACAATAAAAAGCGTGATTAAACACACGCCGCTAGAATTCAATCAGAATCTATCTGACTTATATAATTGTAAAGTCTGGCTTAAACGCGAAGACTTGCAGGTTGTGCGTTCTTATAAGATACGTGGCGCTTATAATAAGATTGCTTCACTTACTAACGATGAGCTTACTAATGGTGTTGTTTGTGCAAGTGCTGGAAACCATGCCCAAGGTGTGGCATACGCCTGCGCAAAACTAGGTATAAAGGGAATAATTTATATGCCTACTACTACTCCAAAACAAAAGCTTAGGCAGGTTGAAATGTTCGGAAAAAGACATATAGAAATAAAACTTATAGGTGATACTTTTGACGATAGCTTTGACTCTGCAAGCAAGTTCTGCAAATTAAACCGATCCACTTTTATCCATCCGTTTGATGATGATAAAATCATAGAAGGCCAAGGCACTGTGGGGTTAGAAATACTTGATGACAGTGAACTTGAAATCGATTACCTATTTGTTCCTGTTGGCGGCGGTGGCTTAGCTTCAGGTGTTGGTACCGTATTTAAAGAATTGAGCCCAAAAACAAAAATAATTGGCGTTGAGCCACAAGGAGCACCTTCACTAACCACATCACTCAAGAATGGTAAAAACACTACGTTGGTTACTATCGAAAAATTTATTGATGGCGCTTCAGTAAAACGAATTGGGGAAAGTAACTTCAGGATATGTAAAAAAGTTCTTTCAGATGCTATTTCAATACCTGAAGGTAAGGTTTGCACTACTATGCTTAAACTATATGATTATGAAGCAATTGTGCTTGAACCAGCTGGCGCTTTAAGCATTGCTTCTCTCCTTTTTAAAAAAGATGAAATAAAAGGCAAAAATGTAGTGTGCTTAGTGAGTGGTAGTAACAATGACATTAGACGCATGGAGGAGATTAAAGAACGTTCTTTGCTATACGAAGGTTTAAAACATTATTTCATAATTAGATTCCCGCAACGTTCAGGTGCTTTAAAAGAATTCGCTGCCCT
>CAJQPE010000019.1 GCA_905480125.1 uncultured Flavobacteriales bacterium | reverse complement strand
GGATAAAATGTGCTATAATAATATCTGCTGTTCCTATTGTAATTGTTGCAGGATTATCGGTATCTGAGTTTGTAAAAGTTGTTCCATTTGTCGATGACCAATGATCAAAAATGTATCCCGGTTGTGGTAGCGCCTCAATTGTAACTTGCGCACCTACAATTATTGAATCGGTGTAGGGATATGCAATTGGATTAAACCCATCTATAACTATATCACCAGCGCTAACCGGAGTCACATCAAACGTCATTAATACGGAATCAATTTTAACAAAATGTGCAACTATTGAATCAACCAAATCGACTGAAATCGTTACAGGATTAGCGATATTCGATGCTGTAAATGCTGTACTTGTCGATGTCCAATTTAAAAATAAATATCCTGGCTGGGGAGTTGCCTCCAGCAATAATTGGGTTGTAGTCGTATAATAATCAGAATGAGGATAAGTAGGTGGAGTATTTCCATCAATAGCCATATTTCCTCCAATAAGAGGATCAACATTAAAAGTAAGGTAAGTTGAATCTGCTACAATAAAATGAGCAATAACGGAGTCGGCTTGGCCGATTCGAAAAATTGCTGGATTGCTCAAGGAATCGAGAGAAACAGAATCAGGTTGGTTAATTACCTCCCAGTAATGGAAAATATTTCCATTGGCAGGAATCGCCTCAATATTGATATCAATACCTCCAAAATAATCACCTGCATAAGGATATGAAACAGGAGTTACAGAGTTAATCTTAACATCACCAGTATTAATAGGGGCAACATTATAAGCAATTCTATATGGGCCATCAAGGTTATAGCAATCGATTAAACCACTATCTAAAGAAGAGCAACGGTTAAGAATTGAATCTTTAAAGGCCTGAACATTTGCTTGCCAACCAGCATAACTTCCGCCCCAACGGTTGCAATGACCTTGCATTTCTGGTTCTATTAAATCGACTAGACTATCAAGATGAGTAATCAAGAAATCACATTGAAACAATGTATTTCCTAAGTCAATATACCTCGACTCATACCACTGTTCTACTTCTGAGTTTGCTAATAGTGAATTTAATATAACCATATGTCCATCTGGGTCATCAATCTGCGGAGAAGTTTCAATATTACAAGGGTCTGCAGACATTGATTCATCAGGAATCCCAGTAAAGTTTACATAATGACCGTAGACTGCATCCATATCCCACAATATATACCTCCATTTCTTTTTATCACCATTAGGATCCTTACCATGCCACCACGCTGTGTTCCAGTTTAACATGTCCTTACATACCATATAAGAGTTAAGTACAGTATAATCTATTAAACTTTTCCAGTTAAAAACACTATCTGCATAAGCAAAATTAGCTGGTACAGCCATATTATTTGTTGTGATAAAGTTGTAATCATTGTTCCAAGCGTTCACATCGCCATAATCAACGTTCAAGCCTCCCCATCGTTTTAAGAAATCTATATCATTTTTCCCTTGGTCGTAGTAATAACTTGTGAAATCATGGTCATCGACTTTCTCACGTAATTCGTAGACACCCCAATATTGACCATCAACATAAACCACACAGGGCTCGTAGGACCGCTCATCCACCCTTAACTTACCGATTTGTGAGAGTGATTGTACAAATGCATCTCTAATATGAGCTCCACCCCATTCAGAAGGGTAATTATCACTTGCAGCTGCTTTTAAAATTAGTCGCTGAAACGATGGTCTATCTTTACCATTAAAAATAGTATCCACTACAGCATAGTTATATCCGTATTGGTCTCTTGTGATATAATCAAAACCCCTTTGATCGTATGCCCAGGAGTCATTACCGTGTTTATTAAAATCTCCGGAACCTTCACTTAGCAAGTTCATATCTTTATCAAACAATTCTAGATGACCAACTGGGTCAGATCCAAACCAACCCAGATTATCATTCAGCAAATCCATAACTCCATCGCCACCTTGATCTCCGCCACAGACAGAAATAATTTTAACATGATGAGTTTCGTCAATAAAATAGGTATTGGTTTCAATAAAACTTGTTAAACGGTCAGGTGTTGAGGTGAAGGATATTGCCCGTAAAACAGAGGTGTTGTTTATTGTTATTGCCCCCGAATAAAGCATAGATCCATTAGTCGGCTCGGAACCATCAAGTGTATATCTTATCGTTGCCCCGGCATCTGCAGAAGTAATAGCAACTGAAACCGAACCAGTATAGTTACCAGAAGGTTGACTAAAAACAGGTGTTTCCGTGTACAAATCTGAACCAGTTCCATTACTAGACCCTTCTGTTGGGTTTGTGTAAACAACCCAATTTAGGCCACCATCGGTATCCCTGCCCGAAGAGTGATCTACTTGATTTGATACTAATTGAATGTTATCTATAATAGTCCCTGAAGCATCTGAAACAACAACATATTCTGGTTTTGTTTGTGTTAATTTGAAGCCGGCATGAATTTCTCCTGCAGTAACTGTTCCACCGCCGTTTGCAAATACCGTAATAAATCCATTTGCAGGCAACATAATAGAGGAAGGTATTACCCATTTAGTTGGGTTTGTAATTCTATCACTTAAATAATACCCGTTTAAATCTATTGCTGCTCCGGTTGTATTATAAAGCTCAAACCAATCAGAATTATCACCATTAGCATCAACTATAGAATTCACATTAGAACATTGGTACTCATTAATTACAATTTGAGAGTACCCGTTAAATAGTAATGTTATGAACGAAATAATAACAATTAATAAATTCTTCATATTGTAATATTTATGCTTGTCGTGCAAATTTAATCAATCAAACTCCATATTTAATGCAAATAGATGTTATTATGGAAAAGCTACATATGCCAAGAAGTTCATATTATTTTTTATAAGGTATATGATTAAAATGATTTTTTACTGAAACGAAAGATTAAAGGCAACTATATTTTTTATTTCAACGATATCGTTAGTCTCTAAAAAGCACATTACAATATTATAAAACAGTAAAACAATAAGATTGATTTACCTTCTTTTACGACAAGAATTGCCAGATTTTTATTTTGTTACTACTAACTTAGTTGAAGTTACTAACTCATCAGCAACAATTTGAACTTCGTATATCCCAGAAGCTAGAGGCAACGAAATAACCTGATTATTTCCCGCAATACTGCTCTGATAAACTAATTTTCCTTCTACAGAAAAGACCTGCATTAATACTGGGATATCTGAATCATAAGATAACTGAATATCTCCAGAGGTCGGGTTAGGAAACAATGAAAATTTAGATTGATTATGTTCCTCATTCACAACCAGAGAATTTGCTTCAATGTTAATATTATCTAAATAGAAATTGTTTCCAAAATCATTAATTGCAACAAAACGTAGCATAATTTCCAAACCATCATAGTTTGATAGGTTTATCTCATTATCAAGAGACCAATCAGCACAATCTGTAGGTTCCCACCAACTACCTTGTTCAGGAACAGTTTCAAGGTCTGAACCAAACGCTTCGTATAATTCAGTCCAATTGTTACCACAGTCTGTGGATACGTCAATTCTAAATCCATCTGCATAGCTATTATTATACTTTGCGTATGCGTAATCGTAATATAGCGTAGCATCTGTGACATTATTTAAGTCAATATATGGAGTAATTAATTGAGCTTCATCGCCAACTTGATTAATATCATAATGATTTACGGTTGAAACAAAACTCGGCACACAATCAGGACCATAATTAACTGAAGTTATACCCCAATTAAAAGTATTACTATCATTTTGCAAACGCCAATCCATATCAAACCCTGCTTCAAAATCTTCCGACAAATCGAAATTCACAATTGGATCGCTATATGAAATAAAAGCAATATAGCTCTGCGTACTTGTACCATAATCATCAGATATCGTTAATTCCACATTATACTCTCCGGGGGTTGAATATGTAACTAGTGGGTTTCTGTCTGTTGAGATACTTGGTGAACCACCCTGAAATGTCCAACTCCATGTTGGATTCTGATTACTTATAACAGAATAGTCAAAAAACTGAATGGTATTGTCAAAGCAATTTGCAGTGAGTTTATTTGCCGAAATTTGCGCCTGAGGTAATGAATTCTCATAAAATTCAACTTCGTAAACACTTCTGCTAGTGGCGTTTCTCAATTTTTCGGAATCGTAATTAGGAACTAATTTCGTTGAATGGCAATCAACAGGAAGATCGACATTAAACAACTGCCAGTCATTCAATGAATTATTCCTATAATAAACAGACCGCCGCGTACCAATGTATACGCCCCCATCGGTACCTCTTTGATGCACAATATTTGTTATTCCTTCTCCGTCTAAAGTGCCTGTTGTGATATTTGTCCAATTCGCACCGCCATTAATAGATTTATAGACCATCTGTCCATCGGTATCGGTTCCCCCTCCATAATATGAAGTCCTTGCTAGCCAAATTATTTTTTCATCATTACTGCTAACAGCAATATCTAGCGGAATCCAAATATTGCCTCCAAATTCTGCTGAACTGGGGGTAATTTCAACCCAATTACCGCCACCATTATCAGTACGCCATACTTTTTTATCTCCCCACCAATCAGAGTATGTTACGACATACATAACATCAGGATTTGCAGAAGCCACCTGAACTTTCATTACCTTATCTTCAAACTCATGAACAACAGAATATGTAACTCCGTAATCCGTTGATTTCAATAAGTTCTTGTTCCTTCCGAAATAAATCTGATTATAGCATCTAGGATCTTGTGCAAAATTACTGGAATTACCAACAATATAACTTGCATTGGGCAAAGAATCAAATCGAAACGTTCCATTAGCAATGGTTCTGTCTCCTGACAATGTTCTTCCTCCGTAATCATCTACTACCCTATTATCATCACCCTGGTTTACAAAACCGCGCACACCATCACCGCCTCCAGTGCAAATCCAATCATTCGTGTAGACATTTTTATCTTTTAACAGCGTTCCATTGTGATATGCTCCACCTAGCATGACATTTCCGCCTTGGTAGCTTGTTCCAAATCCCCAAAAATCCGACCCCTCAATTCCATACATTTTTCTATTTATTGTTGTGCCTTTATCAGAAGATTGAAACACCCCGCCATCACAAGCAATCCAAAGCTCTGAGCCTAAAAATCGAATATCGTGTATATCAGCATGCACATAACCTGCTTCACCAGATTCAGACCATTTAACAGGGCAGGTAAAAGTATATCCACCATCGGTCGAAACCCAATGATTAACTCCTCCAACATGAATTTTAGAGGAATCATCTGGATCTACATCCAAAGCAACATCATAATAGTATTGTCCACCATCATCTTCTCCTTCTTTGTCCCATCCCATCATATTTATATTAGTGAGTGATGGTGGTCCAGCTGGTTGTGAACCACAACATCTAAAACTCCAATTTTGTCCTTGATCGTTACTAACATATATGCCGTACAAACCGCTGCCTCCATTAGCTGATCCAGTGCATAAAGCATAAACGTAATTTGGAGCGGCAGGTGATACAGCAATTTCAGTTCTTAGTTGTTCATCAGAACCTACTGGTAAAGGCCAGCCAGAAGTCTGTTGAATAAAACTTAAACCACCGTCTATAGATTTATGAAATTCAGTTTGATTTCCTACTACTCTAATTGTATACAAAATATCTGAATTTGTTGGATGAATTTCAATCTCTTGATGCTCGGAATTATTTATTAAAGTCCAATTATCCCCACCGTCAGTTGTTCGAAAAAATCCTTTATCAGAAGTTAAATACAAAATCTGGTTATCAGCCGGACTCATAACGATATCCTTACATTTGTGATTTAGTGCTTGGAAAGCTATGTCACCAACTTCTTGCCAAGCGACACCTCCATCAGTAGTTTTATATAAGTCACCATTCGAAACAAAATAAACAACATCTTCATTTGAGAAATCAATCTCGATTGCAAAAATGTGAGTTACCATCATGTCTCTAGTTAGTAAATTCCAATTTTGACCAGAATCTGTTGTTTTCCATAACCCAGCTGTTGCAGTGCCTGCATAAAGCACGGTTGTGTCTGTTTTTGATCGCTTTACAGTATAAACGTGCGCAGCACCTGCAGCATAACTTCTACTAGCCGCTTCCTTGTCAAAATCCCACGGACCAATACATTGCCAAGGAGAAGTTGGCGATTTTTGATCTCTTAATGAAAAAGAATTCTGCAAGTAACTTGCCTCATTTTGTTGAATGTAATTATTATCCGAATTAGGTTGGTTAGTGTTCCAGTTTTGGCGCTGAACTTCTCTTACCCAGCGCTTGTAATATTGCGTGTGTACATTTTTTACGAGATCGTGCTCAGCATAATATGTCTCATAAGCCTTTACTACTGCTCCTAGTTCAGCATTGGCAGAATACATCAATTGAACCCAGCTCGGTTCATTAATTCCACTGTACTTTTGCTCTATTTGAGCCGAAACGAGAGATGCTGAACAAGCAATAAACAAAGCAATGATAATTTTTTTCATACCTATGGGATTTGTTTTAAAAAACACAAGTATCAATATTACTAAAATTTAGACAGTTAAGATAGACTTTAACATCCCTAAGATGTTTAGAATTGTATTGCTATATTCAAAACTATTTTTTGTTTATTCTGAAATAATTCCTTTATTACAAGTTATAAAGTAATAAAAACTAAACCCTTACGAAATGAAACTATCTATCACTTACCAAGAATATTACTCACGTGGAGAGTTATTATTAAGAGCTTTTTTTGGATATTTTTACCTTTTACTACCTCATCTTTTTGCACTAACAATATTCGGAATTTGGGGCGGAATAATTCAATTTATTTCTTGGTGGAGCATACTTTTTACAGAAAGATACCCACAAAGTTTTTTTGAATTCCAAGTCGGATTAATGAAATGGATCCTAAGAGTAAATGCTAGAATGCTTAACCTTTGTGATGGCTACCCCTCATTTGGAATAAATGGTACAGATGAATTTACATCGCTTGAAATTGATTACCCCGAAAGTTTAAGTCGTGGAACCTTACTTCTTAAATCTTTTCTTGGTATGTTCTATGTTATGCTACCTCATGGTTTTATATTGAATTTTAGATTGCTTTGGGGAATGATTTTGGGGTTTTTAGGTTTTTGGGCGATACTTTTTGCAGGTAAACAACCTGAAAGTTGGCACGCGTTTAATGTTGGTACATTAAGGTGGAGTAATCGTGTAAGTCTTTATATGGGTTTTATGACGGATGAATATCCTCCGTTTTCAAGTAAAGAGTAGCTGTTTATCACCCTATTGAGCAATCAGAAGAAATACCTGTTAGAGAAAGGGGGATGCTATGGGGGGATATTTAATGATGTTTGGAGCTCTAGCGGCTTTAATTACAGCTCCCTGTAATTAAATTAATAGCCTCTGTAGTTTATTACTTTATCAACAAAGACAAAAGCAAATTTGTGAAATTTCATCCTTTACAATCTTTGCATTCACAGCTCTCCACAACTTTAATGAATGCGGGGCTAGTATTTTGGACATTTCAAACCTTAAGAATTGGATTTGGCGAAACTCCTTTAGAAGGCTTTCCAACTGGAAATGATGTGTATTGGGGCTATTTGTACACTGCACTAACAGCTAATATTGTGTGCGTTGTTTTTAGCTTTATAGGCGCCTATAAAGGGAGAAAAGGATTATTATTTTATCTTCTTTGGCAAACTTGCTTACCATCAAGCTTATAAAATTAAAATACAAGAAAAGTCAATAATGGAAAACGTGCCACCAGCATAGCAAAGCAGGATTGGTAAAATATATAAAGAACTTTTCATTATTTGCTTGGTTTTTTTCTTACGATGGGGGGCTTTCACATATATAAAACTAATACCTGATGTGCCAGATATGGCAATATCTGTTGATGCAGAAAACAAAGTAGCAGATATTTTAGTTCACAACATTCTATCATCATCTGAACTTATCACATCAGACACTATATAATAGAGCAGTTTTCGTAATCAAAGAACGACTATTATCAAAAGTTGAATTATCTAATTACGACTACCGCTTCTTTGTTTTAAAGAATGATCAAGTTAATGCCTTTGCTAGATTAGGGGGAAATATATTTATCTACTCAGGCTTATTAGAATTTGCTGATAATGCAGAAGAAGTATCATCAGTTATTGCTCACGAAATCGGCCATGTGGCAAAAAGACACGTGGTTAAGAAAATGGGAGTAGCCATAATATTTTCAATTGTTCCTGGAACTGACCCCGCAATTGTGACTGAAATTGCTAAAAATGTAGTTTCTACCGTTTTTGAACGTTCTCAAGAAACGGAGGCGGATATTTATGGTCTTAATTTACTTGAGAAAGCAAGTATTAACCCCATTATATGCCTACATTTTTCAGGAAAATAAAAACTGAATATAGTGGATATGACGAAGAATTGGAATTTTTGATGTCTCATCCAAATTTAAATAAAAGAATTAAAGATACTTTATTACGACCAATTGAAAGCACATTTACACCGGTCGAAATTGGAATTAATTGGGCCTCTGTAAGGAGTGAATTAGCTACCCTCGAGTAAAAGTAAATTCCTCTGCTGTCGACATTCTAGGATTAAATACGTAGCCTTCTGTTTCAAAGGCTTTCAGTTCTTCAACCTGTTTTAAATCATTTTTGATAATGAAACTAGCCATATAGCCACGCGCTTGTTTTGCAAAAGTCATTATGATTTTATACTCACCATTCTTAAAATCTCTAAAATGACAGGTAATAACCTTTCCTTTGATATTTTTTGGGTTAATCGCTTTAAAATACTCGTTAGATGCTAAATTAACCAAAACACCATCATCCTCCGCAAGTTCATCGTTAAGAGCGTCAGTAATCTTATTACCCCAAAACTGGTACAAATTCTTAGTCGTTGAACTAACTGCAAAACGTGTTCCCATTTCTAACCGATATGGCTGAATTAAATCTTTTGGTTTTAGTAGGCCGTATAACCCACTAATAATTCTCAATTTCTCCTGAGCATGACTCAAATCTTGCTCTGAGAAACTAGAAGCATTAATTCCTCGATAAACTTCTCCTGTGAAAACAGCTAATGCGTGTTTAGAATTATTTAATGTAAAAGGCATTGTCCAGCTTTGATAACGGTCGTAATTAAGTTCAGATAAGGCAGGACTGATTGACATCAGTGCTCCTATTTTCTTAGCAGATAATTTTTTAATTTTTTTTATAAGTAATTCACTATCAGATAAAAAAATACATTTACTTGAATCTTTGAATATAATACATTTTTCAAAATCAAGAGATTTGGCTGGCGAGATTACTATTTTCATGTCAAATTTTTATTGATTTCAAAAGTATCAAAACTTAAGGATTTTTTTCGAAAGAAGTTGTCCTCCATAGTTTATTTGAATAACATATATTGAATCTGAATAATTACCCCAATCTACAGACACCTCGATTCGGTTACGGCCTTCTTTAACTTCGTGAAACTGAGTTAAGACTTTTCTTCCTAAAACATCATAAATTGCTAACTCCACAAGCTTTCTGCTCTGCGAAAAATAGTTTATAGTAAACTGATTCATTATTGGATTAGGATATAGATCAATATACTCTAGAGGAACAAAGTAATTGCGATTTTCCAATTCCAAATAGGCGTTATAAAAATTCGGTATTCCATAACCAAGTAAAGAGTCTGGTGAATCTGCTTGGTGACCAAAACGCTGGATATAATTAATAATGCTCATGTTTGTTTCTTTAGGGTAAGCTTGCCAAAGGCAAGCTGCCGCGCCAGCTATTATAGGTGAAGAAAATGACGTACCATTTGAAGTGGACCTTTCCCCCTGGTTATCTATAACATAGGCATTAAGTCCTCTTGCCACGACTGTGGGCTTAATTCTACCATCAAACGTAGGGCCAAAAGAACTAAATGGAGCTTTACTGCTATCATATGCCACAGCTCCAATCGTAAGAATACTATCTGCATC
>CAJQPE010000018.1 GCA_905480125.1 uncultured Flavobacteriales bacterium | reverse complement strand
TTAGGTTGCCTTGAGCTCCTGAAACTAAAGCTTCGGCAGCGCCATCAGAACCCCCAGCAGTTGTAGCTGCAGTAACACTTAGGTTAGCTAGAATATCACATGTTAATGCTGGTTCAGTAATAGTTACTGTTGCTGCAGCTGAACAACCAGCTACCGTATCATCAGTTACTGTAACTGTATAAACCCCTGCTGTAATATTAACAATAGCCGAAGTAGTTTCACCATTAGACCATGCATAGGTAATATTTCCAAGCTCTCCTGAAATAGAAGCTGCTGCAGATCCATCACTACTTCCGTTATTGGTCACGTTTGTTCCAGCGATAGTTGCTGCAATAAAGCATCCTGCAGGAGGTTCAGAAATTATTAAAGTATCAACTGCTTCACATCCTAGTAAAACATCATCTATTACAGTAACACTATATGTTCCTGCAATTAGGCCAGAAATCAATGACGTTGTACTTCCGTTAGTCCACATGTACGTTATGTTACTTTGAGCTCCTGTTACCATCGCTATAGCATCTCCATCACTACCTCCAGTGGTAGACGCGTTATTTCCTGAAGCTGTTAAGGTTATATTACATACAGGAGCTGCTGGTTCAGTTATAGTTGCAATACCTACTGCTTCGCATCCTGCTAAAATATCATCTGATACTGTAACAGTGAATATACCTCCTGTTAGTCCATTAATTACTTGAGCTGCTACTGCATTATCCCATAAATAAGATAAGTTACCTTGGTTTCCTGAAGGAACAGCTGTAGCTGAGCCATCACTTGCTCCATACGAGGTTGGATCTATTGATGCAGCCGTTACTGATATGTTACAAGAAACTGTAACACTTGGATCGGTCACTAACCCTGAAGCACTTGCTGTGCATCCTGCAATTACGTCATCAGTTACTGTAACTAAATACGTATTTGTTGGTAAACCTGTAATCATCGAAGTTGTACCCCCGTTTGACCAAATGTACGTTAAAGTGCCTTGAGCTCCTGAAACTAAAGCTTCGGCCTCACCATCAGAACCCCCAGCAGTTGTAGCTGCAGTAACACTTAAGTTAGCTAGAATATCGCAAGTTAATGCTGGTTCAGCTATAGCTAAAGTATCAACTACTTCGCATCCGACCAAAATATCATCCATTACAGTAACACTATATGTTCCTGCAATTAGGCCAGAAATCATAGCAGTTGAACCTCCGTTAGACCACAAGTAAGTTATGTTACCTTGGCCTCCTGTTACCGTGGCCATAGCATCTCCATCACTACCTCCGTTGGTGGTTGCGTCATTTCCTGCTACAGAAGCACTAACCGTACAAAATAGTTGAGTAATTGTAATTGCATCAGTAACTGAACAATTTGGAATAATATTATCCACAATGGTAACAAATTCAATACCTACACTTAACCCTGTACTAATATCTGTTGTGGAGCCACTAGTCCATATATATGATAGTATACTTTGCCCGCCAGAAACAAATACCTGCGCTGAACCATCTGAACCGCCATTAGTCGATACATCATAACCTACAACAGTTAAAGACAAGTTGCAAGTAGGTAATGGTTCAGTAATTGTTATTTCAGCAATAGCCTGGCAGCTTGGAGCTATATCATCCGTTATGGTAACACTGTAATCATTTGCAATTAAACCAGTTATTGTTGCAGTTGTAGTTGCATTTGACCATAAATAGCTAACTATTCCTTGTCCTCCAATTGCGCTGGCAGTAGCAGCACCATCTGACCCTCCGTAAATTGTAGCATTATTACCTGATACAGAAGCACTAACCGCACAGATCGGTTGAGTAATTGTAATTGCATCAGTAACTGAACAAGTTGGAATAATATTATCCACAATAGTAACAGACTCAACACCTGCACTTAACCCTGTACTAATAGCAGTTGTGGCGCCACTAGACCAAATATACGATACTATACTTTGCCAGCCAGAAACAAATGCCTGCGCTGAACCATCTGAACCACCATTAGTCGATACATCGTATCCCACAGCAGTTAAAAACAAATTACACGTAGGTGCTGGTTCTGTTAACGTAACTGAAGCTGTTGCTGAACATCCTGTTGTGATATCGTCAGTAATGGTAACACTAAAAACTCCACCAGCTAAGCCAGTTAAAGCTTGTGCTGCAGATCCTGATGACCAATTGTAGGTAATATTGCCTTGGTTACCATTTGGAATAGCAGTTACTGAGCCATCACTAGCACCATATAAAGTTGGGTTATTTCCTGTTATACTACCTGTTATACTGCAAGACACGGTAACACTTGGGTCTGTTACATATCCTGAAGAAATTGCCGTGCAACCAGAAGAAACATCGTCAGTTACAGTAACGCCATAAGTAGCCGAAACTAAACCCGAAATTGCAGCAGTAGTTGCTCCCGTTGACCATAAATAAGAAAGATTTCCTTGATTTCCGGAAACAATAGCAGAAGCGTTACCGTCCGAACCACCAGCAGATGATGCGGGCGAGACACTTACATTAACAAGGACATCACATGATGACTCTGAGACACAAACCGTAAAATCTCCTTCATCTATAGAGCTTGACCAAACTTGAAGATAATAATCTGTTACAGACGATAATCCTCCAATTGACTGCACCCCTGCACCTCCACTAAAACAATCGATTTCTGTTCCACCACATGAACTATATAATGCCATTTTTAATCCATTTGGGTTAGCCGTTATGGCCTGCAAATCAATAGAAAGACTTGCATTGGCTCCTGTATTAAAAGTGTACCAAACATCTTGTATTATACCCCATGGATCGCACGTTGGATTCGCTGTAGCATCTGCAGCGCAAAGATTAGAACCCGCAGTTGGAGTACATGAACCTGCGACATAAACATTAAGAGATTGAGCAGATCCGCAAGCATCATTTCCTGGAAGTGGAGCACATGCAGCGGAGCATGATAAGGATAATGTAAAATTACCTTGTTCTGCAAGAGAATTACCATACCCATGAACGAAAATATAATAATCAACTCCGACAGTAGTTTGGAAAGATGCTTCTGAAGTATAACCGCTGCAAGTAGGACCATCATCATTTCCTGCCACACAAGCTAGCGAGCCACAGGAACCCGAATAAATAGTTATTCTAGTGTCAAAATCTGCTGCATTGCAAGTACTTGCTACCACATCATCACCCGTACCTAAAAAATAATACCATACACCAGGGGTGTTTGCTGCTATACCTGGCCCACAACCTTGTAGAGATTGCCCTGCAATAAATGGCGCATCATCTGTGGCGTAAATCGTTTCACCCACTATTACATCCCCGCAATTAATTGTTGTAGCATTTGCGCAGCTATCGTTTGAAGGCCCCGGAGATATGTTTTCCCATTCACATTGATGACAAATATTATCAGTTCCACAAACTGAATCAGTATTAATTTGGGTAGAATAGACACCACTAGAAGTTGCCGTAAAACTAACTGGAGAATTACCATACGCAACAGCTACAGATGAATTGTCATAAACTGTAATATAAGTACCACTTACTGTAACGCTATAAATATCACCTGCAACAACATCGGTTACTGTATTATATTCACCTGCGTAATCGCAGGGGGAGATGTTTGATATTAAACCCGGAAGGGGAGCTATTCCAGAATCATAAAACGTGCCTAGAGCACATTGAGATAAACCATTAAAGGAAATCAACAGACATATTGTTGAAATAACAGAAAAACTAACGAATTTTCTAATCGGGTACTGAATTTTCATAATTATATTAATTTTTAAAGAAAATCTAAAATAGATTTTTTTTATAATTAAGCAATAGAATTACTTAACCAACTTCCTATACTTGAATTTACGAGGTTCATCTCCTAGTCTCTTCTTTCTATTTTCTTCATATTCGGAGAACGAACCTTCAAAGAAATAAGTTTGCGAATCTCCTTCGAACGCTAATATATGTGTGCAAATTCTGTCTAAAAACCACCTGTCGTGAGAAATGACTACAGCACACCCCGCAAAACTTTGAATACCTTCTTCTAATGCTCGAAGTGTATTCACGTCAATATCGTTTGTTGGCTCATCAAGTAATAAAACGTTGGCATCAGTTTTAAGAGTCATCGCTAAGTGTAATCTGTTTCTTTCTCCTCCAGATAATACACCAACTTTTTTCTGCTGATCTGCACCTGCGAAGTTGAATCGCGAACAATAAGCACGAGCATTAATAGATTTACCACCGACAATAATATCCTCCTGACCTCCAGAAATTACATCGTAAATAGATTTATTTTCGTCTAAATCTGCATGGCGTTGATCAACGTATCCAGGAACAACTGTTTCACCAACTTTAAACTCCCCATTATCTGGAGTTTCTTCTCCCATTATCATTCTAAACAAGGTCGTTTTACCAGCACCATTTGGTCCAATAACTCCAACTATTCCCGCCTGTGGAAGTTTAAAATTTAGACCTTCATACAACAATCGATCATCATACCCTTTAGAAATTTCGAGAGCTTCGATAACCTCTGCGCCTAAACGAGGCCCATTAGGAATCGGAATCTCCATCCGAACTTCCTTTTGTTTGATGTCCTCATTCATCATTTTATCATAGTTCGCTAAACGAGCTTTCGATTTCGTTCCGCGACCTTTAACACCTTGTTGTACCCATTCAAGCTCTCGTTCGAGCGCTTTACGCTGCTTACTTTCTTGCTTTTCTTCTTTAGCTAATCGCTTAGATTTCTGATCTAACCATGATGAATAATTTCCTTCGTAAGGAATACCCGCACCGCGATCCAATTCTAGAATCCACCCAGCAACGTTATCTAAAAAATACCTATCGTGGGTGACTGCAATAACAGTTCCTTTATACTGTTGTAAATGTTGCTCTAACCAATTTACTGACTCAGCATCCAGATGGTTTGTTGGCTCATCCAGCAATAAAATATCTGGTTGTTTTAATAACAATCGACAAAGGGCAACCCTTCTTCGCTCTCCCCCCGATAAATTTTTAATAGGTGATTCTCCTTCTGGGCATCTTAACGCATCCATCGCTCTTTCTAATCTTGTATCGAGATTCCACGCATCCATCTGGTCAATCTTTTCTTGCACTTTAGCCTGCCTATCAATCAACTTCTCCATTTTATCAGGATTATTAAGAATCTCCTCATCCATGAAGCTATTATTTATCTCTTCAAATTCCGCTAAAATATCAACCGTTTCTTGCGCACCTTCTTGGACTATCTGTTTTACAGTTTTTGATTCATCCAGCTCAGGCTCTTGAGGTAAATAACCGACTGAGTATCCGGGAGAAAAAACCACATCACCTTGATACGATTCATCTAACCCTGCAATAATTTTCATCACAGTTGACTTACCTGCTCCGTTTAAACCTAAAATTCCAATCTTAGCTCCATAATAAAAAGAGAGATAAATATTTTTTAAAATTTGCTTTCCTTGAGGCGTTGTTTTACCAACATTAACCATTGAAAATATTACTTTTTTATCGTCTGACATCTTTTATTGATTTGGTTATAAATTCTCTTTTCAAATATTTCCATGTTGGCTTTTCGATTCAATATCACCACTTTTCTTGAAATGTAAAATAGAGACTATTACTGCGTTAACCTATAGAAATATCTATTCATGAATTTTTGATTGGCGACAAAAGTACATTTTCTATACTTTCGTGCTAGAAATCTGAATTACTATTTTGTGGTAAAAAACTATCTTTCTTTAATCAAATTTAGCCATACCATTTTCGCATTACCGTTTGCGGTTGTTGGTTTTTTTGTTGCCGTTTCTTCGACTAATGCTGAGCTAAACTGGACAACTTTTGGATTGGTTATGCTTTGCATGATTTTCGCTAGAAATGCAGCTATGGCATTTAATCGCTATCTCGACAGAGACATTGATAAAGACAACGAAAGAACAGCTATTCGTGAGATTCCAGCCGGAATTGTTAATGTGAAGTCTGCGCTTATTTTTGTAATTACTAACTGTATATTATTCGTCATAGCCACTTTTTTTATCAATACTCTTTGTTTTTATTTATCTCCAATAGCACTAGGTGTTATTCTCGGCTATAGTTATACCAAGAGATTTACCGCATTGTGCCACATCGTTTTAGGAATAGGTCTATCACTTGCGCCAATTGGTTCGTTTCTCGCTGTAGCTGGCGAATTTACGTTGCTGCCTCTCCTATTCTCGTTTGCAGTTTTATTTTGGGTTAGCGGCTTCGATATTATGTATGCTCTGCAAGATGAAGAATTTGACAAATCACATAATTTGCATTCCATACCAGTCTGGCTAGGTACTAAAGGTGCTTTGAACCTCTCCAACTTCCTTCACTTGCTAACAGCAATGAGCATCATTTTTGCGGGATATTATGGGGCGTTCAACTGGGTTTATTGGATTGGTGCAGCTATATTCTGTGGACTATTAATATATCAGCATAGCCTAGTTAAACCAAATGATCTCAATAAAATAAACCTAGCTTTTTTCACAACCAACGGAGTTGCAAGCGTGATTTTTGCCATATTTGTCTTGGCAGACATCTACCTTGTTTAATGGCTACTAAAATTTCTAATTTTCTTAAAACGCTTGGGCCAGGAATTCTTTTTGCCTCAACTGCTATTGGTGTTTCTCATTTGGTTCAATCTACCAGAGCTGGCGCTGAATATGGTTTTGATTTACTTTGGTTAGTTCTTCTAACCAATTTACTCAAATACCCATTTTTTGAATATGGATCTAGATACGCTAACGCAACAGGAACCAGCCTAATTGATGGATACAAGCGCATCGGCAATTGGATGTTATGGCTTTATTTCATTATCACAATCGCATCTATGTTTTTTGTTACTGCGGCAGTTGCGGCCGTTACTGCTGGATTCTTAGACAACCTTTTTGGAATAAGCTCAATAATCAAAAATGGAACATTTATCACCACCATCGTTCTATTTATTAGCTGCTTTGTGGTGCTAGTATTGGGCAAATACAACGCATTAGACAAGCTAATTAAAATAATTGCCTCTACCCTGTTAGTTTCCACACTACTTGCTTTTACGCTTACCCTTTTCAAGGGACCAGCAGAGCAAATTTCTGATTTTCAGACTCCTGAAATCTGGAGCACTGTAGGTATTGGATTTATGATAGCGCTTATGGGATGGATGCCAACTGCAGTGGATCTTTCAACCTGGAACAGCTTATGGACAATTGAAAGAATAAAAGAAACAGAGTACAAACCATCCTTGAAAGAAACATTGTTAGATTTCAATTTCGGTTATATAACTTCTGCTCTCCTTTCGATCTGTTTTATTTCTATGGGAGCCTATTTAGTTTTTGGAACGGGTAAAATAATGCCAGATAATAGTGCTGGATTTGCTAACGAAGTGGTAAATCTATACACCGTTACAATCGGCAATTGGAGCTACTTAATTATTGCAGCAGCGGCATTTTCTATCATGTTTGGAACCTCCATTGCAGTTTTTGATGGATATGCTAGGTCTTTAAAAAGAACGACTGAACTGCTATTTTTCAGGAACAATAAAAAATCAGACAATAGAAATATTTACATTATCTCCCTACTAATCTTGACAGTTGGCGGTTTCATAATCATTTGGAAATTTGGAAGTAGTCTCCTGTTTTTAATTGATTTAGCAATGACTATTTCATTTTTAATTGCTCCATTAATAGCGATTATCAATTTTAGACTCGTTTCTAAAAAGTATGTTGCTAAGGCTGCGATACCTCCAGCTTGGATGAAATTTCTGAGCTGGTTAGGAATAGTCTTTCTAACAGGATTTTCAATATTCTATATAAACCTTAACTTTACGCAATGGCTAGAAGCAATTTTTTAAGGAAAGTATCCAACATGCTGCTGCTGCTATTTGTTTTCAATGGAGGCATTTCTGCCCAAGAAAAAACAACATATACTAGCCATAATTTCTCAATTAAAAAACTGGGGATAGTTAGGCCTATGGAAATCCAAGATGACTTTGAACCCAAAGTAGTTAATCTTGAAATGCCCGCTCCGGGTACAGACAAACATAGGCTTAAGCTGCTCAAAAAAAAGTCGGCTAAGTTATACCCAAGAACGGCTGTGGCTCATAAGACTTGGGAAGCTGATGAAGAAAGTGCATTAACAATTGAAAATGGATTTCCGTTGGCAACTTACTTATATATACCGGCACTAGATGATACTATTGTCACCTACTTGGCAGGAGGAATACCTAACGACAATACCGTATCGATTAGTAATGATGGATTTATGTTAGCGTCCTATAATTCATCCATTTTTGCTTACGATACCGAAGCGGATACTCTTTTATTCAAAATAAGTTTACATGCCTTTTCATCGGAATTTACATTGAGTGATAAATACGATCCCAAAACACTGTATGATCCTATATCAGATCGCTTTATACTCGTATTCTTAAATGGTAGACTTAGTGAAGATATGCGAATTCTAGTTTGCTTCTCAAGCTCTAATAACCCGAGCGACTCTTGGAATATATACGAAGTTCCTGGAAACCCATTAAATGATACTACTTGGACCGACTATCCTGCCATAGGCATAACAAAATCTGAACTATTTATCACTGGTAATTTGCTGCGAGATAATGAACCATGGCAAACTGGGTTTTCGCAGTCAATTATATGGCAAGCTGACCTTAGTAACGGTTATAATGGAGACACTGCATTAACTACACAATTATGGGCAGATATCTCCTATGATGGACAAAACATAAGAAACATACAGCCTGTGCAGGGGGGAGCAGCGCCTCTGGATACAACGATGTACTTTTTATCGAATCGAAATTTCACTATGCTAAGCGATTCAATCTTCTTAATGAAATTGGATGGATCATTAAACTACCTAGCCACTAGCTTATCTGTTAATCTTGGGCTTACCGACACTCCTTATGGCGCGCCTCCGCTGGGAAGGCAAGAAATTGGAGAGGATTCTTTATCAACTAATGACGCAAGAATTTTGGGAGCATTTATCGAAGACGATGAAATTCAATATGTTGCCAACACAATAAATCCATCGACTGGTTATGCAGGAGTATATCATGGTTTTATAGAAAATATTAACGAGTCTCCCCTATTTACAGGAATGATATTATCGGACGACACTTTAGATTTTGGATATCCTAATATCGCATACACCGGAAGTAAAAATTGTAGTAGACAATCTGTAATAGCCTTTAATCATACATCTCCATGGAATTGGGCCGGAGTTTCAGCAATTATGTACAATTCTGATAGTAAGTACTCTAAACGGTTAACCTTAAAAGAAGGAAACTCATCTATTGATCGACTAAATGGCCCCGAGAGATGGGGCGATTATTTTGGAATACAACGAAAATACGATACTCCTGATATTGTTTGGACTACTGGTTATTACTCAAAAAATAATGGCAATAATTACACCTGGGCTTCGAAATTAAGGACCTCTTCTGACAATCTATTGATGGCTTCAATTACTGACTCAACAGACCTTAGCGGTTTTGGAAAAACAGACGCCTCAGCAACATTAAGTATAGATGGTGGAAATGAACCATACTCTATTATTTGGAGCGATGAAAATATACAAACAGCTGAAGTTGCTAACAACCTAGCTGCAGGATTATATGTTGTGACGGTTACTGATGATAAAAATTGTGTAATTACAGACTCCGTTACATTTGTAGAGACTGCGCCAGCGAACAATGTTTTCCCTAATCCAACCAACGAAAACGTAAATGTATTTTTCGAGTTAGAACAAACTGCAATTGTTTATATAAACCTATATGACAGTAAGGGGGCTCTAGTTAAAAACATGTATATCGACCAAGCTAAATCAGGCGAAAATCTCTTCACGTTTTCTATTTCTCCTTTAGCAATAGGTAGTTATGTTCTAAAAATTAACACTAATGGTAAAGATTTTCTTTCTCAGAAAATTGTAAAACTCTGATTAATTATTAATTAGTTTTGAAAACAAACTAGGTTAACGCCGAGCATTTTTTATGGTCGCTAATCTGATTAGTTTAAAAAATATTCAGCCGAGAATGAAAGTTTTTACAATTTCTTACCTGCTTTAGATGCCACTTTCTTTACTTTTTTATTAAGGTCATTTACTAATTTAGTAGAAGCACTTTCACATAATGGCAATAATTTTTCAGTTTTCATAATTGGAATACCACCAACTATAGCAACTGATTCTTTAGAGGTGCCATACTCGTTAAGTTTGAACACCTTCTTACCATCTTTGTTCCATACTTTGATTCTAACATACGCTCTAACCCCGGCTGTAAAAGGTATAGGTTTTTTCACAAAATCATATCCCATCGACACAAACATCACACCATCTGCAGTTTCTTTAAACATATTCACCATTTGCATCTGATTACTCTTCTCTCCTTTCACTAACGATTCCTGCAAGGGCTTATAACCATCAGGAGTCAAATATCTCTGAAATAGCTTACTTCTATCCGCATCTTTTGACTCATTAAATCTCCCTTCGTAAGCTTGGTAGTTATCGTTTTGCACAACATCACTTTCTGGCAAAAATTCGAACGGGAATTGCGGGGCGTAATCTTTCATAAACGTAGTATAAAAGTTATCTAACACAGGTTGTAAATTAAAATCAGGGTTTTCAGATAATGATGCTATGGATGCAGCAAGAGCAGCATTGCCACCTAGCTCTTCAAAACCAATGTGTTTTGAAACGTAAAATGTTGTTAATGCAACTTTTTTTTGACCATAACTGGTGTTAGCGATACATCCGAAAGCGAATGCAAATAAAAAGTATTTTAGTGTCGTCATCTTTTTTGTTTTAGTTTCTGGTAAAACAAAGCAAATGCACTTTTGTTCAAAAAAGATATTAATTTTCTCTTTCATACCCTCCTAGAGAATTATTGATGGGTTATTTAGACAAATAAAAATGATCCTAAATTCGCAATGCTTATAATGAATTAAAAGATTTGTAAACAAATAGGAATAAAAATATTTACTGCCTTTTCAAATCTAAAAAACACCACATATTTAATTCACTTTCATTTGATTTTATACCAAGCTCTAATTGCTCATTAGCAACTAACTTAAGTTTCTTTTATGAGATGAATTTTGGAGCCAATAAAAAGTTCTGAAATACTAAATTGTATAATTTTTTATACAAAAGGTTCGCCTAAAAATTTTTATTTGTGTCTTTTACTTTATGGCTTTGCGTATTTGACAATCTTTTTGCGTCTTTAAGGCTTTTATTAATAATCCATTCTAATTGCCCGTTAACACTTCGAAATTCATCATCCGACCACTTTTCAATTTGCTTAAATGTCTCCGGCCTAATCCTTAATACAAATGATTTTCTTTTACTCATAAACTATTAGTTTAAGGAACCAGTATTAATTACGGGTGTAGCCTCTCTATCACCGCATAAAACAACCATTAAATTACTAACCATTGAAGCTTTTTTATCATCGTCAAAATCAATAATATTATCTTTAGATAGCTTATCCAATGCATCTTCTACCATTCCAACAGCCCCTTCAACAATTTTCTTACGAGCGGCTACAATGGCAACAGCTTGTTGTCTTTTCAACATAGAACTTGCAATTTCTGGCGCATAAGCTAAATAACCGATTCTTGCTTCCATTACTTTTATACCCGCTATTGCTAGACGTTCAGTAATTTCATTTTCCAAGGCTTTATTAACTCCATCCATTCCAGATCTTAAAGTTAATTCAGCATGTTCATCATCAAAATTGTCATAAGGATATGAGCCTGCTAATTTCCTTACGGCAGCATCAGTTTGAACCCGAACAAATTCTTCATAATTATCAACATCAAAGGCTGATTTATAGGTGTTCTCTACTTTCCAAACTAATATGACATTAATCATAATTGGATTTCCAATCTTATCATTAACCTTTACTCGCTCGCTATCAAAATTTCTTGCCCTCAAAGAAATCCTTTGTCTCGTATAAAAAGGATTTGTCCAAAAGAATCCATTATCGCGTACCGTACCTTTATATGCTCCAAACAACACCATTACTTTTGAACCATTTGGATTAACAATAAAGAAACCTCTAATTATTAACACTATCAGCGGTACAAGGACTAAAAAGATTGGGTATTTTGTAATTACCATGCCTGCTACCATACTGATAATTACAACTAATAATACTAACAGCATTACATAACCGTTACTTGCTTTAATTTGTTTTTCGTTTTTCATAACAATATCATTTTGATATCACAATAATACTAAATTATTTTTGACTAAAAAATATTTGGCATTAATATTTAAATAAAAGTGGCTAACATCATCTATATTTCATAGGGCTGCTGCAATAAAGTAAAGTTTACTTTAGAAAAAAAGCATTAAAAAAACAAGTAGTTTGAAGGCTTCTGGAAAAGGCACAAAACGAGTAAAAAAAGGAATTTAATTGGAGAGCTTACAAAATAACGGTACCAATAACCTATATAATTAACAAAACCCTAGAAATACTTGCACCAGCATTTTATAAACTAACTATCAACGCACAATTATTAACTCTCCGCTTAATCTGATCAATTCTATTTCTGCCATTTTAGTGGTAAAGTTGGCTGTATTTAATCTGCTTTTAGCGCGATTTAAATTCAACTGAGCTTGTCTAAAATCTGTTGTTGTTATTTGCCCCTGGTTGAACAGTTCTTTTGATCTGTCGAAATTCAGCTGAGCAGCTGCAACGCTTCTCTCTTCAACCTTAAGAAGAATGATACTATTTTGAAACAAATCAAACGAATTTAGTACATCTCTTTCGACAGTCAATTTTGCTTCTTCGACTTTTAGCTGATTTGTTTCTAAAGCAATTTGAGCATTTTGAATAGCTGTTTTCTTCTTAAGGCCATCAAATAAACTCCAGGCTAGAGTAGCTCCACCTGTAAAACCAAGACTACTTTGACTTAAAATTAAACCTACATTACTTTCCGAATAATTATACCCATAACTGGCATTTAATGAAACTCTTGGCATGTAAAAAGCTTGCTGAATTTTTTGATCAAATTCCGCTATCGAAATATTACTTTGAGCCAATAAAAGATTCGTATTATTATTTAAGGCTTTTTCTCTTATAGCTTCAATTTTTCGAGTATCATCAACTACCAATACCTCAGATACTGCAAACTGCACAGTTACTCCACGACTTAATAAAACATTAAGATTTCGCTTGGCATTTTTTAGCCCAACATCAATATTTAATATACTCGAGCTATCTGCATTCATGTCAACTTCAGCATTTAAAAGATCTAAAGAAGATACCGTTCCATATTCTAATCCTAATTTAACTCGTTCGTAACGCTCTCTTGAGATATCTAATGAATTTTTAGCGATTCGAAGCTGCTGCTGCTGCCTTGCAACTTCGTAATAAACATTACATACCTGCAATAAAGTACTCTCAATATTTAAATTTAACTGAATACCAGCAACGTCAACTTGGGACTTAAGTTTCTTAAATGTATTTAAAGATCCTAACCCATTAAACACTGCATAAGAAAACCCTAACCCTCCATTATAGCTTAGCGATTGTGCCGTAACATCTTCAACAGGGGGGATGCTTCCTGCAAATTCCAAATTACTATTTGTTGCACCCAATGAAACCCCTCCATTTAAGTCTGCCTTTGGCAATAAACCAGCATTACCATAAGTAGCTCTATTCGCAGCTTGCTGCTTTTGATTTATTATCATTTTTACTCCTAAATTATTCTCTAAAGCAATTTTCATTGCATTTTCAAGCAATAGAACCTCTTGCGCATTACTATACAACATGCCGAAAATAAGCACAACTAGTCCGGTAATTCTCATATTAATTGAATTTCATGTTTTCATATTCCAATTCTTTTACTGCAGGCTCTCGTTCTTCTGAGTTAACCGAATTGCCCGTAACCAACCACTCTTTGCCAAATCTAATTTTATTAAGAACAACCAAAACAGCAGGAAGAAAAACTAAGGTAAGCATAGTGGCTATTACTAATCCATAAGCAATTGCGATTGCCATAGGAACCAAGAATTGAGCTTGAAAGCTGGTCTCTGCAATGAGTGGTGCTAAGCCAGCTATTGTAGTTAAAGAGGTTAAAACTATCGGCCTAAATCTTGAAATACCCGCATCCCTTAAAGCTTTCTTGAAGGGCAATCCAGATTTCATCTTTTGATTAAAGGTACTAATGAATACTAAAGAATCGTTAACCATTATACCTATAAGGGCAATCATACCAAAATATGAGAACATTGACATTTGGTCTCCATGCAGAAAATGACCCCATGCTACGCCAATGAAACCAAAAGGAATCATGGCAAAAACGGCAAATGTTTGAAGAAAACTTCTAAAGGTTAAAATGATTATCGTCATCATCAACAATAGCACTATTGGACCGGCAATCTTAGCCGAACTTCCTGTTTTAGCTTGTTCTCTAATTGAACCTTCTATCGAATATTTAATTGTGGGAAAGTCCATTTGAATTTTTGAAACAACACTATCTTCTAAAAAGCCAACAATTAAAGCTGGATTATCTATTGCTGGATTAAGCAAATCTGCACTAACCTTAACAGATCTTTTTCCATCAAGATGTTCTATAGCAATAATACCACGCTCTATTTTCAAATCTACCAAATCACTTAGTAAATATTCTTTACCCAACAAACGGACTCTCATATTTTCGAGGTCATTAATTGAGCTTCTATCCTGCTTATCGTAACGTAACCATACTTTTACCTCATCCACACCTTTCTGCAATCGTTGCGATTCCATACCAAAAAATCCTTTTCTAATCTCACTCAATATGTCAAACGATGTCAAACCAAGTAAATACGCCTTCTCTTTTAATTTTATCTGAACTTCTTGCAGTCCGTTTTGATTAGAACTTATGATATTTTTAAGTGTTCCCAACCTATCCATTTCATTTTTTAAAATCTGGGTTGCGGATTCCAATTCAATGTTATCATTAGAGAATAATGCAATCGAAACTGCTTTGCCAAAAGGAGTTGTAGCTTGAAATGAAAGCTTTTCCGCCCCTGGAATTTCTCCAACTTTTTCTTTCAAACGCTTGGTTAGCTCAGCACTGGAAATTTTCCTATTTTCTGTTGGCATTAATATTATATTCAAAGCGCCAGCTTCTTCTGATGGTCCAATAGTCTTCTCAACACCAATAAAAACAGATTCTCCATCCTGAATATTGTTCTTCACTTCTTCGTTTACGAGCCAAACTTGATTTTCGATGAAGTTCATCCACTCTGTCGTTACTCTTTCGTTAGTCCCAGACTGGAGTTGTAAGCTAACCCCTAGATTATCACCTTCAATACTTGGAAATACTGTTGCCTTGATGACGCCAGCATTCATAGCCGCTAGGGTTACTATCATTAGACAAACTGTTGTTAGAATAACTATTCCCGGTGACTTAATCGCAAAATCTAAAACAGATTCATATGTCTTTATCCTTACCCAATTCAATACTTTTTCTGCGCCCAGCCGTTTAACTCCCTTGTTTAGAAACGCAAATAATTTAGCGAAAAACCCTTTTTTACTAGTGTTAAGCGCAACGGTATGCGCAACGTGTGCTGGCAAAATAAATGCACCCTCAATTAAAGAAAATATCAATGTGCCAATAACTACAAATCCCATTTGAGGAAAAAAATCACCCATTCTTCCATCCAACAAGAAAAACAAAGAAAATGCTACCACAGTTGTCATAATAGCAGAAAAAACTGCTGGCAATACTTCCATCGTTCCATCTATTGCGGACTGCACTGGTTCTTTACCTCGCTCCTTGTGCTGATAGATATTTTCGGCTATCACAATACCATCGTCTACAAGAATTCCTATAACGATAATCATTCCGAATAAAGAAATAACGTTTAAAGTTATCCCATAAAACGCTCCTAAGATAAACATCCCCGCAAAGGAAATAGGGATAGCAACCGCAACCCAACCTGCTAGACTTGGATGAAGAAATAATGACAAAAAAACGAGTACCAAAACGAACCCAATTAACCCATTGGTTGTTAGAAGTTCTATTCTTTCTTCAACAGTTTTGGAACTGTCACGAATCAAATCAGCTTTTACGACATCATTTATCTCGTTAAACTCAGTCATATAAATTTTCACCTTTGATGCAATTTCACTAACATCTTCGTGCATAGTATTGTTAACTTGAATAACCGCACTTTTAGCTCCATTAAAAAACTTTCGGTTCGGTACATCAGACCAAATCTGTACTACGTTAGCTATATCTTTCAGGCGAACCAACCTATTATCTATTTTGGCAATCACAATCTCCGCTATTTCATCTGCTTCATATTTTTTATTCTTGCCTCTAATTCTTAAATTTTCTTTTGTTGTTTTAATTGTACCACCAGTTACATCTATATTCTCACTCTTTATTGCCCGATTCACCTGATCGAATGATAATTTAAATTTCTTAAGGTCATTTTCTCTAAAGCTGATTTCAATTTCTTCTTCAG
>CAJQPE010000017.1 GCA_905480125.1 uncultured Flavobacteriales bacterium | reverse complement strand
GAGCTACCAACTGCTCCACCCCGCGATGTGCTGCAAATGTATTACAATAATTTCTAAAAGCAACCCTTTTTTCTTTTCCTTGTATTGTGGTCTAATTATGTATCGGATAAAACGTTATTTACAAATTCTATTGGTCATATTTTGCTCAACTATGGTTTGTAATCAATTAAAGGCGAGCCAAGTTGCAGTTGGATTGTCTTCGGATAAGATTGTTTCTTGGAGGTATTGGGATAAATCAGATGTGCCCTATTCCTACAAAATGATAAATATAACTGATGAGCCGGTTATTATTTCTATGCAAGAGGGGCATTATGAGGACTATAATCACTTTAAAATAGATAGTTCTATTCTAAGTGATATTATAATAAGTCCAAGAGCGCATTTGATTTTTAATTTGGATATGGAATGTAAGCGATCACATTATTTAAGTTTTCAGGTGAATGGCGATCACATAGGTTTATTGGGGATGGATACTAAATATCCTCCGTATTTGTTTAACTCTATGAAATATTGCTCAATGGAGGGGGTTAATGGAAGATCTTTTGGGGGTGTGTTCTGGATTTCCAAAAACGAAGTAATAAGTAAAAGTCCAAATGATTCAATTATGTTTCATTTCTACTATCATGAACGGGGAATGGCTGATGAAGATGGGATATGCTTTTTACAATTTTCAGTGAGAAACAAATTGGATACATTGAAGTTTGTAAAAGAAACGGTAACGGTTAACTATATAGACTCTATTGATAGTTATAATCTTTTGGTTCCTTTCAGCGCAGAAAGTTGGGGTAAAACAAACGAACCATTTGATGTCAAGTTTGTTTATAATATTAGTGATGATGTAAATGGACTCACTAAAATCCCTATAGGCGTTGGCCTAAATACACCTAAAAGAGCGAAATGTTCCTCAATTGAAGAAATGATGTTTAGGTTAAATATCTATTCTTACGGTAATATACCGGTACTGTATCTACGAAAAAGCCCCTCCAAATAGGAGGGGCTTAATCTGATTTAACTTAAAATGTAAGTACTAGTAGCAGTACTTATTCTCGTTAATTAACCCTTGTGCAATTAGTTGTCTTGCTTCTCTTGGGTTAAATGCATCTAACTTCGTAAAACGTTTAAGTCCCATTAGCATCATGCGTAGTTCGTCTCCTTCAGCAAATGAGTTAAGTGCGTCTTTACCTGCTTTGTTAATTTTATCTGCAGTATCGTAAACCAAAGTTTTAGCGATTGCAATTTGTGCAGCACAAGCTTCTTCGCCTTTCATTGAAACCATTTTTTCAACTCTTAGTAATGTAGATTCTGCCATGTAGGTATCGATAACTAAATCGGCTATATTTAACAAGATTTCTTGCTGCTTACTTAATTCCATCATTAATTTTTGCGCTGCTGAACCAGCCACCATTAAAACCACTTTTTTAAAGTTCCCCAGCGCTTTATGCTCTCCAATAAATAAACCGTCTTCTTGGTCGCCAAATTCTGGAATAGACATCAATTCACCAGCCACCGCTTGGGCGGGTCCCATTAAATCTAGCTCACCTTTCATAGCGCGTTTCAATAACATGTCAACGATAAGCATTCTATTAATTTCGTTAGTTCCTTCAAAAATTCTGTTGATTCTAGCGTCTCTATAAGAACGCTCCATTGGCGCTTCAGCAGAATAACCCATTCCGCCATATACTTGAAGACCTTCATCAACAACATAGTCTAAAGTTTCAGAGCCATCTACTTTGAGAATAGCACATTCAATAGCAAATTCCTCAACCCCTTTTAAGATGGCATCGGAATGTGCCATTCCTCCAGATTCTAGAGCCTGAATTGCATCATCAATATTTTGACTTGCTCTGTATGTTGCAGATTCTGTGGCAAAAGTCTTAATTGCTTGTTGAGCAATTTTATAACGAATTGCACCGTATTTAGAAATTGCTCGACCAAATTGCTCTCTTTCGTTGGCGTAATTAATCGTTTGCGTAATAATTCCTTTACAGCCACCCATGGCAGCGCCAGCCAATTTAATACGCCCAATGTTCAGAATATTTAGTGCAATTTTAAATCCGTTTTCACGGGTTGATAACATATTCTCAACAGGTACTTTTACATTATTAAAGAATACTTGTCTTGTTGAAGAACCTTTAATTCCAAGCTTTTTCTCTTCAGCATTAAGCGTAATTCCTTCAAAACCTTTTTCTAAGATAAAAGCACTTAGCGTTTTATCATCATCAATTTTGGCAAATACGGTAAACACATCAGCAAATCCGCCGTTGGTAATCCACATTTTTTGTCCGTTGAGGACATAGTGTTTGCCGTCTTCGGAAAGGATAGCTTTTGTTTTTCCCGAATTGGCATCAGATCCTGAGCTTGGTTCCGTTAAACAGTAACATGCTTTCCATTCTCCAGAGGCAAGTTTTGGAATATATTTCGCTTTTTGTTCTTCGTTACCATAATACAATATCGGGAGCGTTCCAATACCAGTATGAGCTGCCATTGCAACAGAGTAGGAATGACCAGCACCAGTAACTTCAGTTGATAACATGGTTGTTACAAAATTTTTCCCAAAACCACCAAGCTCTTCAGGTACAGATATTCCAAGTAAACCAAGTTCACCCGCCTTCTCTAGAAGAGACTCCATAAGTCCTTCTTCTTGATTGTCGATTCTATCTAAATTCGGGTGAACCTCTTTTGTTAAAAATTCTTGACAAGTTTGGGCAATCATTAATTGCTCCTCATTCCATTGTTCAGGAATAAATATGTCTTGTGGGTCAGTTTCTCTAATGAGGAATTCTCCTCCTTTTATTGCTTTGTTTTCACTCATGATACTAAGTTGTTTTATGATTTATAGCATTTCAAATATCCCTGCAGCTCCTTGTCCGGTTCCTACACACATTGTTACCATGCCATATTTTTGTTCTCTTTTTTTCATCTCGTTCAATAGTTGAACGGTCAATTTTGCACCTGTACAGCCAAGCGGGTGTCCCATTGCAATAGCACCGCCATTTACATTTACAATACTTGGGTCTAAACCTAGTTTTCTGACAACAGCAAGTGATTGTGAAGCAAATGCTTCATTCAATTCAATTTGCTGAATATCATTTTGAATTAACCCAGCTTGTTTAATCGCTTTTGGAATAGCTTCAATTGGTCCAATTCCCATTATTCTTGGAGGAACTCCGGCTACAGCGTATGTTACTAATCTAGCAATAGGTGTAACGTTTAGTTCTTTTACCATTGCTTCAGACATTACCATTACGAATGCTGCACCATCTGAAGTTTGCGATGAGTTACCTGCAGTAACAGAACCACCTGCTGCAAATACTGGCTTTAACTTAGCCAAAGCTTCTTTAGTTGTTCCTCTTCTTGGCCCTTCATCGGTATCAACCAATGAGTTTCTACTAGCCATTTTCCCTTTAGAGTCTACGTAGTTCTCTGTAACTTCAATAGGACAGATATCATCTACAAAACGCTTTTCATCTAGAGCTCTTAAAGCTTTCATATGAGAGTTGTAGGCAAATTCGTCTTGGTCTTCTCTAGAAATATCGAACTCCTTTGCTACGGCCTCAGCTGTTAATCCCATGTTCCAATACCAATCTGGATTAGATTGAGCGTACTTCGCATTTGGTGTAATTCTCCATCCACCCATAGGAACAAAAGACATAGATTGAGCACCTCCTGCAATAACACAATCGTCCATACCAGACATAATTTTAGAATGTCCAATAGCAATGGTTTCTAATCCTGAAGAACAATATCTGTTCACAGTCATTCCAGGAACTTTGTCGGTGTCCAATCCCATAAGAGAGATCATTCTTCCCATGTTAAGCCCATGTTCGGCCTCTGGGTCAGCATTTCCTACAATAACATCGGATATTCTTTCCTTATCAAGTTGGGGTAAATCGGAAAGTAATTTTTTCATTACTTCTGCCGAAATATCATCTGGGCGAGTAAATCTAAACCCTCCTTTTTTTGCTTTTCCAACTGCTGATCTATAACCAGCTACTATATATGCATCCATAATTAGTTTCTTAATACTTTACCAGAGGTTACGATACTCTGAATTCTTTCTAATGTTTTCTTGGTCGTACATAATTCAAGAAAAGCTTTTCTTTCTAGGTCTAATAAATATTGCTCCGATACTTGTGTTGGTTTAGATAAAGGTCCACCACTCATGACTGTTCCAAGTTTTTCAGCGATAAGCGCATCGTGTTCAGATATGTATTTTCCTGATTTCATAGAATTAGCACCAACATAAGCAATGCCAATTCCTTCATTACCTAAAACAGTAATATCGGTTCTTCTAGTAGGTTCTGTATACCCATTTTTTGCCATTTGAAGCGCAGCCTCCTTTGCTCTAGTCAATTGATAATCTCGGCTAACTACTACTTCGTCTTTTCCTTCCTGTAAATATCCTAGGTCGAAGGCTTCGAAACCAGATGTTGCAACCTTCGCTTGACCAATGGTCAAGAATTTGTCTCTAAATGTATTTAAGCGAATGTCTCCATCTTGTATCTCATCTGATAGGCGGACAGCAAATTCTTTGGTTCCGCCACCGCCAGGAATAACCCCAACACCAAACTCAACTAAACCGATATACGTTTCCGCATTTGCAATTACTTTATCAGCATGTAAGCAAATTTCGCATCCGCCACCTAAAGCTAATCCATGGGGAGCAACAATGACAGGGATAGATGAGTACCTAACACGCATCATTGCATTTTGGAATGCTCTGATTGCCATGTCTAGTTCTTCATATTCTTGTTCAACAGCCATCATAAAGATCATACCAACATTCGCCCCTGCAGAGAAATTAGCTCCATCATTTGAAATAACTAGGCCTCTGTAGCCATTCTCGGCCAGTTCAATAGCTTTATTGATTCCAGCAATTACTTCTCCGCCAATGGTATTCATCTTAGTGACCCATTCGAGGTTCAATATTCCATCACCTAGGTCTGTAACTGTACACGCAGAATTTTTCCAAACAGTATTTGTGTCTCGGATATTAGCCAATGTAATTAGACCTTCTGAGCCAGGAATCGTTTTATAAGATTTAGATTCAATATCGTAGAATTGCTTAGCTCCGTTTTCAATTTTGTAGAAACTTGTAATCCCAGCAGCAACCATATCATAAATCCACTGAGCGGGTTTTTTGCCAGTTTCTTCCATTAGTTTGATTGCTTTTTCTACTCCTACAATGTCCCATGTTTCAAATGGTCCTAATTCCCATGCAAAACCAGCTTTTAAGGCATCGTCAACCTTGTAAAGTTCATCAGATATCTCAGGAATTCGATTTGAAACGTACTGGAATAATCCTGTAAATGCTTTTCTATAAAATTCACCGGCTCTATCCTTTCCATTAAAAAGAACTTTTGTTCTTTCTTGCAGATTATCTATTGATTTCGTTAATTCAAGTGTAGCGAATTTTGCTTTCTTTTTTGGCTCGTATTCTAATGTCTTAAGATTAAGAGATAGGATTTGGCTCTTGCCTTTTTCGTCTTTTACCTTTTTGTAAAATCCTTGTTTAGATTTAGAACCTAACCATCCTTTCTCAACCATTTTGGTAATGTAGTCAGGTGAGGTAAATAATGCATTTGCTTCATCATCTGGGCAATTTTGCTGAACACCATTTGCAACATGGACTAAGGTATCTAGCCCTACAACATCGCAAGTTCTAAACGTTGCTGACTTAGCTCTACCTAAAACAGGTCCAGTTAATTTATCAACTTCGTCAATCGATAAATCCATTTCTTGTACAATATGGAAAAGAGATTGGATTGAATATACCCCAACTCTATTTGCGATAAAAGCAGGCGTATCTTTACATAATACTGTCGTTTTGCCTAGGTAACGATTTCCATAATCCATGAAGAAATCAATAACATCCGAATCTGTTTTTTCTGATGGGATTATCTCCAATAATTTCAAATATCTTGGAGGGTTAAAGAAGTGTGTTCCACAGAAGTGTTTTTGGAAATCTTCACTTCTCCCATCAATCATCATGTTAATTGGAATGCCTGAGGTATTTGATGTAATTAGGGTACCTGGTTTGCGAACTGCATCAACTTTTTCGAACAACGACTTTTTGATGTCGAGATTTTCAATAATTACTTCAATTACCCAATCAGATTGAGCTATTTCAGATAGATTGTCGTCAAAGTTCCCAGTAGTAATTCGTTTAGCGAATTTCTTATTGTAAATTGGCGATGGATTAGATTTTAACGCAAATTTTAGCGCATCGTCTACAATTTTATTACGTTCTTTTTTGTTGTCCGAATCTGCTGAATCCGTTGGTACGATGTCTAATAAAAGAACTTCGCAGCCAATATTTGCAAAGTGACAAGCAATTCTTGAGCCCATTACACCTGAGCCAAGAACAGCAACTTTATGAATTGATCTTTTCATCTTCAAAAATTTCTTCTGTTTCTAATATTGAGTTAATTTCGCTCATCGTGTCAAAAAATGCGTCAAGATTTTTCTTGCCTATTTTAGCTTGAACGACTTTGTTTAAATGAATTACAGAGGTTTTTGTTATTTCTCTCATCTCTTTACCATAATCTGTAAGAAAGATTTTAACAAGTCTCTTGTCTTTTTTGCCGGGTTCTCTATATATCAATCCCTTTTCTTCCATAGATTTAAGGGTTCTAGTCAAACTCCTTGGCTCCATGCCCATTTTCGGCCCCAATTTAGTGGAAGGGGTTCCTAAGTCAAAGTCTACATTAAGTAATACGTAGCCGAGTGCCATGCTGCCGCCATATTTCGATGCTTCCGCATTATAGAGTCTGGCTATTCTATGCCAGGCCCAACGAATAGGGAAATCTATGGTTTCTTCTGGTTTCATTTGGCAACAAATATAAGAAAAATGTTATGCACGCATAACAATATATTGAAAAATTAGAAGAAATAGGATGAAGCCGGAATTTCAGATTGTTTCTTGATTTTCACCGCTAAATTAGTGATTTTGAATTCATCTCCATTATTGTTCCAAACAAAAACTTTTAGCAGATCAGAGGGTTTAGTATGCATGGGTAACTTTGTGCATAAAAACACTTTAGAACTTTCGGATTTCGATAGATAATCTTTAAAGTGTGATGAACGCCAAAGTATTTTTTCTGTTCCTCTGTTTAAAGATAAAACCAATAGTGGGTCAATTTCTTTTTTAGATTCAAAATTAACTGAAGCTACTATATAGTTATCTTCTTTTTCCATGATAAGTTGACTAATTGGTGCCTCGAATTTAGAACTGTATCTCCTTTTATTATTTAATGATTCTATTGTAGAGCCTTCTTTAGAAATCAGATTTTTAGGATTTACTATCCAATATTTCGATGCTTCGTTATCATAATCCAAAAATTGGTTAAACAAAATTGAGGTATTATTTTTCTTTTTAGAGAATAGAGTTATCGCTGAATTGTAATAAATATTTTGCTTTTCTACATGGGGATATTTCTCCATTATTATTTCGTAAATTTCAAGGGGAGTTTTTATACTTGACCATGAAAATACGAAGTAGTCTTTTTTCGATTCATCGACTAAACGAATTATTTCTTTGTATTTTAATTTCTTATTCAGATAGACTATTGATGGTGGATTAATATTTAATTCATCGAAATAGTAATTAAGATATTTTTCTGAATTTATTAGGGTGACACTAGTGATTTTTTTAGCATTATATTCTTGATCCCATTGAGAATGATTTTCTGCAATTTTTCTGAACTCGCTAAAATGATCTATTGAATATGTTTTGTTAATTAAAACGGAGGAAACAAGCGTTATACAGACAAGAGCTAGTGCGATACGTTTTGACATACGATCGTCTTCTAAAAAAGAAAGGAAAAATAGTAATAGAAAAGGAAAAGAGAAGTAAAGATATCTAGATTGCACGGCTGGCTGAACAAGGATTTCGTAAATTAGAATTCCTAAATAGGGTAGAATAAAGAAAAGAAAAGCTAGAAGCTGGAATTTACTTATTCGGTTGCTATTATTTTTAGTTAACCATACCAAAAAAGGCAGCAAGCAGGCTAAAAGAACCATGAAAGAATTGTTCAACACATACATGATGTGAGTAAAAATAAAATGGGCTGATGAATATCCGATCCAAGAAACTACTTTTTCACTGGATAATTGGTTCATCAAAACGATCCAATTTGGAGAAA
>CAJQPE010000016.1 GCA_905480125.1 uncultured Flavobacteriales bacterium | reverse complement strand
TGATGAAATTGATACTGGAGTTTCCGGTGATGTAGCTGACAAAATGGGAACCATTATGCGCAAAATGGGAGAGAAGATGCAGGTAATATCTATTACACATTTACCGCAAATTGCTGGTAAGGGGCATGATCATTTTTATGTGTATAAAGATGAACGGGGCGGACTCACCAAAACTAACATTCAGAAATTGAATGAAAATGAAAGAGTTGATGAGCTGGCAAAAATGCTAAGTGGAGCACAAATGACTAATGCCGCTGTTGAAAATGCCAGAGAGTTGCTAAAACAATAAATAGGCTACCAATATTATTAATTCATTCCATCATAACACATTGTATCATTAGTATATTTGTTTCATAAAATTAAAATATATGACCAACATACTAGAAGGTAAAAAAGGAATAATTTTCGGAGCGTTAGATGAAAAATCTATAGCATGGAAAGTCGCAGAAAGAGCCAATGAAGAAGGTGCTAAGTTTGTCTTAACAAATGCGCCTGTTGCTTTAAGAATGGGAACGATAAAAGAATTGGGCGAAAAGTGTAACGCAGAAATTGTTGGTGCAGATGCTACCTCAGTTGAAGACTTAACCAATCTTATTGACCAATCTCAACAGATATTAGGAGGAAAGTTAGATTTCGTCTTGCACTCTATTGGCATGTCTCCAAATGTTAGAAAAGGAAGACATTATACTGATTTGAATTACGATTGGTATCATAAATCTCTTGATATATCAGCAATGTCTTTCCATAAGTTGCTGCAAGTAGCTATGGAAAAAGATGCAATTAACGAATGGGGTTCTGTTGTTGGATTAACCTATATTGCAGCGCAAAGAGTGTTCCCAGATTATGGTGATATGGCTGATGCTAAATCGATGCTAGAGTCAATCGCGAGAAGTTTTGGATATCATTACGGTGTAAAAAATAAGGTGAGAATTAATACCATTTCTCAATCTCCAACGGCTACAACAGCAGGAACAGGAGTAAAAGGATTTGATGATTTCATTTCTTTTGCAGATTCTATGTCGCCATTAGGTAATGCAGATGCCTTGGCTTGTGCAGATTATTGTGTTTCTATGTTTTCAGATCTTACAAGGTATGTTACAATGCAGAATTTAATGCATGATGGTGGTTTTTCAAATACGGGAGTTAGTGCTGCATTAATGGAAAAGATGAACGGCTAAAAGCTATTTATCATTGATAATGAAAAGGGAATCGTATCGGTTCCCTTTTTTTATTTCTTTGTCTTGTGAATAATATGCTCTATGCTTTTCGATATTTAACTTATTTGCTAAAAGCGAAAGACGAACATAGTTTGCACTCGCCATTCTTATTCGATTTATATGAGAATATAATTGAATCATTTGCAGAGTATTACAAATTCAAGGACATTGAAGGTGTTCGAGAGGAAATGTTGCTTTCTGATAAGATTATTGAAGTAACTGATTTAGGAGCTGGATCGCGTATATCCAAATTTAATTCTAGGAAGGTTAGTTCAATTGCTAAGCATTCGGTAAAACAGGAGAAGTATGGAAAACTGCTTTTCAGATTGGTTAATTACTTTAAGCCTAAAACTGTACTGGAATTAGGTACATCTTTGGGTGTCACAACGTGCTATTTGGCAAGTGCTAGCTCTGATAATCAGGTAATTACTTTTGAGGGGTGTACTAATATATCTTCGATAGCAAAAAACAATTTCGAGAAATTGGAATTGAAAAACATTAAACAAATTGAAGGAGACTTTGATGATATGTTGCCGAATGAATTATCTAAAATAGTTTCCGTTGATTTTGTTTATATTGATGGTAACCATAGAAAAAAACCAACTCTAGCTTATTTTAAGCAACTCCTGAGTAAATCTCATAACGATACAATCATGATTTTTGATGACATTCATTGGTCGAGTGGGATGGAAGAGGCTTGGGAAGAGGTAAAGGCAAGCAAAGATGTATCCATCACAATAGACTTATTTCACTTGGGTATAGTTTTCTTAAGAAAGGAACAAGTGAAACAGAATTTTGTGTTGAAATTTTAAAACAAAAAAGCCGAAACGCTAGTTTCGGCTTTTTAATCCCTGAATTAGAAATCTCTATTTCATTTTAACTTTCTTGGGCTTTTTTTTCTTATCCTCCGAATTATCTTGCAAATCTTCTTCTTCCTTATCTTCTTCTTCCTTTTCACGAATAGTTTTCGGCATACCTAGCTTGTCGCTTATGATGTCGTCTAATTGCTCAGCACTTAGCTTTTTTGCCAATATCTTCTTGTCTTTATCTAATAAATAAACCTGTGGTGTGCTAAAAATATCATAAGTATCTCTAAAGTTTAAGCTTTCCAATGTGGTAAGGTGAATGTACTTGGCTGCATTTTTATTGATCTCAGGGTTATCAGAAACATTAATCCACTTCAATTCTTTATCAATTACAAATTTTTTCCAATCTGAAGTTTCAAACTCAGTACAAGGTGAATATAATTCAACACCTTTTCCTTCAAATTTGTCGTACATCGCTTTGAATTTAGGCATCGCTTTTTTACAATGGCCACAGCCTGGATCCCAGAAAAATAAGATGGTGTATTTTGCTTCAACTTGGTGCATATTGATCCATTTTTCTTCGGAAGTATCTTGAAGTATAATGTTTGGCGCCACTTCTCCACACATAAGTGGTGCTAATGTTTCAGCTCTATTACAGATTTTAGCTTTTTGAGCGGAATCAACCCACCAAGCTAAATCTTTACAGTAAACTTCTTGTGCCATGTGCACGAAGACTCTATCCATACACATAATCTTAGATTTTTCATAATTATTAGTGATGTAGTGGGTGACATATTTAAACATCTCTTTATTACATTTTGTTTTTTCTAAAAGCATGTCAGCTTCTTTGATAATAGAATCTGGAATTTGAATAGTAAGTTTCTTAATGTAATAATCTAATTTATTATGAAATACAGGAGAACGAAGCAATCTTTCATCACAGAAATCAACGCCATCTAAATAGTGAGCCTTGTAATATTTGTAGTTAAAATCTTTATCAAGTGGTTTTCCATCTTCACCTTTTGGTGCTGCTGGAACTTCAGGATCTTGGGAAGTACTAAAGATTTTACCAACCAGTTTTTCTTTGTTGGCTTCAATCATTTCAATTTTGTATTTTTTTACTTCAGAATCAATAGCAGTAAGCTCTTCTTTTGTTTTTTTATCGTCTTTGTCTGCTTTTAATTTAGCGCGAAGTGGTGTTGCTTTCTTTTGTTGATTGTTTATAAATTGTAAATAATCGTAAAAGACTTTGTTTTCCTCAGAGCCTTTGACACTCATACTCATTACCAAATCTTTACGTTTGGTTGTCATGGTAAACTTTGGTTCTGTAATGATGAATTCAAAATAAGTTTTTTGATCGGGCATAACTACAGAGTATATTCCACCGGGAAGTAACTCTTCTCCTTCAAAAACGAAGTTTCCTTTACTATCCACATTAGTCGTGTCTTTGTAATATTGTTTTGCTCCATAATATCCGGCTAGGTATATAACAGTGTCATTCACTCCTTCAACGTTAAATGTATATTTATAGCCTTTTTGACTAAATCCATTTACTGTGAAAAGAAAAGTGGTAATAGCAATCAGTAATTTCTTAATCATTTTTTTAAATTTTGAAATGCAAAAATAACAAAAGACCTTTCTCAAAGTCGATGCCAATAATATAAAAACTAAGGTAACTTTGCTGTTAAAGAAATGTTAAACTAATTCGGTCCTGAATTTTAGTGAAATCGAGTTAATGCAATACCTTATATATTTCGGTTTAGGTCCATCGTTAAACACATGACCCAGGTGTCCTTTGCAGGAGGCGCAAACAACTTCTGTACGATTCATGCCATGCGAATTGTCTTTTATGTATTCAATTGCATCATCCTCTATTTTTTCTGTAAAACTTGGCCAACCGCAACCCGACTGAAATTTAGATTCAGAATGGAACAATTTAGCATCGCAACCGGCACAATAATAGATTCCTATTTCATTGTGAATGTTATACTTTCCACTATTTGGTGGTTCTGTGCCTTTTAGACGAAGCACTTGATATTCGTTATCAGAAAGTTTATCTCTCCATTCTGAGTCGCTTGTTGGGTCTATATTTTCCATAACGTATATTGACAATTAACGCGGTCAAAAAAAAATCTAGGCAAAATAAGTGTTTATATGATTAAAAAACATCTTTATCGAAGAAAAACTAACTTTAATATTTTTTAAAAAAAACCTACTACAAGTGCCTATAATCAAAGAATTTATGTTATATATTTACGTAACGCTTTTAGCGGTAAATGTTTATATATTATGGTAATAACGGAATTAACTCTAACAGAAGCGCTTAAAGAATTTTTTGGCTTCGATAAATTCAAGGGAGATCAAGAGGATATTATTAAAAGTCTGATGAATGGTCACGACACCTTTGTGATTATGCCTACAGGAGGAGGTAAATCAATGTGTTACCAACTTCCTGCATTGTTGTCTGGAGGTACAGCAATTATTGTCTCGCCACTAATCGCATTAATGAAAAATCAGGTTGACTCAATTCGGAATCATGGAGCAGATAATGCAGTTGCACATGTTTTAAATTCGAGTTTAACTAAAGGAGAAACAGTTCAGGTTAAAGAAGATATTGTTGCCGGAAAAACTAAAATGTTATTTGTTGCCCCAGAATCATTAAACAAACAGGAGAACATTGACTTTTTTAAAAAGATAAAAATATCTTTTGTCGCTGTAGATGAGGCGCATTGTATTTCTGAATGGGGCCACGATTTTAGACCTGAGTATCGTAGAATTAAAGAAATGGTTAAACATATTGATGGTGATATTCCGGTTATGGCTTTAACAGCAACAGCAACGCCTAAAGTTCAGTTAGATATTCAGAAAAACTTAGGCATGACAGATGCTAAAGTATTTAAGTCTTCATTCAATAGACCGAACTTATTTTATGATGTAAGGCCAAAAGTTGAGGTAGCTAAAGAGATTATACGTTTTATAAAACAGAATGAGGGTAAATCTGGAATTATTTATTGTTTGAGTCGAAAGAAGGTTGAAGAAATTGCAGAAACGTTAATTGTAAATGGAATTAAGGCCAAAGGATATCATGCAGGTATGGATGCGGCAACAAGAGTTGCTAATCAGGATGCGTTTTTGATGGAAGACGTAGATGTTATAGTAGCAACAATAGCATTTGGGATGGGAATTGATAAACCTGATGTAAGATTTGTCATTCATCATGATATGCCTAAAAGTTTGGAGGGATATTACCAAGAAACTGGTCGTGGAGGTCGAGATGGTGGTGAAGGTAAATGCGTAGCTTTTTATTCATATAAGGATATCGAAAAGTTAGAGAAGTTTATGACTAATAAACCTATCGCGGAACAAGAAATTGGCCGACTGTTGTTAATGGAAACCGTATCATTTGCGGAAACTTCAATTTGTCGAAGAAAACATCTATTACATTATTTTGGGGAATTCCATAATGAAGATAATTGCGACAATTGCGATAACTGCATTAATCCTAAAGAGGAGATTGAAGGTCAACAGATTGTCGAATTGGTTTTAAAAACGATTATTGAAATTGGACAAAAGCATAAGATTAAGCATGTTGTAAACGTTATAGCTGGCCATGAATCAAATGAAGTCAAAAGCTATAAGCATAACATTTTAGATGTTTTTGGTAAAGGAAAAGATCATGAAGATAAAGTGTGGGAGTCTGCTATACGTCAAACGCTTGTTGCGGGATTGCTGTCAA
The DNA here is from genome assembly GCA_905480125.1 of uncultured Flavobacteriales bacterium. Classification (GTDB taxonomy): domain Bacteria; phylum Bacteroidota; class Bacteroidia; order Flavobacteriales_G; family NORP312; genus NORP312. Next base: position 1,985 of record CAJQPE010000016.1, on the reverse strand, counting down.
AAGACATAGAAAATTACGGAACACTTCAACTAAGTCAAATGGGACATGATTTTCTGAAGTCTCCAAAACCTTTCACGGTCACTAAGGACCATGATTATAGTGATGTTGAAGGTGATAGCGATATTATTTTGGCGGGAAAATCTGGAGGGGCTGCTTCAGACGAACAATTGTTTAAGTTATTAATCGATGAACGAAGAAGAATCTCGCAAGAAATTGATAAGCCTCCTTTTGTAATTTTTCAGGAAACGTCCTTGCAGGATATGGCAACTCAGTATCCTATTACGATGGAGGAAATGAAAAACATTGTTGGCGTAGGTTCTGGTAAAGCAAAAAAGTTCGGGCAATCTTTCATTGAGCTAATATCAGATTATGTTGACGAAAATGAGATTGAACGCCCGCAAGATATGATTGTTAAATCTATAGTCAACAAATCTGGTTCTAAGGTTTATTTTATTCAAAGTATTGACAGAAAAATGCCGTTACCAGATATTGCGAAGGCAAAAGGCTTAAGTATGGGTGATCTTCTCACAGAGCTTGAAGCAATTGTAGATAGCGGAACCAAATTAAGTATTGATTATTACATCAATGATGAAATGGATGAAGACCTTCAAGATGAAGTATTTGAGTATTTTTCAGAGGCAGAAACGGATTCGATCCAAGATGCTATTGATGAATTGGGTGAAGATGAGTATTCTGAGGAGAATATTCGTCTAATGCGAATGAAGTACATCTCAGAAGTAGGGAACTGAGAATTAACGGCCATAAATGTAAAATTATTTTGCTTAGACTTTTTTGTCAAAAATAGCTAGCAAGGCCAAATTGCCAACCACCTAGATTAACAGGTGGATTTCCTAGAAAATCATATAATTTTTGGAACTTATAATTTACTTTGAAAACTGTTGAAGGAGTTGGTCGAAAGCTTAGTCCAATTCCAATTCCTCGAACTTCATCTCCGATATTTTTGTCAAGAGAAGTCATTTTGCCATAATTATAATCTACATATTCGCCCCTAAAACTTAATAATATTTGTGCTTGCTCGTAATTTAATATGGGCCTAGAAATTATTGGGTATATTAAATCTATAAAGCCTCCTATTTGGCACTCCCCATATAATTCTTTTAGATTTTTAGGAACATCTATTCTTGCAATTACGAATTCTCCCTGGGTTTCGAATTTATTAAAATTTGTACAGAAATCAATTCCCGTAATATTTAAATTTCTTTTTTTATCTATTGTTTCACCTTCAATCTGAAACGAATTGTATGTTCCTCCATAATAAGAAATTCCTACTTCTCCTTTGCTGCGAAGTGCATAGCTTATTCTCCCATTAAGCATAGGAATACCATTATTGTCTTCTTCAAACATTTCTAGTGATTTGCCAGCAGGAATACTTGTTCTAGCATTTTCATTTAATACTATACCATCGCCAATACCATTCGTTATATATAAATTATAACTAATGATTGAATTATCTTTTAGTAATTTGCCATAAACCCCAAAACCGACCTCAGATAGTGTTGAAGGAATTATATTCGTTGATGATAATGGTCTGTCAATAAATTCCCAATTAGGAGAATCATGATTTGCATTAAAAATCCCTATTTGTGGTAAAATGACACCTCCTCTTAAATTAAAAGCAGTATTCAACGTAAAGTCGATTTGTGCAGTTTCCAATGCTATCTCCTTAGTTCCGTGTTCGAATTCTAATTCAGATAAGAATTTTATTCGCCTACTAATTGATGAATAAATAAATAGATTGAACCGCCTTAACTCCATTGAAAAACCTTCAATTATACCATCCTCTGAAAAGTAATTTGTGTTACCTTCAACATACCCACCAATAGCTGTTCTAGTTTTTTGAACCCCGATAAACGGACGATTATAAATCGCATCAGAGTTAGTAATGTTATTACTATCAGTTTGTTCAATTCTGTAAAGAATTTTCGTATTTATGGAATCTGTTTGGGTATGGCCTAATGCAGGAA
>CAJQPE010000015.1 GCA_905480125.1 uncultured Flavobacteriales bacterium | reverse complement strand
CTTTCACGTAGTTGGCATCTTTGCGTAACCGACTGCCCAAACAGTCAGGGCAAGTTGTTTTTCCTCGATAACGAGATAACATTACACGGTATTGAATCTTAAAACTTTGCTCTTCTACAAATTGAAAAAATGCGTTAAGCCCATCAAAGTGTTTGTTTCCTGTCCAAAGTAGTTTTTTGTGCTTTTCGGATAGCTCAAAGTAGGGTTTGTGAATAGGGAAATCAAAATGATGGCTATTATTAATGAGTTGACCTTTCCATTTACTCATTTTTTCACCTTTCCAGCAAGCAACCGCTTCTTCGAAGATTGATTTCGTTTTGTTTGGAATAACTAAATCTTGGTCGATACCAATTATACTTCCAAAACCCTCACATTTTTTACAGGCTCCGATTGGGTTATTGAAGCTAAAAAAGTGAACAGATGGTTTCTCGAATGTGATGCCATCTAATTCAAACCGATTAGAGAACGATTGGATCTTCCCACTTTCATCTTTTTCTGTTTGACTTTCAATCAATATAGTCCCATCACCTTCGTAAAATCCAGTTTGGAGAGAATCTGATATGCGATTAGCATTGTCTTCATCTTCAGTGTTGGCAACAAATCTGTCAATCACTAAAAAAGCGTTCTTAGTTTTTCCAATTTTGTTCTTTGTATCGAGGCGAATGATTTCGTTTTCGATTTTTATTCTTGAAAACCCTTGTTGAAATAGAATATTTAATTCTTTTTCAAGCGTTCTGTCATGTTTTGGTGTAATAGGAGCAAGTAGTGTTACCTTAGAAGTTGGATCAAGTTGGGATATATAATTCATCACGCTTGTAACTGTATCCCGTTTTACTTCATTACCTGAAACAGGGGAGATAGTTTTTCCGATTCGAGCAAACAACAGTTTTAAATAATCGAAAACTTCAGTTGATGTGCCAACGGTAGAACGAGGATTACGCGTGTTTACTTTTTGTTCAATTGCAATGGCAGGAGAAATCCCTTTTATATAATCTACTTCAGGCTTATCTATCTTCCCTAAGAACTGTCGAGCATAAGACGATAGGCTTTCAATATATCTTCTTTGTCCCTCGGCATATAAAGTGTCAAAAGCTAAAGATGACTTTCCTGACCCAGATAAACCAGTAATTACGATTAATTGATTTCGAGGAATAGCAACGTCAATATTGTTTAGATTATGAACTCTAGCCCCTTTAACAAGAATATTTTTTTTGGTGTCAATTTTTTCGAAATTGGGTTTGTTCATAATGGGGTGGTCAAATATACTTTCATTCCTTTATTAGTCCTATAAATCATTTCATTTCGTGCGACTTTTAAGGAAAATTGTATCGACAACAAGTTATTTTTAATCGCTAACGCTCGCCATACAAGTGTTAAATTTTGTTAAACAATGCTAATTTACATCGGTTTTCGTATATTTGTTTTGTTGAAATTGTTTTTATTGTTTAATACAACAAAAATCATAATTCGACGTTTTATTTAAAACAACCCAAAAACAAAGGCCTATAGACTAATATCTACTTTTAAATTTAAGTTCAATTTTTTACTAAATAAGTAGGTATTATGGGTACTCAAGAAGTAATTTCTGATCAAGATTTAGTTAGTTGTTACATTAAAGGTAACGAGCTAGCTTTGGAAACGTTAATCAATAGACACAAAGACCGTGTGTTTGGCTACATTAATAATTTATTAAAAGATAAGCAACTTGCTGAAGACATTTTTCAAGATGTTTTTATTAAGGTAATACATACCATCAAAGCTGGTAAGTATAACGAAGAAGGTAAATTCTTACCTTGGGTTATGCGTATTTCTCACAACATGGTAATTGATTATTTTAGAAAAGCGAAGAGAATGCGAACAACAAGTGGGAATGAGGATTTTGATATTTTTGATACAATCAAAAGAACTGATCCAAATGTTGAGGATGAAATGATGGCTATACAAGTTCAAGGCGATGTTAAAAAGCTAATCGAGTTCTTACCAAGTGATCAAAAAGAGGTTTTGAAACTCCGTTACTACAGCGAACTCAGTTTTAAAGAAATAGCTGAAGAAACCAATGTTAGTATTAACACAGCTCTTGGAAGAATGCGTTATGCATTAATTAATCTGAGAAAATTAATCGAAGAGAAAGAGCTAAGGTTAACACTATCTTAATAGTACGATGAGGTTTGTTGTTCCAGTTTTTGTTATGCTTTTAATGAGTATTGGTTTAAAATCGATAATTAACGAATCGGATTCGAATTTAGAGATTCAGTCTTTAGAATTTGTTGAGGAGTTTGAAAGCCAACCTGAAGATGCTACTGCAGGTAGCCTATTTGTGAGGTACACAAGTAATGAAATTGAAACTTCCTATAATATTTCTGGAAAGATGCAATAAAGCAAAATATAATTACGTTAATAGGCTGAACCAAAAATTAAATCAGAAGCCTATGCTTAAAAACATTACTCTAGAAGAATTAGCGGAATTTACACAAAACGAAAGTCAGATTTTAGCTGAACTTGGTTTATGTACTAAAGATGAAGTGATAGAAACGCCTTCTCAACATGTTGTTGATAACGTTCTTAACTACTCAAAAGCACTAAGCATAAGAAAATCTAATATTGTTGGCACAATCGAATCAGTATTGAATTAAAAGCTAGTCAAATAAAAGTTAAACCGAAAATCCTGCCAATTGGCGGGATTTTTTATGATTCCTTTGTTGTTACTATTTTCACGGTTAAGCTTTGAAAAATAGGTTTACAGTATTTAGCTAGATGTTTATACAGGATAGTATTGCTATTCCATTTTCCAGTCAGGAAGTGGAGTTCGGCCTGGCGTATAAGGTGCTTTTAGTTCATCAAGTTTTGCTTCAAGGGCTTCAACTTGAGCGAAAACCGCTTTTATTTCTTCTAATACTGGTTCAAATGCATTGCCCGCATCTTCGTACAGTTCTCTACAAGTAGTAGTTGGGTTAGATCGGTTATACCACATAAAGTATACGGATAGCTCTATTCTGTCCGATATGCTGTTGGCTTGCTCAATATCTCTGCTCGACAGGCTTGGGTCACCATTTAAACGGATACTGATAGTATTCATTTTGTCTTCCAAAGTTTTCACTTCTTGCAACATAGTTAACGGCACATTTGGTGTTTGTTCAACAGCTTTCTTGATGTAGTTTAGTCTTTCGCTAATATCGCCTTGCACTTTTTGTGTTCCGCGCACAGCTCTTTGCAGGTCCGCAGCTTTCTGTTGAAATACTAATACTTCGGCTTTATCAGCAGCAGGAAGTGTAGGAGTATTCAACCAATCGCATTTGAAAGGGTTAACAGGATCTAGCTCCGTTACTTTACCATTCTCAACTTTAGCAATGGAAACATTGTACGTTCCAGGAAGACATAAGGGACCTACATCAGCAGAGCTATATCTGCCAACGGTTCTTGGTTTTAATCTTATTGGTGTTGTGCTCGTTAATCTGAAATCCCATACGATTCTGTTGATGCCATTTTTAGGAGCTGAACGCATTTTTCTAACCACATTTCCTTTTTCATCAGTAATTGTAAAGATGAGGTAAGGCTTTTCTTCATTGTCTTCGTTACTGAATTCTGCATAAGTTGGGTAAACAACATCTTTATTGTCTTTAATCAGTTTTGCTTCAGCGCTTCTTCTGTTCTCTTTTGCAGTTTTTAAGGTGTCGTTTAGTAAATACGTTATCACCACTCCAATTGGAGGGTTTTCAGCTGTGTAATGAGACTCTCCCTGAGAAGATTTTCCTTTCATTCCCATTGGGCTTGACTCGATATACATCTGACCATCTTTGATAGGGAAGATATGCGCCTCTTTCTTGAACAAATCATCCGCGAACGTTCTCAAAGCAGAATAGTCATCAAGAATGTAAAATCCTCGTCCGAAACTAGCGAGCACTAAGTCGTTTTCGCGTTTTTGAATTTCTAAATCTCGCACCGCAATTGTTGGTAATCCCGCTTTTAACTGTGTCCATTCTTGACCGCCATCAATAGAGAAAAATGCACCAAATTCCGTTCCTGCGAATAGTAAATTTTTGTTTACATGATCTTCCGCGATATCGTAAACCGAACCTCTTTCCGGCAAGTTTCCTTGTAACGTAGCCCATGTTGCTCCTTTGTCAGTGCTCTTTAAAATGTAGGGTTTAAAATCTCCTTGTTTGTGGTTGTTGAACACAGCGTAAACTGTATTCGCATCATGCTGAGAACAAACAATCGCATTCACGTAAGTGTTCGTGGGAATACCAGAAAATGAAGAAATCTTCTTCCATGTTTTACCGTTGTCTTCTGTTATTTGAATGAGACCATCATCAGTTCCAACGTAAATCAATCCTTCTTGTATAGGTGATTCATCGAGAGCAACAATGTTTCCATACATTGTGGTTGATTTGTTTTTCATCACAGCGTCCATACTTTGAACACGTCCCATTACTTTTAGCGTATTTCTGTCAATTTGACGAGTTAAGTCTTCGCTGATGCACTCCCAAGTGTTTCCTTGGTCGTTACTTTTGAAAAGTTTATTTGCAGCAAAATACAATCTCTTGTTATTATGAGGGCTAATAATCAAAGGAGCATCCCAGTTCCAGCGTAATCCATCTTCGTCAGCTTTTGGCTGAGGTTGAATACCTACACGTTCTCCTGTTGCTTTATCGTAACGAACTAACCAACCATATTGAGCCTGTGCATAAACAATGTTAGGGTCTATTGGATCAATTGCTGATTCAAAACCATCGCCACCATTGGTTATATACCAATCGGAATTCATAATTCCGTGATTGGTCGTTGTGCGGGACGGCCCACCCATACTATTGTTGTCCTGAGTCCCACCGTATACATTGTAGAATGGTTTCGCATTATCTACAGCGACTTTGTAATATTGTGTAACAGGAAGATTTGTTTTGTATTGCCAGTTGGCTGCATGATCCCATGTCTCATATAATCCTCCATCGCAACCAACAATCCAATGGTTGGTATTATTCGGATTAATCCAAATGCAGTGATTGTCAACGTGTTTACTTTTTTCTCCCGTTTTTTTAAACGTTTTTCCACCATCTTCTGTATGGTGCAGCCATGTATCCATCGAAAATATTTTGTTAATATCAACAGGGTCACAAATAATTTCTTGATAGTAATTGCCACTGGTTTTATGCTTACTCATTTTTGTCCAACTCGCACCACGGTTGGTACTTCTGTAAAAGCCATGTTGATCTTGTTCTGCTTCGATCATTGCAAATACGTAGTCAGGATTTACGGGAGAAATGGCTAAACCAATTCGTCCCATTATAGTTGAAGGTAGCCCAGAAGTTAATTTATCCCAATTTTTACCGCCATCTATAGTTTTATGTATTCCTGAGCTTGGACCACCACCAACATATGTAAATGTGTGTCTTCTTCTTTGGTGAGCCGCAGCATATATGATATTAGGGTTTCGTGAATCCATAATAATATCAGAGATACCTGTGTGCTCGTCAATTTCTAAAACCTTAGTCCACTTTTTACCGCCATCTTCGGTTTTGTATAAACCTCTATCTCCACCTTCGCTCCAAAGTGGCCCATAGGCAGCAACATATACAATATTTGAATTAGTTGGATGAACTATTATTTTACCGATGTGTTCAGATTTTTTCAATCCAACATTTATCCAGCTTTTTCCACCATCATTAGATTTATATACACCATCACCATAGGCAACACTCCTTTGGTTATTGTTTTCACCAGTGCCCACCCAAATTGTGTGTGGATTGCTTGGATCGATTGTGACGCAGCCAATAGAATAGGATCCTTGCCCGTCAAAAATTGGGGTATAAGTAGTCCCATGATTTGTAGTTTTCCAAACACCACCAGAAGCTACAGCTACATAATATTCTGCGTTATTGTTTGGGTTAACTGCAATATCAGCAATTCTTCCAGAGGTTAATGCAGGACCTATACTCCTAAATTTTAACCCACTGAATGTTGAGGTTTTATATTTTCCTTTGTCTTTTTTTTCTTCTCCTTTTTTAGCGAGAACAGGAAGTGTAATTAGTATGGCGAGAGTCGCGAATAGTATTTTTTTCATCGTAAATTTATTTTAGGCGCAAGATAAACTAACTAAAGTGAACGCACTATCATTTTTAAATAAATGGTGCACGCAAGACGTCTTTATTGAGATCTAAGAATATCACTTTTTTCTATTGGGTATGCGTTTAAAGTGCCAGTGCAAATAGCAAGTAGCTCATTTTTTTGGTTGAATATTTCCCCTTGTGTAATTATAATACGTTTCCCTTTTTTAATCACTTTGCCCAACCCCCGAAGTTGGTCATTTAGCAGAGCAGGGTTTAAGTAATTGATTTTAAATTCTACGGTAGAAACAAGTTTTCCTTCTTCTGCAACAGCAGATAATGAAGCGACACCGATGATGGCATCCATGAATGCAGCTAATGCTCCACCATGTGCAGCAGAAGTGGTTGCGAGAATATCTTTGGTAACAGGCATGGAATAAATTACACGACCAGGTTCTGACACTTCAAATTTCATGTCTAATAATCTACCAAAATTATTTATTTTATTATATAAAACGAGAGGGCTTTCCATGGGTTATAGCTAGTATGTTGATATTCTTAGAATTCGCTATTAGTATTTCATAGCCCCTTTAAATACTTTTGAATTCTGCTATTATAGTTAAACTATTTGTATGACTGAGCCCAATAATAAAACCCTGTGAATATTGAGCCAGTAATCGACATCATTATTTCGATAAAAAATAAACCTTTGCCTACTCAGGCTTATTTTCTGCGTCACCATCAGAGAAATCTTCTACTTCTGGAACCACACTATCTTCAATGCTATTATTTTCTTCTGGGGCAGTCTCCTTAATTTGTTTTGGTTTGGGAATAGCCCCGCCCCCTGGCAAAGCAGTGGGTTCTAATCCTCCAGAAACTAATTCAATTGAGGCTTCAACGTCTAGAGGCTTATCTCGAGTTCCTTTTTCAACAACAACACACCATTGTCCATTACGGGGTACACCAAAAACAACTGGAGAGCTTTTAAAATTGCCTCCCCAATAAGAATGCGTTTGAGATTTCCTGTATTTAGCCAAATCTCTCTTAGACATCAATTTAACAATTGTTGGGTGACTAAAAGTTACTTTTACTTGTGATCCTTTTCTAGCTGAAAATGTTTTTGTTAAAAATTTCATCTGCTGTTTTGTTTTGGTATGGTAAAAATATAAAAAAAGAGTTCGCTACGAAAATTAGAGGGGCAAACATCATTAAAATATTTTACGTAAAGAAAAAGCCCTTTCCGAAGAAACGGAAAGGGCTTAAAAATTTTTTCAGAAATCGCAAATTAGATGTCCCAAAGTTCGGTTCTGTAACCTTTTATTTCCTCCCGGTTATATGGATTCTCAGACTTAGCAATTAGCTGCATTAAATATTGCAAGTTTTCGGTGTCAGTCAAATCCATTGGTTCTTCTGGCTCTTCTTCTTCATCCTCTTCGTCTGCAATTACCGCAGGAATTATATCAAAAGCATTATTTTCTTCTAGGTATTCATAGATTAAACGAAGTGTTTTAACCACTAATGGATCTTCTTCTGCTCGAGCTAACTCTCTTAATTCTTTTAATTTAGGGATTAGTTTTTTGTTGTCAAGACCATCTTTCCCAATGGTTTGATCAATTGACTCAATGATTTTAGAAGCGCCTTCTATTTGCATAGCTTGTAGTGTTTAATTTTTCTAAGGCGGCAAATGTAGTGTAAATTCAAGTTATTGACAATAGAAAGAGGTTGCTACTTTTATATGGCATATTTCTGGCGCTCTTTTTTAGTTATAAATTTTACAATTACGAAAAAGATCTCATTGACTATATGTTACAAGAAATTTAATTCGCATTGTTTAGCTTTGTAGAAAAATTGTAAAGTGATTGAGATAGGCAAATACAACGAATTAACAATTTTACGCTGTACTAGTGTTGGTTTATATTTAGGAGATGAAGAAGATGAAGATGTTCTTTTACCCAATAAATACTGTCCTGAAGAGTATGAAATAGGTGATAAAATAAAGGTATTCGTTTATCTCGATTATGAAGAGCGAAAGGTCGCAACTAACATTATACCTAAAATACATTTAGGAGAATTTGCGCTTTTACAAGTTGCCGATGTTTCTGCTGTTGGGGCTTTTATGGATTGGGGGTTGGAAAAGGATTTGTTGGTTCCGTTTAAGGAACAACGCGCAAAAATGGAAGAAGGTCGTTGGTATGTTGTATACATGGATTTTGATGATGAAACTGAAAGGCTGTATGCTACAAATAAACTTGAGCGAAGGTTGCAAAATCATGAGTTGTCAGTTGCTGTTGGAGATGAAGTCGATTTAATGGTTTACCATAAATCTGAATTGGGTTATTCTGTTATTATAAAAGGAGAGCATAAAGGTCTGGTATTCAATAGCGATGTCCATAAAGAGTTAAATATCGGAGAGAAACTTAAAGGGTACATTAAGAACATTCGAGAAGACAATAAGTTAGATGTTACATTGCAAGCAATCGGTTATGACAACTTTAATGACTCTAATGTCGACCTTGTTTATAATACATTGGTTGAGAATAACGGAGAATTGGCATTAACCGATAAAAGCTCTCCCGAAGCTATTTCTTTTCAGTTCGGGATAAGCAAAAAAGCATTTAAAAAAGCGCTGGGTTCTCTATACAAGCAGCGAAAAGTAACTATCGAAGCTAGTGGAATAAAGTTGGTTTAAGATTTAGGGGTAATTCGAATTATAAAATTTAAATAATCCAAGGAATAATCGCTTTTCGGTCTTTGGGGTAGTTGTCAAAGTGATTTTTATACCATTTATGATGTTCCATTGCTCTTGGAAATAGGTTGGCAGCGGTCCATACTAAAAATGTTAGTGCTGGAAGATTCCAGGCCATTAAAGCAAAGCCAGTCCACTGCAGAAACTCGGTGAGGTGGTTTGGGCATGACACGTAATTAAATAAATAACCAAATGGGATTTTATATCTTGTTTCACCAGGTTTTCTAAGATTGATTAAAGTGCTATCGCTTAACTGATTAAAAACAAAAGCTATTACGAATATTGTAGAACCTGCAAAGAAATTCCATTCGGTAAAATTGATGTTTCTGTATTGCTCCATATCAGCTAAGAAATATCCGTTTAGGCTAGCGTTAAAAAGGTTAAAAAATATTGCAGCGGCAACAATCGCTAGTGGCATCTTTTTTCCTTTAGTTCTTAATCTAAATGGAAAAATAAAGGTTCTATTCAGATAATGTATTAGCCAAAACAGGCTCAACAGCGAAGCGTATAAACTTTGATTTGAAGTTGCAAAAAAGTACAAGATAATAGCGAAAGAAGGAATTTCCATTAGTATCCATCCAAGGCGGTTCGAAACTTCAGGCCCCCAGCCATTTTTAATGTGTCTTCCGTATGGTGCCGTAACAAATTGCAACAGAATAAATGCTAATATGGCAACAACGCTCCACGAAATGCAAATTATATTGAAGATTTCATTATTCATTTTCTTTTTTATTCCAATTCAGCAGATCTTCAATAGTTTCTTTAATCGGTCGGCAAGTGTGATTAAGTTCTTTTTTAGCTTTTGACGAATCTACTCTTTTAGCCGCATTTTTCAATGCCAGTAAACTTTGTTTAGTAATTGGCCAGGGAATCTTGAAGAACTTCTTATATATTTTGATGGATGGATAAATAAATAAAAGAATATCTAATGAAACCTTAATGGGATTTTGTTCTGGATTAGAAAACTGTGCCAATTTATTTATAGTAACAAAAGCGCCTCCTGTATTATATATTTCACCGCATCTACCGTTATTAAACGAATTAATAATGGTTTGAGAAAGGTCACGCACATCTACTATGTCATAGCCGCCAGATGTAATGGCTGGTATTTTTCCATTAGCCATATCAAATAATGTTTTACCCATTAAAGATGGCCTACTATCTGGTGGGCCAACGATAGAAGTAGGTCTTAGAATGATAGCATTAAGACCATTACCTATAGCATTTATAACTAACTGTTCTGCTTTCGCCTTACTCCATGGATATGTATAATCGTTTTGCGTTTTATATGGACGCGATTCATCAAACGTTTCATTGTGTTTAGGTTCTAAAACAGCATGAGAGGAACTAATATGAATAAGACGAGTAATATTTTCAGTTAAGCATGCTTCAATTACATTTTGAGTTCCATTAACATTTGTATCAAATACATCCTTTTCAAATCGATCTTCTACCGAAACAACACTTGCACAATGCACGACATGCGTGCACTCATTTAGAAGCAGTTTAGCACTTTTTGAAATTTTTATGTCACCCTTTACCCAAGTTAAATTGTCGTTTTTTGTGGTAGGCAAGAAAGAGTGGTAAAGTGCTTTTACAAGAAACCCTTGCTTAAGCAGTAATTCAATAAGACTCATGCCCAGATGGCCACTGCCGCCAGTTACCGCAACTTTAATTAGAGAAGACATTATTTAGTTAAATTCAAACTTAATTTCTTGTGCTATTGAATTTACTTTGGATAATTAAAATATTGATCCGCCCTGGGTTTTCGTAAAAATAGAAAAAAGATTGAGTTTGGTATTTAATTTTCTAATTGAAAAATAGTTCACCATTATCTTTAGAGCATTCCAATCTTTTCTTAATATGTGGATTAGGTTGCACAAAATCTTTCTCTGAGATTTCAATTTCTTTATCATCATAGACGGCCTGCATATAGAGCCCCCAAATAGGCAAAGCCATGTTGGCTCCCTGTCCTAAAGAACCATTGTTAAATCGTATGGATTGATCATCTGCACCAACCCAAGCACCAGAAACTAAATCTGGGGTAATACCTATAAACCACCCATCGGTACTGTTTTGTGTAGTTCCGGTTTTACCTGCAATAGGCGCTTTTAATCCATATTTCCAACGGAGGCGCATTGATGTTCCACTAGTTTTGTCTCTGTCTTTGTTATAAGCCCCATCAACAGCACCTTTCATCATATCGAGCATTGTATATGCAGTTTCTTCATTCATTGCTCGGCTAATTTTTTGTTCAGCTGTATAAATGGGGTTCCCATATTTGTCTTCAACACGGAGAAGGAATGTGGGCTCATTCCATATACCTCCATTCGCAAAAACACCATAAGCCCCAATCATTTCTATTAGAGAGATGTCTGATGTGCCGAGACACAGCGAAGCTGTGCTTTGCAATTTACTGGTTATTCCCATTTTTTTACATTGAGTTTCAAGGGCACCTGGACTCATTTTATTCATGATATAGGCAGCGATGTTGTTCATTGAATTAGCAAGTCCGTATTTGAAACTCAACATTCCATTGAATTTTGGGGAATACTTAGGCTCCCAATCATCCATCAATCCAAACTTTCCTTTTTCAATACTGTAAGGTATGTTCGGAATTTCATCGCATGGATTGATAACTCCATCATTAATAGCGAGTGAATATAGAATGGGTTTAATGGTGGAGCCTACTTGGCGTTTACTTTGACTAACATGGTCGTAGCTGAAGTATCGTTTGTCTATTCCCCCAACCCACGCATTGATATATCCTGTTGATGGCTCCATAGAGAGAAAGCCTGCATGTAAAATCCCTTTCATATATTTAATTGAGTCTATTGGGCTCATGTTTACTTTCTTTTCGCCCTTCCAAGAGAATACTTTAGTTTGATGCGGAGTCTTAAAAATGGTTTCTATCTGCTTTTGTGTTTTTACTGGTTGTGTGTGTTCGCAAAACTTACAGAAATATTCATCACCTTTATCGTTCTTTTGTTTTTCGATAACATTGGCACCTCTGCCACATCCACCACATTGTTGTCCACTAAGCACTCTATATCGATGTGTATTCTTCACTTCTCGCTCAATGGCAATGTTAAATTGTTGCTTAGTGTATGTTTTGTTATACGGTTTATACTTATTGTTTTTGATGTCTGAATTAAACTGAGTTTGCAACGTTTTGCCTAAGTGCTCAGCGACAGCATTTTCTGCATGATCTTGAAGTCTTGAATTGATTGTAGTATAGATTTTTAATCCGTCTTTGTAGATATTGTATGGCTCGCCATTACTATTTGCGTTTATATAGCCTCCGAATATATTTTTCTCGTGAAGTATTTCTTGAACCTGCTTTTTAAGTATGTCTCTAAAGTAAGTCGCAGGGCCTTGATTATGTCTTACAACCTGAAAATTAAGCCCCAGCGGAAGTTGCTTTAACGAATCGAATTCTTCTTTAGAAATGTATTCGTTTCGCATCATTTGAAACAGAACAACATTCCTTCGTTTAAGAGCGCGCTCTGGTTTTGTATTGGGGTTAAATAATGATGGGTTTTTAAACATTCCGATTAATAATGCCGACTCAGTAATTGTTAAATCAATTGGTTTTTTGTAGAAATAAACATGTGACGCTTGTCTGATTCCAACAGCTTGGTTTATGAAATCGAACTTGTTGTAATACATTGTGATGATTTCATCTTTTGTATAATTTCGTTCTAGACGTGAAGCTATAATCCATTCTTTTAATTTTTGGAGAATGGCTTTAAACTTGTTTTTATTTCGCGTTTCGTGGAACAACATTTTTGCGAGTTGCTGGCTAATTGTGCTGGCGCCACCATTGGTTCCTCCGTAGGCAATTGCTCGTGCTAAACCTCTAGCATCAATGCCCGAATGCTTGCGAAACCGTTCATCTTCTGTAGCTATTAATCCCTGCACTAAATACGGTGATAAATCTTCAAACTCAACATTAATTCTGTTTTCCTTGTAGAAACTTCCCAATGTTTTTCCATCTGAAGTAATGATCTCTGAAGCAAGGAAAAATTTAGGGTTTTCAAGTTCGTCAAACGTGGGAAGCTTGCCGAATAGCCCCCAGCTTATCATTAGCATTAATAGAACTAAAGAACTCATTCCAGTGCCAAATATCTTCCAAAAAAGTAATGCAGGAGATTTTTTTTCTTTCTTATCTGATTTTTCCATTCGGTGATAAAGCTAACAACTAATTGGTTTAGACTTAATAAAACGGATAATTCCTTATTATTGTATCAAACACAAATGAAATGAGTAAGAAGCAAGTCGTGAATAAGAAATCGTTAAAATTTTTAGAGTCATATATCAATAATTGCGCACCAACAGGGTTTGAATCTGAAGGACAAAAGCTATGGTTAGATTATGTTAAGCCATATGTAGATAAAACATTTGTAGATAACTACGGAACAGCGGTTGGTGTTATTAATCCTGACGCAAAATTTAAGGTTGTAATTGAAGGACATGCTGATGAAATTTCGTGGTTTGTAAATTATATTTCTAGCGATGGCTTTATTTATTTGATTCGTAATGGTGGTTCTGACCATATGATTGCGCCTTCAAAGCGAGTAATTATACATACGGATAATGGAACGGTTGATGCGGTTTTTGGATGGCCTGCAATTCATACTAGAAGGGGAGGAGGAAAAGAGGAAGCACCAAAGATTTCTAATATTACTTTAGACTGCGGTTGTTCAACAAAAGAAGAAGTTGAAAAACTTGGTGTTAAGGTTGGGCATGTTGTTACATACACAGACGAATTTATGGTACTTAACGATAAATTTTATGTAGGTAGAGCATTGGATAATAGAGTAGGTGGGTTTATGATTGCAGAAGTTGCTCGTATGTTGAAAGAAACAAAGACCAAGTTACCTTTTGGATTGTATATAACGAATTCGGTGCAGGAAGAAGTCGGTTTGCGTGGTGCTGAAATGATTGTAGAAACTATTAAACCAGATGTTGCAATTGTTACTGATGTAACGCATGACACACAGACACCTATGATTAATAAAAAAGTTGAAGGCGATTTAGCTTGTGGTAAAGGCCCAGTTTTAACTGTTGGCCCCGCGGTTCATAATAACTTATTGAAGTTGATAATCAAGGCGGCAGAAAAAGCGAAATTGCCTTATCAAAGATCTGCTGCTTCTAGGTCCACTGGTACAGATACCGATGCCTTTGCCTATGCTAATGGAGGCATACCTTCTGCATTGATTTCGTTGCCTCTTCGCTATATGCACACTACTGTTGAGTCGGTACATAAAGATGATGTAGATAATGTTATTCGTATGATTTTCGAAAGCTTAAAAGCAATTAAAAACAACCATGATTTTAGGTATATAAAATAGGCGGGCTTCTTCGTTTTTTATCTTCTTCCAGCTTCTTATTTCGTTTTTACTGTCTAGGTGCATATATTCTACTGCAGATGTGGAGTATATCGTAATTCTAATTTGAGCATCTATATAGAAAAAACTCATTACTGATGCTAATAACAAAATTCTATTCTTTTTAATATCTAAAAAATACTTTGAGATAATTAAGTAATTGCTACTTTTGCCGTCCTTAATAAAGTTCATTAATGGAGAGGTGCCTGAGTGGCCGAAAGGACTTGTTTGCTAAATAAGCGTACCCCAAAAGGGTACCCTGGGTTCGAATCCCAGTCTCTCCGCATTTGTCTTGTAGAAGTAAAACTTTGTTATACTTTTGCACTATTGTTCGGGGTGTAGCGTAGCCCGGTTATCGCGCCTCGTTTGGGACGAGGAGGTCGCAGGTTCGAATCCTGCCACCCCGACACAAAAAAGGCCAACATTGTTGGCCTTTTTTATAATCTCTTGGCTGAACAACATAAAATGGGCGCGTAGCTCAGCTGGATAGAGCACCTCCCTTCTAAGGAGGCGGTCCTAGGTTCGAATCCTAGCGCGCTCACTTGAAACCCCTATTATCATTAAGGTATAGGGGTTTTTTGTTTTCAAAAACACGTTTGGTGTCGGTTTTGGGTCGGATTTAATTTTGAAATTTCGTAAAATAGAAGTCAAATTCAGATTTTTTTACCGTTATTTTTAGTGAAAAAATGCGACAGGTTCATTTGAAACTCAACTTTAGGGTATTACCTCTCTATATAGTTATTAATATTGATTTGTGGGAAATATTGAATTTGAAGTTATACCAAGTTGCCAGTGATTGCGACTTTCGCACTTTAATTTAAATTTAAACTACAATTATGATGACAAAAATTTACAAAAATCTATTATTAATTGCTGCTGGAATACTTTTGGGAACATATAGTGTAAAGGCATTGCAGATCGATTCTCATCCAGAGAATCAAGCTGTAACAATTGATTGCTCATATCCAACTGCTTACTTTGATGTACAAGCATCAGAAGGGGTAGATACCTACCAATGGCAATTGGATGACGGTTCTGGATTTTCCGATTTATCTGGTGCGACAAATAATTCATTATCTGTATCAGTTACCGATGCTAATATGGATGGCAACATGTACCGATGTATTGTGTTTGGTTCATGTAATAACCTAGTTGATACTTCAAATGCTGCAGGTCTATCGGTTAGTGTTGATTCTTCTGTAGTAATGGGAGGAACTGGATGGAGCATTGATTATCCATTACAAGGAGATCACATTGTTGTAGATACGGGAGGCTGCGAATTATACCCTGAGGTTTGGTACAGCACATCACTAAATCAAGAATGTAATTTTGGTTCAACAATAAATTATCAATGGTATTCTAGTTTAGATAGTATGTCATGGGATACCATACAGTTTGAAACAAATTCTTATCTATATATTTATTGGTCAGCAGGTAACTTTCCTTCATTTATGTCAAGTACAAATTACTTTATGCTTGTAGCTGAAGAATTGGGTGTAGCTAGTGATACATTGATCATTCAATGCGATATTATTGGAACTGATACAATGAAGCAGATGGTTTATGTTTCGGACTTCGATGTTATAGGGAATTTTAACATGGATATACTGAATGGTTGTGTTTCTGCCCAGACGTTTCCTTACAATAATGCGGTGCCTGTAAACGACACAATATTTGCGGGAAATGATACTCTCTTTCCAATATATGATTACATCTGGTATCTTGATAATTTGGATTCATATTCAACTAACGTAGTCGAAACAAATGCTAATACTTTAACTATTCACTCGTTGGATTCAGTTTCAAATTCGGACCTTAGTTTCTCACTTTGGATACAGTGTGGTATAAATATTTCTTACTCGGATACAAACATATGTAGTACTTCTATTTATCCATCTGTTTTAGAGATTGATTTAACATTGGAGGATTATATAATGGACCAGACCAGTGATGACCATGTATTGTGTCAAGGCAAGACATTTACAAATTCGGTATACCCTTCTGGTTCTGATAGTATTAGATGGCAAGTGGATACGGGTTCTGGATTTACCGATTTACAAGACGGTGGAAGCTATGCTTGGACAACAGGTAGCCAGTTTCTAGCAAGTGCAGATTCATTAATGGACGGAGATTCGTATAGAGCTGTAATTTATCTTGATCCGGCTTGTAATAATCCAAGTACATTGTATTCAGATACTTTCTCTGTAACGGTTTCTCCGCAAGCATATTTGCCATATTCTACAACAATTACAGAGGCTGGAAGCCATTGTGATGGTGACTCTGTAACTTATACAGTTGCTGCTAGTTCACCATTTTTTACTCCTTCAACTTACCAGTGGCAAGTAGATTCAACTGGATCGGGCTATGTTGATATTGTAGATAATGCAATATTCTCTGGAGCTACTAGTACTCAGCTAAATGTTGGCCCATTGGCACAAAGAATGGATCCTTGGATGTTCAGATGCATAGTTGATAACTTGACTTCGTGTTCAAACTCAGAATATCAACCTGGTGTAATATTGGATGTATATCCTCTTACTGTTACGCAAATAGAGCCTTCTTCTATTGCTGAAGTTACTGTTCAAGATAATATTACAATTTATCCGAACCCTAATAATGGTACGTTTACTATTGCAGGAATGAGTGGTAACTATACCTTGAGCATTTATTCTATAGATGGAAAAGAAATTCTTTCAAGTAACCAGTACTTTGGTGAAGCAAACGTTAACTTAGGTAAAGTTTCAAAGGGAATTTATTTTGTAAAAATAAATGATGTTGAAAGAAACATTGTCTCTACAAGAAAAGTGATTGTTAAATAGTTACTTGTAAAATTGTTTCAGATAAAAAGCCCTGGGTTACTGCCTGGGGCTTTTTTTGTAAAAACTTATTAAGTAAAGTAATTACACTAATAAAAACATACGCTACTTTACTCCCGTTTACGGCAAGTGTGCTCGTTATTGGTTAGTTTTTAAATATCACAATATCACAATATCACAATATCAGCAAGATAAGTCTATATACGAGCATAAATGCGCTAATACCTCCGCTTGTTTTATGAAATAAGAATACATCTCTTATGATCTGCTCCTGAGGAGTGAAAAATTAAGTTCTAAAGAAAGATCAATAAAAACAAAAAGTCCTACTGGCCACGCATAGATTGTTAGTGATAATCATGAGGTCAGCAGACCTCTCGATGCTCATAATGTCTTTGAACCCCCTGTTTATCAACATCCAAAAATCTGGCAAGTTTTTCTCCATAATCTATTAGGGCAATTGTTTCGTCTGTTCTAGCCAACTTAACCTTATCAAAAATTAGTAGCGCCTCACCGTTACTTTCCAAATGATAGATATGGTGGTTTTCCATAAAGCGCACAAATTTATCAGTGAAAAATGACTTGATTCTATTCTCATTTTTCCCCAGTACTAGGAATTTTTTAGAAAAATCGGAGTACATTTTGAAGTCAATATCCTTATAACCAGAAAAGGCCATTACCCGGTCGAAGATTTTTTCGAAAACAGCTTCTTTTTCTAAAGAGAATATGGGTATCGTTTTATTCAATTTTAAAACCATAACAGACACCATAAAAACTTCAGCATTAAAAGCAGCTCCTTCGCTAAAGGTTACTTCAGCAATTTCCCATTTTACATTTGGCTTATCAAAGTTGCCGCTCAGGCAATTTTCTTTGCGCTCGATTGACTTGATTTCGAAGAAGTGGAAATTCCTGAGATAAGAGGTATTCCAGTCGACCT
The DNA here is from genome assembly GCA_905480125.1 of uncultured Flavobacteriales bacterium. Classification (GTDB taxonomy): domain Bacteria; phylum Bacteroidota; class Bacteroidia; order Flavobacteriales_G; family NORP312; genus NORP312. The sequence goes on along the minus strand of CAJQPE010000015.1, from coordinate 27,962 downwards.
GGCTTGTATATTGGAAACCTTTTTCAATTGAGAGGTCTTTAAGCCTTAGCTGACGTGGAGACAGCACAGGGGGAGTTTTGTTTAAGGAAATTTTCAAAGCCCGATTATGTGTGGAGGAAGATACATGGTCATCCAATCCGATAATAACTACATTTCCACCACCATCTTTTTGCATGTTTAAGAAATCAATTATGTATTCCATGTAGGTCATACCGACTAGTCTTGTTTTGCTTAGGTCAATCTTAACATCAGATCCAGGGGGGATCACATTTAACATTTTGCTGATTTTGGGAATAGATAGAAAACTAGCTATCCCTTCGATTTGCAAAATAAAGTGCCCCTCTTTGGTCTTCGATATTTTTGTTTTATTGGAATACAACTTCTTAAAAAATTCTCCTGGCGGCATCCTCGATAATAAGATATGAACCATTAAGGCAAATAGACTGCCTCCTATTATCCCCCATAACAGATCTGAATATAGTGTGATAACAATGGTTATAACCATAAAAATGAGCTGCTCCATTCCCATCTGGTATGTCTTCTTAAATACAGCAGGTGATGCCAACCTGAAACCTATATGCACAAGGATTGCAGCTAGGGCGGCAACCGGTATCTTTTGTATTACGGGGGTAAGAATAAAAAGGAAAGCAATAATCAATAAGCTATGATAAAAATTGGACCATTTAGTCATGGCATTATTGTTTACATTTACAGTGCTGCGAACAATAACTGTAATTATAGGCAGCCCACCTATTGCACCTGATAGAGCCGTTGCCAGGCCCACCCCGATTAGGTCTTTGTTCAAATTGGTCTTACGTTTATAAGGATCCAGTTTATCAACTGCTTTTGCCATTGCAAGTGTTTGTATCGAGGCAATTATAGAAATGGATAACACTGCTATCCAAAACCTGTAATCTCCTATCCTGCTGAAATTAGGATGCACTATAGCATCGATCAGTTTGTCGGGTATCTCTATTAGATAATCCGGGCCGAGGAAATAAGGCCTTCCAAACATAAAAATGCTGTGGGGCTCAAAGAAATTAAATATATAAGCTGCAATAATTGCAATAGCCAGCACCCACAACGAGGCTGGAAAATAGTTAAATACCCTGGATTGCATTTTGGGAATAACAACCAAAAAAATAATACCAACAACAGATATCCCGAATATTACAGGATGAATATTCGGTATTTGGATAAAGATTTCTTTTAGAAGATCTATGGTGTTTTTACCTTCTGGAATTGTTCCCATCACCACATGTATTTGAGTGGAAAAGATAATGATACCAATCGCCACCATGATGCCCTGAATCACTGAGGATGGAATAACCTCTGCTATTCGGCCTAATTTTAATACACCTAGTAATACTTGTATTAATCCGGAAATACATATAGCAGCCAGTAAATAATTTAGTGTTTGACCCGAGCCATCATTAAGCGAATAAGCTGCAGAAAGGATTACTGCAATGAGTCCCGCAGCAGGACCATTGATGGCAAGATGGCTTCCCCTGAAAAGGGTTACAACAATACCACCTATTATAGCCGACGTTAATCCTGCAATGGGAGGGAAACCAGAAGCGGATGCTACTCCCAAACCTAGTGGCAGTGCCACCAAGGATACACTTATGGCGGCCAAGAAATCCTGTCTCCAATGTGAAATGATTCCTTTCAAGCCCGTACGGGGCATTTTATGTAGACTCAATTTGTGGTGTAGTTTTAATTATGGCTAACGTTCTGACTAAAATACATAAAATAGGTTTGGTAGGTTAGGTTATATTTTTTTGATTGTTATTATCAACATCCTTCCCTTTTCTATATACATGCCTACACTTTCACGTTCGAAAATTAATGGTTAATTTGATAGATTCAACATCCATTCTAAATCTATAATGCTTAAAAATTTCAGTCCATTAGTTGCTTAAATTGACTTCATTTAAAAGATCTAAAGGTCGATTGAGTTAATACAAACGTGACTAAAACTTTCTTTTAGCAATTTTTTAAGAAATAGTCAAATAAAAAGCCCATCTGTTATGAGATGGGCTTAAAGGTTTATAGAAAAAGTGTTGTCTATTTTAACGTTCCGTTTTGTTCAGCTTCTTTGTCATATTTTAGCATCTGACCCATCCACCAAATCATCATACCAATTCCGACACCAATAAGCAACCAATTAAACCAGCCATAAGGCCCTGAACCTAAAGCCCTTAATCCCGCGTACGATGCCGTTGCTAAATCTCCAATTGCGTAAATTACATCTGTATATGACATGATATTCTTAATTTTGTTTGCTACAAATTTAGAAAATCTTAGCAGTAAATAAATATGTTGGTAAACTTTTTTCGTTCAGATCGTACCGTTGTACCGCTTACACTTTTTTTGATTTGTTTTTCGGTCCAATTTTTTTCTGTTATTACTGCTGTCGATTTTGAATTGATTCAATCTCAGAGTGCTTTGCAATTATCTATTGATTGGATAAATGCAAAAGCATTTGCTAGTGCAGCGCTAGGATTGATTTTGGTATTTTTAACAACTATTTTAATAGGTGTACTCGTGAATACTTGCAATATTTCAATAAGAAAATCTTTCTTATTTTCTTTTGCATTTTTATTGCTGACTCTAGGAACTGGAGAACATTTTTTTGTTTCTATTCAAAGTATCTGCAATCTTTTGTTGGTAATAATGTTGTTAAGGTTGTTTCATTTACCAAATTCAGCAGCAGCTAAATCCATAATATTCGACTCTTCTGGCCTTATAGGCATAATGTCAGTTCTTGATTCTGGTAACGTTTTCTTGATGATAATTGTGTGGGTTGGAATAGTTTCATTTAAGTCGGTTACTTTAAATGACTGGATAATTTCGTTATGTGGGTTTTTTCTTCCGTGTTTGTATTTAATAGCTGGTTTATACTTTTTTGATTCAATTCAAGAGGTGAATAATTGGCTACCAACGTTTTCAATAATAAAGATACAAGATTCTAAATACATTGTTTTACTTGCCATGGCGCTTCTGTTTATTCCAGCCCTAATGGTTTTTATTAGTAATTATGCACAAAAAGCATCTATAATTAGGAAAATGTTAGGTATCGTTCTTTTGCTTTTTGTTATTCTAACAGTAAAAATGATTTTTAGCGGAGGGGAGCTATCAATTACGACCATCCTTATACCTGCATCAATAGTAGTTGGCTTATTTTTCGATCAAATTAAAAAAGTCATTATTACTGAATCCTTAGTTTTATTGTTTCTCGCCGTATCAAGTTATTACTATTTTGTAGCTTACTTTTCGTAAAAATGCATTTCGGAGATGTATTTATGAACTGGTTCTGTCAGTAAATAACGTACGTCTTTTTTATCTTTTATTGCGTTTCGAATAAAGCTCGCCGAAATTTTCATTACGGGAAGATCGTGCATTTTTACTTTTTTATGGATAAAGTTAGTATTGTTAGGCTCATTAGTTTGCTCTTCAAAAGTTGGAGTCCTTGGATAAACATAAAGTGCACACCTGTCAATAATTTGTTTGTAGTTCTTCCATTTCGAGAAGGTTCTTAAGTTATCTTCTCCCATTATTAAAACAAAATCGGTATTGCTATATTTTTCTTCTATATAAACAAGCGTATTTATTGTGTATGATGGCTTTGGTAGGTCAAACTCAATGTTCGAAGCCTTGAGTTTGTTGTTATCAAAAACGGCTTCTCGCACCATAGCCAACCGATGATAGTCTTTCAATAAGGATTTTTTCTGTTTGTGAGGATTTTGTGGAGTTACTACCAGCCAAACTTCATCCAAATCGGTATAGTTTGCCATATAGTTTGCGATAATCATGTGGCCAACATGAATGGGGTTGAATGTGCCAAAAAATAGACCTATTTTTTTCTTAGCAGTCATTTCTTCTAATAATCAACAACAAATTCTTTAATTAATTTTTCAGCATCTCCAATGGCATGAGAAAGCTGATCATTAACAACGATCTTATCGAATTTTGTAGCGAAATCTATTTCATTTTCGGCTTTGTCTAGTCTAAGTTTTAGCTTTTCATGAGATTCGGTTCTTCTATTGGTTAGCCTTTCTTTTAATGATTCAATCGAAGGGGGCATTATAAAAACGGCTAATGACTGGTCCCCAAATATTTTTTTAAGATTAAGTCCTCCAACTACATCAACATCAAAAATCACGTGCTTTCCTTTGCTCCAAATTCGATTTATTTCTGATCGGAGCGTGCCGTAAAATTGATTGGGATACACTTCTTCGTATTCTAAAAACAAGTTATCGCTAATTTTAGATTTAAAAGCAGCGGCAGACAGAAAAAAGTAATCTTGCTTATCAATTTCTTTATTTCGCTTTTCTCTACTTGTTGCAGATATGGAGAATTCTAACCCCAAATCCATACCCAGAAGATGCTGAACTATTGTAGTTTTTCCGGCTCCAGAAGGTGCTGAAACGATTATACATTTGCCTTCTTCCAAATTACAAAACGTTTAAAACTTGCTCCTTAATTTTTTCGAGTTCATCTTTCATCTGAACAACTAATTTTTGGATCTCAGAATGGTTTGCTTTGGAGCCAATAGTATTAATTTCTCTTCCCATTTCTTGACCAATAAATCCAAGCTTTTTTCCTTGTGCATCATTTTCATTCATTGTTTCGATAAAATATTCACAATGAGCCCTAAGCCGAACTTTTTCTTCAGTTATGTCATACTTCTCAAGGTAGTAAATTAATTCTTGCTCAAATCTATTTTGATCAATCTCAATTTTTAATGTGTCAAGATTGGCATTTAATTTTACTTTAACTTTATTAATTCTATCAGCATCTAACCCTTCGATTTCGGAAAGTAAATTGCGCATGGTTTGTAAACGCATTTTAAAATCATTTCCTAATTTTTCGCCTTCTTGAATTCTGAATTCATTGAATTTAACGATAGCTTTTTCGATCGTTTTCGAAACCGTTTCCCATTCTTCTGTTTCAATTTCAGGATGTGAAGTTTTCATAACATCAGGCATTCTTAGTACTTGACTAAGTAGCGAAGTTTTACTTTCATTAATGCTATCAGCAAAGCTTTTTAAATCATTATAGTAGTTTTTCGCTAAATGAACATTTATTGCAGCTTTCGGGAGCTCCGTATTATTTTCTATATAAATAGAAAGTTCCGATTTGCCACGAATAACAGCTTTCCCAACGCGGCTGCGATAAGAATGTTCGTTCTCTCGATAGAGACCGCTAACTCTTGTATTTAGATCAAGCTGTTTGCTATTTAGTGAGCGTACTTCAACATTTATTTTTTTGTCTTGGTATTCCCCAAAAGCTTTTCCGAAACCGGTCATCGAACGAATCATAATCTCAATAATTTTTGCAAAGATAACTATTGATGAATAAGATTATTAGTGCTTAACGATTAATGAATTTTTTTGTGCTTTCTTGAATTAGGCTTGCTAACTAAATATACACTGGTAAAGATAAAAACTGTTGCAACAATTTTTACCGTGGTTAAACTATCTGCACCGAGTGAGATAGAAACAATTGTTGCGATAATTGGCTGCAGATACAGGTATATACTTACGACCGATGGGTTAACTTTTTTCAGCGCATAAATATTTAGTAGATAAGCTAAAAAAGTGGTTCCGATAACTACAAAAGTGACCTCTCCGACAATTTTTTGAGGCATAGCAGACCATTGAATTGCTGCAAATTCGGATATGCCGACAGGAAAAACGAACACTAAACCGAATGTAAAGACCCATTTAATTACAGTTAAGGGTTGATACTTTATCATTAAAGGCTTTGCTAAAACGAGATAAACTCCATACGATGCGGCATTGATCATAACCATTACATCTCCCCACACAGTATCATTTCCAAAACCAAATTTGTTTGAATTTTGACTTACGAAAATCAGCGTGCATGCCCCAATTAGCCCAACCCCAATACCTAAACTTTTTGTTAATGAAATTCTTTCTTTTAATAGAAAACTGGAAATAACTAAAACAAGAATTGGATTACTTGTCATAATTATCGATGCATTAATTGGGCTTGTAATGTCTAGACCTTTGAAGAATAATAATTGATTGAGAGCCACACCAAAAAACCCACAAACTATTATTCTTGGCAAATCTTTTTTATCAATCTTTTCTTTATTACCAAAAATATGAATAATCCAAAAAAGCGAAAGTGCTCCAAGAACACGCAGTAAAATAAAACCAAATGGTTCAATATAATTAGGCATTACATCTTTAGCAACAGTGTAATTAATTCCATAGATAATGTTTGCAGCTAAGAGTGCTAGATGAGGTAAATACTTGTTCATATGCTTACTGAAGGGTATTTATCATTTCCTCAATTGCTTTTTTTGAATTACCGATCACAATTTTATCTTGAGTAATTAAGATTGGTCTTTTTAAAAAGGTGTATTCTTTTAATATGTAATTTTTATAATCATCTTCTTTGAGATACTTCGATGCTAAATTGAGTGACTTGTATTTTAGAGCTCTTCGGCTGAATAATGATTCGAAAGAGCCAGACAGTTTTGCCATTTCATCAATTTCTTGCAAAGTAATTTTATTAGTTTTGATATCCTTAAGTTCCACTTTGTCAAGATTCAACTCTTTCATAATTCTTTGACAGGTAGAGCATGTGTTTAAGTAGAAAAACGTTTTCATTGTATCCAAATTTGGCACAAAAATACTTGAAATATAGTGATAAGTGATTCGCGAAAGATATTGAATTTCTTTTCCTTAAAACGGATTATCTTTCCAGTACTTATTGGGATAGCTGGTGTTCTTTATTTGTTGTGGAGTTCTTTAGACCTTGATTCAATCCAACAAATGAATTGGGGCGGCTCCACAATTTTTTGGATTCTAATTGCTGTATTCATGATGGTAATCAGAGATTTTGCCTATATGTATCGAATTAGGATCCTTACCAATAATGAAATTTCATGGCGTAATAGTTTTGATGTTATTATGTTATGGGAGTTTGCCTCGGCAATTACACCATCGGTTGTGGGAGGAGCTGGTATTGCAATTTTTATTATTAACAAGGAAAAAATATCTTTAGGTAGAAGCACGGCTCTAGTTATGACAACTGCTTTTTTAGATGAACTATTCTATGTATTAATGGTACCTGCTGTAATCTTATTGGCGGGTATTGAAAACATCTTTCCAAATGATAGTGGAGGTACATTTTTTGGCTGGTTGATGAGCATTCAGTCTCTCTTTTTAATTGGTTATGGATTTATATTATTATTAACCTCCGTAATGCTGTATGCTACTTTTTTTAATCCACAAGGAATTAAGAATCTGATGGTCAAAATTTGCCGTTTAGGCGTCCTTAAACGTTGGAGAAAAAGTGTAGAACAAATAGGAGAAGACCTTATCTTTACTTCAAGGGAATTAAAAGGTAAGCCTTTTATTTTTTGGATAAGGGCATTTGGAGCCACATTGTTTGCCTGGACAGCTAGATTTTGGGTAGTCAATTTTATCATTTTAGCTTTTTCTCAATTAAATTCAATTTCTCATTTTGGAATTTATGCTCGTCAGCTTATTATGTGGGTAGTCATGTTAATTAGCCCAACCCCGGGAGGCTCGGGGGTTGCAGAGGTTCTGTTTCCGCAATTTCTTGGAAACTTTATTTCCGGAGCACCGTCTGAAGTACTTGGCGTGATTTGGCGAGTATTAGGCTATTGGCCTTATTTATTAATTGGTGTAATCGTCCTTCCTAAATGGATACAACGTGTATTTTTAAAACGAAAGTTAATCAAGTTTAAAAGTCAATAATAATTGTGGAATTATTATTTTCGAGCAAAATTGTGAGCAATGCAAGATAATATGAGATTTGGCACGAAAGCGATTCACGGAGGTCTTGGGCCAGATGCAGCAACAGGTGCTATTATGACACCAATTTATCAAACATCAACTTATATTCAAGAGGGTGTCGGGGTTCATAAAGGTTATGAATATTCCAGAACATTAAACCCAACCAGACACGCGCTAGAGAAAAATCTTGCAGCCATAGAAAATGGAAAATTTGGAGCTTGTTTTGGCTCAGGTTTAGCAGCTATGGATTGTGTTGTTAAAATGCTTAATCCAGGAGATGAAGTTATTTCAACTAATGATTTGTATGGAGGATCTTTTAGATTATTCAAAACTATATTCGAGAAATACGGCATTAAATTTCACTTCGTATCTATGCTAGATACTTCCGCTATTGAAGAAAAAATTAATTCAAACACAAAACTGATTTGGGTTGAAACGCCAACAAATCCAATGATGAACATTATCGATATTAAAGCGGTTTCTCAAATTGCAAAAAGCAATAATGTTTTATTGTCTGTTGATAACACATTTGCAACACCGTATCTTCAAACCCCATTGGATTTAGGTGCTGACATCGTTATGCATTCCGTAACTAAATATTTGGGTGGTCACTCAGATGTAGTGATGGGAGCGTTAATTTGTAATGATGAAAAAATTGCAGAAGAAATTTATAGAATTCAGAATAGTAGCGGAGCAGTTTGTGGGCCCCAAGACAGTTTCTTAGTGCTTAGAGGGATTAAAACATTACATCTAAGAGTGCAAAGACATTGTGAAAATGGAGAGAAAATTGCCACGTGGTTGGTAAATCATCCAAAGGTTGATAAAGTGTATTGGCCAGGGTTTGAATCTCACCCAAATCATGCTATTGCTCAGAAGCAAATGACAGGTTTTGGAGGTATGATTTCTTTTACTCTTAAAGGAAATAGTCTTGAAGAATCTCACGAAATTGTAGCAAAGGTCAAAATCTTCTGTTTGGCAGAGTCACTTGGCGGTGTAGAGTCATTAATTGGACATCCAGCGACTATGACACATGCTTCCATTCCCAAAGAAGAAAGAGTAAAAAGTGGAGTAGTAGATTCGTTAATTCGTCTTAGTGTCGGTGTTGAAGATGTTGAAGATTTGATTGATGACCTAAACAATGCAATGGCATAATGGCTGTAGGTAGTAAATATGTTGTTATCGGCCTTGGTCAGTTTGGCGAAGCTATTGCTAGAAACCTTTCCGCAAAAGGGGTGGAGGTTTTAGCAATTGATAATAATGAAAATCACATCGAAGCAATTAAGGATGATGTTGCTATGGCAGTAACTATGGATGCTACTGATATTCGTGCGTTAAGAACCCAAAATATTCAAGAAGCCGATGCTGTTGTAATGGCAATCGGGGAGGATTTTGAAGCGCTATTATTAAGCACTGTTTATGTTCAGGAATTAGGAGTCAAAAGAGTCATAGCAAGAGCTCACGGCCGCCAGCAAAGAATGATTTTGGAGAAAATTGGAGTAGAAGAAATTCTATCTCCCGAAGATGAGGTTGCTAAAGTTGTTACTGAACAACTTCTCAATCCAAGCGTACTTTCATTTTTAGAATTGCCCGATGATTACGAAATTGTTGAGATTAAAGCACCGCAAGGAATTATTAATAAGGCAGTTGGCGAAATTAATCTTCGAAATAAATACAAAATTAACTTGGTAACTATAAAGCGTAGTTATGAGAAAACGAAAGACGGGAAGGCAACTATCGAGGAACATATCTTAGGTGTTCCCACCACAGAAACGATGATTTATGATACAGATAGCATTGTTGTTTTTGGTTTAATAAAAGATATCGAAAGATTTATAGATATCAATTAGGCTTCCAAAAACTATTGGCAATAGATATTCAATACGTAGTTTTCCTTTTAACAACTCGCATAAATGCAGTATATTGCTGCCCTTTAATAAATGAAAGGACAAAATTTGTGATATGAGGTTGATAGGATTGTTTGTTGGACTTACCCTGATGTTGAATACCTATGGTCAAAATGCCATAGTGAAATGTGGGACAGATGAAGCATCGTTTGATTATTTATTAAATCATCCAAACGAGAAGGAACAAATAAATCAAGCACGAGAAGAGTTAGCAAATTTCAGCAATTACTTTATTAATAGTGGCTCTAGAACCTCGAATGATTATGTTATTCCGGTTGTATTTCATGTAATTCATGAAGGTGGTCTCGAGAATATTTCAGATGAACAAATTTTGGATGCAATGTTTGTTCTGAACAGGGATTTTTCACTAAGAAATCCGGATACGGTTGAGGTGAAAACTGAATTTAGAGATTTGTTATCTGATAGCAATATAGAGTTTAGATTAGCAAAACGGGATCCACTAGGAGTTCCGACAAGTGGCATTAATCGATATTTTGATGCCGCAACAAACCTAGCTGATGACGGTGTTAAGTCGGGAAGAATGTGGCCAAGAGAAAAGTACTTGAATATTTTTGTTGTAAAATCAACGGCTAATGGTTCTGGAGGTTATACCTATTTACCAGGAGGAAATGCCGCTGTTGATGCAATTATTGTACTTTTTGATGGAGTTGGAAGGATCGAGCAAAGTAGTGAATCACGGTCTCGAACATTAACACACGAATGTGGGCATTGGTTTAATTTAAAACATGTTTGGGGTATTACAAACACACCAGGCGTTGCTGCGAATTGTAATGATGACGATGATATAACAGATACTCCACTCACCGAAGGGAATGGCGGTGGTTGCGACACAACACTTATTACTTGTGGAACATTGGATAATGTTCAAAATTATATGAATTATGCCAATTGCGATCGAATGTTTACCGAGGGTCAAATAAATTGGATGCACGCTGCCTTAGAATCATCGGTTGGCCAAAGAAGCAACTTATGGAGCTCAGCGAACTTGGCGCAAACAGGAGTAGACCAGCTATGTGAAGCTGGTTTTGTTTCGAAAAATATAGTTTGTGCAGGAAATTTCGTTTCTTTCACTGATGTTTCGATTGCAACTGCTTCTGATTGGGATTGGAATTTCATAACGGGCATTCCGAATACTTCTGGTATCCAGCATCCCCTTGTATATTATCATGCGTTGGGAGTTCATGATGTTTCATTAGATGTAACTCTAGGTAGTCAGAATGAGTCGGTAACCAAATCAAATTACATTTTTGTAGTCGATCCTATTGGTCAAAACTATCCCTATACTGAAAGTTTTGAAAATGTAACTTCGTTGCCTTCTACAGAATGGTTTGTGGAGAATACAGATGGATCGTCAAATAAATGGGAGCTAACAGCTGATGCCGCATATTCAGGATCTAATTCGGCAGTAGTTAAGAATTTAGGTAACAATGTTGGAGAGAGGGAAACCTTGATTAGCGGTACAATTGATCTATCACAAATGGCATCAGCAAGTTTTTCATTTAAATATGCCTATGCTCAAGTGGGCAGCTCGATTGACAAAGTTCGATTATCATTCTCAAGTGATTGTGGTGAAACGTGGTCGCTAGGGTGGTTAGGAATAGCTTCAATTATGACAACAGGAAGTAGCACTTCATCTGCGTTTATCCCTTCATCAAGTCAATGGAATACGCAGACATTAGCATCTATTTCTGGAGGGTTACTAAATGAAGGCTTTATGTATAAATTTGAATTAGAAAGCGATAGCGGTAATCATTTTTACTTAGATGAAATTAATATAACTGGAGTTTATAAGGCTTTTCCTGTATTAGAAAGTCCTTTTGATGGTGCAGGAAACCTTTCTGATGGCCCATTGCTAAATTGGAAATCTTTGGAGAATTGTGACGAGTACGAATATCAAATAGATACCTCAAGTTCTTTTAACTCTATAGAGCTTCAAACAGGTACACCGGCTTTTATTTCATCAAATCCTGACAATGCAGACACCGAAATACAAACTTCAGGGTTAATTCATGGGCAAAAGTACTACTGGCGAGTAAGGGCTCGTACAAATGCTATCCCTTCAGCTTGGAGTGACATTTGGAGTTTTACCGTTAGTGAAACAGGAGTTGGCGTTGAACATCTCTTTGATAATAATGTGCTTAACCTTAGAGTAATTCCTAATCCTATAGAAAGCAATGGCTGGGTTAATTTTAATAGCAAGCCAAATCAAGTTGTAAGAATTAGTATATTCAATATTCTTGGTGATGAAATTCAACAGGTATTTTTAGGCATAACAACCACTGGAAATCAATCAATACCGTTTAACACACAAGGTATAAGTGGTGGGGTGTATTTCATTAAATTAGACGCAGAATTTACTTCTGCTTATTCTAAATTTATTGTTAAATAAACCAAGTAATCATGAAAAATATCTTATCACTTGTAATCTCTTTAGCTTCATTAGGAGTTTTTGCTCAATCTACAAGTAGCTGGTGTGCAACTCATGGAATTGAAGAGCAATACATGCTAGAACATCCAGAAGCTGCTTCTCAAATCATTAGTGATAAAGCAAATTTAGAAGCTTTCACTCATGAGTTTTTAGAGAATATTGATAGGACAACAACGCAGAATTATATTATACCTGTTGTGTTTCATGTTTTACATGAGGGAGGTCCTGAAAATATCCCTGATATAAGAATTCATGAGCAAATTGATAGGCTCAACGCAGATTTCAACGGATACAATTCGGATACTAACACTGTAGCTGATGCGTTTAAACCAATCATAGGTAATGCCAATTTCCAATTTGTATTAGCTAAGCTCGATCCTAATGGTGATCCAACAAATGGAATTGTGAGATACTTTACATCGGATACAGAAGACCCTAGCTCTAACCAAGCGGCCAGCGGTAGAATATGGCCGAGAGATATGTATATGAATTTTTTCGTTGTAAAATGTATGGACGCGGCCTCATGCAGTAATCCATCAGCAGCAGGGGTTGCCGCATATACATATACCCCAGGTGGCACTGGTGCAGGAACAGATGCGATTTACACTAGATATACATATGTTGGGGGGACTCAACGTGTGCTAACGCACGAGATTGGCCATTGGTTTAATTTGTCGCATACATGGGGTCCATCAAACGATCCAGATTTGGCAAGTAACTGTAATTCTGATGATAATGTTTCTGATACGCCTAATTGTGAAGGTCGTCTTGGTGGGTGCGATCTCGCTCAGCAAACATGTGGATCTCTAGATAACGTGAATAATTACATGGATTATACCTCTTGTTCTCAGATGTTTACAGAAGGTCAAGCCGATAGAATGCGAGCCACTTTAGAAAGTTCAACCGCAGGAAGAAACAACCTATGGACAGAGTCTAACTTAATTGCTACGGGTTTAAGTCAATGTTTTGGTGCAGATTTTTTATCTACCAATTTTATTTGTAGTAATGGAACAATCCAGTTTTTTGATCAATCATTAGTGTTTAATAAAAATTCCTGGGCATGGTCTTTTCCAGGCGCGGTGCCATCTAACTCATCAATAAGTCAGCCGCAAGTTTATTATGCTGCCCCAGGGCTTTATGATGTTACTTTAAACGTTGGTAATGGAATTTCTTCTTATATTGAAACAAAAACAATGCATATTTTAGTTTCAGATCCCATTAGTAACTATCCGCCTATTCAAGAGAGTTTTGAGACTACTCAATCTATTCCAAATGCTAAGTGGTTCTCAATTAATGAACAAAATGATATTTTTAAATTTGAGTTGACAGATGCTGCCTCGTTTACCGGAAACTCATCTATAAAGATGACTAATTATTGGAACAATAAAGGCGCAATTGATGAGTTGATTAGTGGCGCAATAGATTTGAGCCCTCTAGAATCGATAAATTTTACATTTAAGTTAGCTTATGCTCAACATTCAAATACTTCTAGCGAAGATAGGCTAAGAGTATATGTTTCTAGCGATTGTGGAGAATCCTGGGCCATTAGGTTAAGTCAAACGGGAAGTGCTTTAACAAGTGCAGCATCTGTCGCTGGTAATTTTACCCCTTCGGACACTAGCCATTGGAAAGAATACTCAGTAGGTGGAATTCCTTCATCATACTTAACGGATAACTTTATGTTCAAGTTTGTGTTCGAAAGTGACAGTGGTAATAATATGTACATCGATGATATTAATATAGACGGAGTTTGGGATACAAAACCAGAACTTTATTTGCCTTTGGATGGCGCTGGGGCAAGACCGGATAACGAAATAATTGATTGGAAATCTGTTGATGGAGTTAACAACTATGAGTGGGAGTTAGACACTACTGATTTGTTTAGCTCTAGTTTATTACAAACAGGTGTCACCTTGTTTTCGAGTGTGAATCCAAATGGAAATGATACAGAACATGAAACATCGAACCTTATCCACGGGCAAAAATATTATTGGCGAGTAAGAACGATAACAAACATGGTTAATTCTGATTGGAGCGATACCTGGGATTTTACTGTAGCAGCAAATGGTGTTAGTGTATTTGAGAATTTTGATCAGGGAAAAGAGTTCAGTATTTTCCCAAATCCATCAAATGATATTTTTATAGTTCAAAATATTGCGGCTGGAGTTACAATAAATATCTACGATTTATTAGGTCAGTTAGTCTATTCTTCCATCTCTAAGACTAATCTTCACCAGATAGATGTTGCAACTTGGGAGAAAGGTGTTTATTTGGTGGAAATTAATGCGGTAGCAAAAAAGGTAATTGTTCAGTAACAACTGCAATTCATTGCATCAGTTACCTTTGGTTGTTTAATAAACGATTTGGTTATGGTATCTGTCGAAGAAGCAATTAGGTTAGTAAAAACTAATCTTCCAAATTCTACCTATGAGCTTATTTATTTAAGCAGTGCCTTGAATAAAGTGCTTTCAAAAGATCTAATTTCAAAGATTAATATGCCACCTTTTCACCAATCTTCAATGGATGGATATGCTGTTAATCTTTCTGCTGATATCAAATCATACAAACTTGTTGGAGAAATTGCTGCTGGCGGTTCCGCTTCAGAATTCGATTTAAAACAAGGTGAGGCAGTACGAATTTTTACAGGAGCGAAAGTTCCAAAAGGTGCCAATGCCGTTATTCAGCAAGAGCTAGTTTACAGCAAAGAGAAGACCATCGCGTTTAAAGAGACTGTTCCTGCCGGAAAGAATATTCGCTTGAAAGGTGAGCAAACAACAATCGGTCAAATTGCGATGAATAAAGGAGATAGAATTACTCCGGCAGCAATTGGTTTTTTAGCGGGTTTAGGTATTACAGAAGTGGAGGTATTTAAAAAACCTAAACTGTCAATTTTAGCTACCGGTGACGAGTTGGTTTCGCCTGGAGATTTGTTACCTGAAGGTAAAATATATGAAAGTAACACAATTATGCTTAGTTCAGCCATTAAGCATTCAGGGTATGAATGTGTTAAAAGTAGCACAGTTGAAGATACATATGATGCTACGAAAAGTGCAATTGAAGCTCTATTGAGCTCCTCAGATGTAATTCTTATATCGGGAGGTATTTCTGTTGGAGATTATGACTTTGTAGGTCATGCTTTAAAAGAAATTGGAGTAAAAGAAATATTTTATAAAGTCAAGCAAAAGCCAGGAAAACCGCTTTTTTTTGGCTCCTATAATGATAAACTTCTTTTCGCTCTTCCAGGTAATCCAGCAGCAGCACTTTCATGTTTTTATATTTATGTATTAACTGCATTGGAAATCATGTCAGGAAAAAGTGATGGATTGGAGATAACCCAGCTAAAACTGATTGAAGAATATTCTAAAAAAGGGGGTCGAGCCCAATTTCTAAAAGCAAAAATAGAAGGCGAAAGGGTGAGAGTGCTAGAGGGGCAGAGCTCATCGATGCTTCATACTTTTTCAGGAGCAAACGGTTTAGTGTACGTTCCAGAAAATACGACTGTTCTCGAGGCTGGTAATACAGTTTCTGTTTACAAACTGCCATAGTTTATGTTTGCCAATATTGATGATATCTGGCTGTTTTACTTGGTTTTACCAGTGGTCGCTTTTTTATATGCAGCAGTTGGCCATGGAGGTGCGAGTGGATATTTGGCATTAATGGTGTTATTTGGGTTTAGCCCTAATTATATGAAACCTACAGCATTACTGCTCAATTTGTTTGTAGCTGGAATTGCATTTATCCACTATTTTAGACAAGGTCATTTTAAGCAGAAGTTGTTTTTATTTTTTGCTATTGGCTCAATTCCAATGGCATATCTTGGCGGAACTTGCGAAATAGATGTTGGCTCGTATAAAAAGATATTGGGAGTACTTTTAATTGTCGCAATTGCAAGAATGCTAATCAAACCATCTGAAAAAAAAGTAAACAAAAATTTAGTTTGGTATCAAGGAATAATCCTTGGCGCCTTAATTGGCTTTTTTTCTGGACTAATTGGTATAGGAGGAGGGATAATTCTTACCCCTGTTATACTGCTAATGCATTGGGGAAACATGAAGCAAGCTGCGGCCGTTTCAGCATTATTTATATGGGTGAATTCAGGTGCAGGTATGTTAGGATTATTGAGCAAAGGAATTTCAATTGAAAGGGAGGCCTTTATTTGTGTAGGAATTGCTGTTTTAGGTGGCTTTCTGGGCAGTTATTATGGTAGCCAGAAGTTAAATAATAAAACACTTTCCTATTTGTTGGCTTTAGTTCTTGTATTGGCATCAACAAAATTGTTCTTTGTGTAAATGGAGTTAGAGGTTTTTATACTAGCAGGAGGTAAGAGTAGGCGAATGGGAACCGATAAGGGAATCGTTTCTTTTCATGGAAAAGCAATGGTTCAGCATTCAATTGATTTAGCGAATCAGCTGTCAGAATGCGTTACAATTATTTCTAATAATCTTGCATACAAAGAGTTTGGTGTTCCATTAGTTAAGGACACTATTCCTAATATTGGTCCAATAGGTGGGATATATACTGCACTTCACCAGAGTAATGCTGATAACGTTCTTGTTTTAACAGTAGACTCCCCAATGTTACAATTGGACCTGATTCATGAATTAATTAATGCGCACTTGCAGAACGATGTTACTTATTTGTTTGGACTTAATCGAATTTATCCATTAACGGCCATTTATAATAAAACATCAATTAAAGTAATAAAAATGCAAATTGATCAAGGAAACTTTACTGTTATAGATTGTTTTAATAACTTGCGATGCGGTTCAGTTGAGGTTGGAGCTGGACAAGTCAATCAGCTTGCAAACATAAATACGTTATTAGATTTGAAGAAGTATGAAGGTAATAGTTAAATATTTAGGAAATGTTGCTGAGCAACTAAAATCCGAGTATGAGTATATTGAACTGCCCGAAGCAACAACTTACTTGCAATTTTTAGAAGTGTTGAATACACTGCATCCTGATTTACAAGGTTTCGTTTATAAAGTAGCAATAAATCAAAGTATTGCCACAGAAGATGTCGAGCTAAAAGATGATGATGAAATCGCTATTTTACCGCCATATTCAGGAGGATAATTGATGCTGACTGAAGAGGAAAAATATCGATACAGTCGCCACATCAAATTAAATGAAGTTGGGGAAACGGGGCAACAAAAATTGAAGCAGTCGAACGTACTTGTTATTGGGGCTGGGGGTCTGGGTTGTTCGGTGTTACAGTATTTATCGGCTGCTGGTGTAGGAACTCTGGGTATCATCGATTTTGACACTATAGAATTGAGTAACCTTCAAAGACAAATTCTATTTACAACTGAAGATATTGGAAAAAATAAAGCTAAGGTTGCGGCCAAGCGTTTGTCAGGAATCAATCCCAATGTAGATTATATAGTTTACCCGAAGCGTTTGACCACAAAAAATGCATTGTCCTTATTCAATGATTTCGATATCGTTATTGATGGTTCAGATAATTTCGCAACTCGTTATTTAGTTAATGATGCTGCGGTAATAACAAACACTCCACTGGTTTATGGAGCGATTTATAAATTCGAAGGCCAGGTGTCGGTATTTAATTATCAAAACGGACCGACATACCGGTGTTTGTATCCTGATTTTGCTGGTTATGGCGCAAATACAAATTGTTCAGACATTGGCGTAATGGGTGTGCTTCCTGGTATGATTGGAACACACCAAGCGAATGAAACGCTCAAAATTATTTTGGGAATTGGTGAGGTGCTCTCGGGAAAGGTTCTTTTGGTTAAGGCTCTCAACAATGATTCACAAAAACTTTCTGTTTCAAAAGATCAACATGAAATAGATAAGGTTATGGCCAAAGCAGACGAATTTGAAAACATAGACTATGATGTGCTTTGCAATACGATTAAGTCTATTGGTCCTGAAATTAACGCGAGCGAGTTAAAGCAAATGCTTGGTAATCAAAATATGACAATAATTGATGTCCGAGAATCATTTGAAAAGCCCCGATACAAAGAACTAAATGCCAAAGATATTCCATTGGGTGTGATAAATTCGGTTGATTTAGAGCTTCCGCTAGACGAGCAAATTGTAGTTTATTGCCAGCATGGTATCAGGAGTAAAAAGGCAATAGAAATATTGAAAAAAAAGGGATATCAAAACCTTACAAATCTTACTGGAGGTATCTTAACTTGGAATTAACATGGAAAAGAAAACACCAAAATCAATTTTTATAGAGGGACCGATTAGTCCTGAAAAAATTGCCAATTCAATAGCACATCATCAGGTAAAAACGAGTATCGGTGCACACGATATATTCCTAGGTCAAGTAAGGGCTGATGAGGTTGACGGAAAAATCGTTCGAGCCATTGATTATAGCGCACATATCGAAATGGCAGAAAAGGAGGTTCATATAATTAGGGAATCAGCCTTTGAGAAATACGACCTAACCTGCATGCACATATATCATAGTCATGGTATTGTCAATGCAGGTGAACTATGTCTGTTTGTTTTTGTGTCGTCTAAACATAGAAACGATGCGTTCGATGCGTGCCGCCATATTGTTGAAGAGATAAAGAAAAAGGCACCTATTTTCGGACGAGAGATTTTTGAAGATGACGCCCACCAATGGAAGGTTAATAAAGTATAAAGTTAGAAATTTATAGAATATTTTTCAGCTATAGACTCACCTTTTTCAGCAGGTGAAAAATTACCTTTTTTTCTTGTCTTTTGGTAACGTTAAGTTCTTATTCGCAGAACAACTCATGTGCTATAAAAAAGCATCTTTTTCATTATTTTACTTTAAAATTTTAGCAGTCTAAATACACTTTTTTCACCTATACTGTTTTTTATTGTTGCCAAATAGTAACCGGTATTACCTTCTATTTCTATGTCAATTACATCTGTATTTTTGTACAATTGCGAGGAGACTAGCTGTCCTAAGTCGTTTTCAACTTCAATAATTATTTCATCCTGTGATTTACTGAATTCAATTGTAATTTGACCACTTGTTGGATTAGGATACATTCTTAGTTCATCACTTAACTCATTTTTGAGCAGTCCAATGGTCACAATGGTATAACAAGCAGAAGTATCAATACATCCATTGTCGTCTATTTGCACAGCGTAATTCCCATCTGTGTCAACTATAAATATTTGATTAGTTTCCCCACTTATAAGGCTTCCTAAATCACAGTCTATCCACTGATAAACTCCCCCGTTTTGGTTTGAACTTAAAGTTAACCCTAATACGGTGATCGATGTATCAATAGTAGGAAGAACATTTAAGGAAATGGTTACTGTAGAATCACACCCGTAGGGGCCTATATTTGAGAAAACCTCCGTACCAGAGTAATTTGATGCGTTGTAGATTGTGCCGTTTATAGTTAGGCTTTCGTTAGCGCATATTGTGCTGTTTTCTGAGGAGCTTAGCTCGGGAAGAACATTTAAGGAAATAGTTACCGTAGAATCACACCCACCCGGGCCTATATTTGAGAAAACTTCCGTTCCAGAGTAATTTGATACATTGTAAGTTGTTCCATTTATAATTAAGCTGTCGTTAGCGCATATTGTACTATTGTTAAAGCTATTTAACGGCAAGAAAGTACAAATGTCAGAAATGTTGACCGGTAATAAAAAAGTATCTTTAGCAAGAATATTGTTAAAAACAATAATTTCGATTGTATCTAGCCCAATGCTATTCCATAGTATGTCAAAATGATTCGTATTTATATTAGTAACTGCACCATTATTAACATTAACGCATCCAATAATAAAGTTCTCATTAGCATTAACAATATAATTTTCAGATAAAGTTGTAGCACTTACGGTATTTCCAGTAACGGAAATTACTTCAGGTTTTAATACATGTTCGTAAATGAAATCTGTTGATATCATAAGAATTGAATCAAGATAAAGAGGATTTATTAATTCAGGTTCGTGACCAGCGTTTTCAAAGGTTTCAAAGTAGAAAGGGATATTATTGTTTGCCAATGCCGAACTAATAGGCACGCTTCCATACATTAATGGAAACAAGGGGTATCCGAAAGGATGTCCAGAATTATAGTTTACCACAGAGTCTTGATCCCCATGAAATAAGATAGTAGGAATATAATCATCAAAAGCATCACCAATAAGGGAAGTATCAATAATGCCACCCCAATTACTGATAAGGCCATGGGTCATAACCTCTTGATTATTCCAGAAAGTATTACCTGAAGAATAGATTCCACCTAAATCATCAGAATCTAGACCAAATCCAAAGCCTTGATATGAAATTGGTGCCTGGCTCTGCTCCATAAAAGCATTATGAATTGAAGTAATAGCACCTGCGCTATTACCTGAAGCTATTACGTTCGCTGTATCGACCCCATATAAATTTCTATTTTCAGCCAAAAATCGAAGTGCAGCTTGTAAATCTTGAGTTGAACGATATACTGCTCTTTCCGCACTTTCAGTAAACAATGAATTGAAACCAATTCTATAATTAACAGCTACGCAAATAAAGCCTCTTTCCGCCCAGTAGGTGCAATAGTCATTTGCCGGTGGAAAGAGTTTATCTCCGATTAAATAACCCCCACCAAAGAGAAACACAATAAGAGGCCGATAAGTCAGTGTATCGGAAGTAGGTTCGTAAATGTCGAGGAAGTAAGGGGTTGAAAAAATAGAGCCAAAGGCTTTAGCCTGCTGATATTCTATGTTATAGGTTTTGGTAACACTGAAAGTTGAATCAATATAACGATTTGTATTACAAAGCTGTGCAGAACAATGCACTGAAAAAGTGACTATCATGCATAAAAGGAGTATCCGATTTCTTACATATATTGCTTCCGGCATAATACTTTACTTGATTTCAAATGTTTTAAGTTTTTTTGACCTGTCTGAGTTTTATTAAAGACTGCAAAATGGATAATATCACCAACTAATATGTTAGTTCAACTAAGTTAATCTATTTCGTTAGTTAATCATTAGTTTTTGAAATACTCTATCATTATTTGGTGCTGTTTTTTGTTGTGTATGATCCGTTTTATTGATTCGTAGACTCATTTTGCAAAAGATGTATTTTTTCATAGAAACTTAAACTTTTTAGGGTGAAAAATAAGGGCGTATTTACACAAATTTAGTTGATTTTTTCTAGACCATAGTGTTTGATTAACTTTCTGCGGTTAGAGTTTCCTACACTTACCGGTAAAACACGTTAGTTCGCATTATACTCTTAAAAATCTAATTGTCAATGGAATATTGCTCGATTAGTAAACTAAATTTCTTTTAATCCATAACTTAATTAATAAATAAAATTGCTCCTTTTAGCAATGATAAGTCCGGGATGCCTTACCTAAAATTTGGAAGAATCATTCGGGTTATGTTTTTGCTATCATAATTTTAAAAATTTAATTGATGTCTTTCTTTGTAAGAATGATATAAGAAAAGCCCCAAAATAAAATTATGTAAACTATAGCAACAATTATACTTATGTTTAAAGAAATCGAGTCAGTAATAACAGCATTAATACTAGATACTTGAACACCACCAGGAGAAGGAAAAGGTGTGAGGTTAGAAATGATTTTCATTGGAAAATATGATGCTAACACCTCTGGCACAAATAATCTTATTATTGATTCAACAAAAATTGAACAGACAAAAAGAATAATAGACATTGCTGAAGAGCGAATAATAATAGCGAGTATTAAAGCAACGGACATATATCCTAAGGATTGTATAAAATATATTAATAGGTATTTGGTATTTGTTAAAATAGAGGCTTCACTTCCTGATATATACCCAAAGAAGGCACCTATAAAAAACAGATACAATGTACTTAATAGTGAAAATGAAATTATTAAAAGGATTTTCGATATGATAAAGTCTGCTTTACTATGACCATTAATTACCTGTTGCCTAAAAGTTTTAAAAGAGAACTCATTACATACTATAATTACCAATAACATTCCTATCAATAAGTTAAACCAACTTGCTATATAGGTTATGATATTCCATACGTTGGGAAAATTGTAAATTGTCGCAAAATCTATTGGGAACGCATCAAATTTAATTTGCCCTGCTCCATAAAAAACAAATGGAGTAAATAAAAAGAACAGGCCAAAAATTATCCAAAAAGTAGGGTAGGGGGTCAGTTTCTTGTATTCTATTCTGAGTAAGTCTAACATTTATTTTATTAATTCTAAAAAGTTAGCTTCCAAATCAGAGTCTTGAACACCTATTTCTGAGACAGCAATACCTTTGTCGAATAGCGCGCTATTAAGATAACTTATATCTTTTCCTTTTGCCAAAATTAATGATACCTTATCTTTTATTTGCTTGATATTACTAACGCCATCAATTTGTGCTAATGTTAGTTTTAGAAGATCTAAATTTTCTGATACCACAAGAACTTGTTCTTGATTATTTAATACGGATTGAATAGGTCCGTATGTTAAAAGGTTCCCTAGTTTCAAAACGGCAACATGTGTGCACGTTTTTTCAACTTCATCTAAAATATGACTAGCCATAATAATGGTTTTACCATTTTTAGCTAAATCTAGAATGATGGTTCTAATTTCAGCTATTCCTTGCGGATCAAGACCATTTGTGGGTTCATCTAAAACTAAAGTTTCTGGGTTTCCAAGTAAGGCAGAAGCAATGGCTAAACGCTGTTTCATACCTAAAGAAAAAGTTTTGAATTTAGAATCTGCCCTATTTATTAGATCAACTACGTTTAAAACCCTATCAACTTCGCTTTGAACAACTTCCTTTACTTCACAAGCAATTGATAAGTTTTGTCTAGCAGTTAAATAAGGGTAAAAATTAGGTGTTTCTAAAAGTGACCCGATATTTTTTCTATCATTCTTTGAGGGTGTTTTTCCATTCCAACAATAAGAGCCACTATCGGCATTTAATACACCTAATATAACTCCTAAGGTTGTTGTTTTTCCGCTGCCATTTGGGCCGAGAATGCCATAGATTTCTCCTCTATTAATTTGAAGAGAAACGTTATTTAACGCTTTTACTTTTCCATATCTTTTAGATATACTGTTAATGTTTAGGATTTCCTCCAATTTATATAAATAATAGAGGTGTAAATATATATGTTAGAAAAGCTTGCAACAAATCTTTTACCCCAATTAATATAAATTCACTTTTATGGGTTGGTTTAATTTTGTTTAATCACCAATAGTGCTTGATATTGTTTGCTTAAAATCGGAATCCTATCGAGGTAGTAATTCTATGAATATTGTTAGCTGTGGCTGTTGCTTCAAGAGAAGCGGAATCGTAAAGATATAGCTCACCATACTTTTTAGTTAGGTTATATGCAATATCCATAAAGAAGCCATTTTGTTTGAATCCTATACCTAAACAATAGGTTGAATATGCTTTGTTAGACGTCATATCATTTCGGTTTTGTTTTCCGAAATAGCTGTAACCCGCTCTAACTTTAAATTGCTCAATTCTCCATTCAGTTCCAATTTTTAAGTTACCCGATGTAATATGATTATTTATTATGGCAGAGTTCTCATTAGCAAAATCATAATCTCCATTTTCAGATTGTAGTCGAGCTGTTTTATAATCTACGATTTCATAATCAGCACTTATTAGTCCTGTTTTTCCAACATGGATGCCAGCACTCAAAGTTCCCCGATAGGGGGTAATTAAAATGTAGTTATATCTACCTTCAGGATCAGAGTAATAAAATGAGGTATCTTTAAACGTAGATTCCATGTCAGTAGTCCATTGGTCAGACATGTTAAAATAAGTAGGTGTTTGAATAGATGCACCTAACCGTAAATAATCGATAGGGCGAAATATAATTCCAAATTTGGCATTATAACCGCGACCTTGGGTAGAGATGGTTTCGGATAAAGAAAAATTTTGAAGATTATTAGCTGTGTCCGTTTCAGATATTGTTTCAGAATACAAGGTTTCGTAGCTGTATTTAATATTGTCAGTTGCCAATGCTGCTCCAATGTATAGTTTGTGGCTATAGTTTCCCCCAATAGCAAAGAAGCTTTCACCAATCGATCCTTTTTCAATTAATGTTAGTGCCTGTGTTTGGCCATAGCTTTGCAATGTAGTATAGTATGGAGATGTTGTAACATTAGTATCATACTCTATTAGGTAGTTTTGCCAAGCAAGGTTAGTACCCTGATAATATTGAGAATTGTCGTTTATTGTTGATGCGTCTGCACCTCCATTTACATTAAGATTATTAACCCATTGGTCTATTGCTGAGTTATTATTGTTAACCCCTAAGACACTGTACCTGTTATTGAAATTTGCAATTTTATTGTAACCAACAGCTAAGTTAATTTTTTGCCAACCAGTAACGCCTTTGCTAATATCGATGGAAGTTAAGTATCCAATTCCATTGAAGTTGAGATTTAACCTAAAGTCTGCTGCATTATTTCCATAATGATTTGTGTTAGTAGAATTGCTCAACATAGCTGTAGAAATAGAAAACTCAGAAGACCTATATACTCCTATTCCCGCTGGGTTAATTGATGCTGAAGATAAATCACCTCCTAGAGCACCAAATGCACCGCCCATAGAGTTATAGCGAGCAGAACCACCATAATGAAGATTCGAATAACGAATCGCATCCACTTCGTTCTGTCCAAACCCTAATAAGCTTAGTGAAATTCCGAAAAGTAAAAACCAAATTTTCATAATCAAATATTATCTTGGTCTACTTGGTGAAGTTGTTTTTTTATTCGTCGAACCAGTACTTCGTGATGGAGTCGAAGAAGATGGGCGGCTATTTCCGGAACTTGGATTGTGATAAGAGTTATTCGACTTCGGTTTGGAATACCTATTATTTCCACCTGAGGAACTGCCTTTATAATTATTATTCGAAGGTCTTGTAGTCGTTTTCGTTCCTTTAGGTCTTGAATTGTTATAACTATTTGTAGCCGGTTTTGAATACGTACTTCTTCCTGCTGAAGAACTACCGTTATAATTATTATTGGAAGGCCTTGTAGCTGGTTTAGTAGAGCTTGGTCTACTGTTACTATTGTTCGGTTTTGTTGCTATAGGTCTTGAGTTGTTATAACTACTTGTAGCCGGTTTAGTAGAACTATTTTTCGGTGGTTGTTTAGTTCCTTTAGAGGAATTAACCTTGTAATTATTTATTGTGTGTTGCTGACTTTGGTATGAGTTAGTTTTTGTGCCAGAAGAATGGTTTTGAGAATTGCCGCCTTCTTTCTTAAGTCCTGTATTTATGGATGAATTATTACTTGTAGAATTGGGAACAGCCATTTCAATGTTGGAGTTATGTGTTTTTGACCCCCCCGCAACATTAGAAACATCTTTTTGTGTTACCGTTTGAGCTCTGTTTCCTGCACTATTTTCTTGTACAACAGTCATTTCATAATAGTCACCAAAGGTGTAAGTTTCTGTTTCCCCATTTCCAGAACCCGAAGCAGTGCCATTTCTGTGGCCATAGTAATTGCTATGATTATCATAACTGTTATAATAATAATTTGCTGCATTATAACCATCTTCATAACCATTCCAATACCCGTTATTAAATCCAGAGTATCCATTATTACACCATCCATTACCATAATAAGAAGAGTAGTAGTTTCCCGCACAATATCCATTTCCAACCCATCCATAATTATAACCCCACCCGCATTGCCATCCATTATATGAATTCCAACCCCATGAATATAACCATGGACTAGGGTTGCACCAACTATAAGTCGAATATATACTTGTTCCATAAAAATACGGGTCATAATTGTACCAATATGCATTTGTATAATAGCTGTCGTAATAACTATTCACAGTTACTGGTTGGTGAAATCTTCTAATTCGAGAAGCGTAAGCATAATCATAATAATCGTCTTCTTCGTACTCGTAATAATCACCATAATAATTATTGGTAACATTACTAGTTTCATCATAATAAGACTCTGAATTTACTTCTCTTTTAGAGGGTTCTGCAGAATAATAATCTTGTTCAGATTCATTTGAGTATTCCTGGTTTGATAATTCATCCGAGTCAATTTGTTGCTGAGTAATTTCAACTTTTCTTTGGTTCTCTATAAGCGCATCATTAGAGGTAAAATAAATATCATCGTCTTCGAAATTTGAAGCTTGATAGGCGGTTGAACATGCGGCAAAGAGAACCGACATACAAAATAGGAGAAAAAAGTATGAAGTTTTCATAGTGTTAATTTTGCAGAAAAATAAACAATAAGCATGCCATGATTTTAACATTAAATAATGTCACAAAGGTTAGCCTATTAATTATCTATTTTTGTAGCAGTTCAAAAATAAAAAAATGGCTAAAGATTTTACAAGTAGAGAACAGGATTATTCTAAATGGTATAACGAATTGGTGGTAAAGGCTGATTTGGCAGAAAGTTCTGATGTACGGGGGTGCATGGTCATTAAGCCATACGGATATGCGATTTGGGAAAAAATGCAGGCAGCATTGGATAAAATGTTTAAGGATACTGGACATCAAAACGCATATTTCCCATTGTTTATCCCGAAATCTTACTTAAGTAAAGAAGCCGATCATGTTGAGGGGTTTGCTAAGGAATGTGCGGTTGTTACACACTATCGATTAAAAAATGCAGAAGATGGTTCGGGTATTGTTGTTGATGAAGCTGCCAAACTAGAAGAAGAGTTAATTATTAGACCCACATCAGAAACAATAATTTGGAATAGTTATAAAAAGTGGATTCAATCCTATCGTGATTTGCCGTTGCTTATTAATCAATGGGCAAATGTTGTTCGTTGGGAAATGAGAACTCGATTATTTTTAAGAACGGCTGAGTTTCTATGGCAAGAAGGACATACGGCCCACGCAACAAAAACAGAGGCAATAGAGGAGTCTGAAAAAATGTTAGGGGTATATGCTGAATTTGCAGAAAAGTGGATGGCGATGCCGGTATTGAAAGGTGTAAAAACCCAATCTGAACGATTTGCTGGGGCATTAGAAACCTATTGTATAGAGGCGCTAATGCAAGATGGGAAAGCTTTACAAGCAGGAACGTCACATTTTTTAGGTCAGAATTTTGCAAAAGCTTTTGATGTTAAATTTGCTGATAAGGAAGGAAAACTAGAGTATGTATGGGCTACATCGTGGGGTGTATCAACGCGCTTGATGGGTGCTTTGGTTATGTCTCATTCAGATGATAATGGATTGGTTTTACCGCCAATGCTAGCTCCAATTCAAGTGGCTATTGTTCCTATATATAGGGGGCTAGAGCAACTAGAAGCTATTTCTGTTAAAGTAAATGTTATTAAGTCAGCACTGGAAGAAAAAGGTATTTCTGTAAAATACGATGATAGGGATACACATAAACCAGGCTGGAAATTTGCTGAATACGAGTTTAAAGGCGTTCCAGTTAGAATTTCGATAGGTCCGCGGGATATAGAAAATGGAACGGTAGAGATAGCCAGAAGAGATACAT
This sequence comes from uncultured Flavobacteriales bacterium, assembly GCA_905480125.1. GTDB lineage: Bacteria > Bacteroidota > Bacteroidia > Flavobacteriales_G > NORP312 > NORP312. The sequence goes on along the minus strand of CAJQPE010000015.1, from coordinate 421 downwards.
TAGAGAAAAAAATTGTGGCGATGGATGGGGTTATAGATCATGTTGCTAAATTAATGGTCGAGATACAAGAAAATTTATATACTAAAGCTGATAAGTACAGAACTGATAATACGCAGGTGGTTAATTCTTATGATGAATTTAAGGAAGTGATAAAAAAAGGCGGTTTTGTTTTAGCCCATTGGGATGGCACATCAGCGACTGAAGAAAAAATAAAACAAGAGACAAAGGCAACCATTCGCTGTATACTTTTAAACACTATGAAAGAAGAGGGTAGTTGCATTATAACCGGAAACTCATCTCCGCAAAGAGTTGTTTTCGCTAAATCCTATTAGTAATGAAAAAAAAGTCGGCAAAAGAGCTCATACTAGACCAGTTGAAAGTAAAATCGTCTATGAAGCAAGATGTGTTTCAGAAAACAATC
>CAJQPE010000014.1 GCA_905480125.1 uncultured Flavobacteriales bacterium | reverse complement strand
CCACTGTATTCAGTGGTAACAAACACTATTAAGGGCAAATAGATTTAGTCAATTTTCTGTTTCCTCAATTCAAAATTCTGCCCTAGGTAAACTCGTCTTACTTGCTCATCAGCAGCCAATTCCTCAGCAGTACCAGCTTTTAAAATATTTCCTTCAAACAATAAATATGCTCGTTCTGTTATTGACAATGTTTCTTGGACGTTGTGGTCCGTAATTAAAATACCGATATTTTTCTCTTTAAGTTTCGAAACAATACTTTGAATGTCTTCAACTGCAATTGGGTCAACGCCTGCAAATGGCTCATCTAATAAAATGAAATTGGGGTTTACCGCTAAACTTCGTGCAATTTCTGTTCTTCTACGTTCTCCTCCAGAGAGTAAATCTCCTCTGTTTTTTCGCACGCCATTCAAACTAAACTCTTCAAGTAGCTCCTCAAGTTTATGCTTTTGTTCTGACTTGCTCATCGTTGTCATTTGCAGAATGGCAATAATATTGTCTTCGACACTGAGTTTTCGGAAAACTGAAGTTTCTTGAGGGAGGTATCCAATGCCTAATTGCGCTCTTTTGTACATCGGCTCAGCAGTAATGTCTTTATCGTCTAAAAATACGCTACCAGAATTAGGTTTTATTAAACCAACAGTCATATAAAATGACGTTGTTTTTCCTGCGCCATTAGGGCCAAGGAGTCCAACGATTTCGCCTTGTTTTACTTCAAAAGAAACACCTTTTACAACAGTTCTACTTTTGTACTTTTTGACAATATTTTCGGCTCTTAAAATCATTTAGAAGTTAAATTGTAGCATTCCTCGAATTCCCCATTTAGCGATTTTGGAACTAGAAAGAGACTCATAATTCGCAATATAATCTTTATTTACATAAGCCATTCTCCAAAGAAAGTCAATACGTAATAATTGAAAAATATTTTCAATACCAATACCCGCTTCATAATAAGGGTTTTCAAGATCTGACAAGGTTAAAGGAAAGTTCATGTAATCATAGCTTTTGTCGTTTAATTTTCCAGCAACTGCTTTAACCGAAACAACCTCTCTCCATTTTAGCTCGTTCATTATAGGAATTTTGTTGAGGAAAAAGCCATTAAAATGATGTGTTAACGAAATTGTGGCATATTCATCACTTACAAATTCATAGTAGTTCATAAGATTGAATGCTGAGATATCATAAGCGTAAGTTTCATTTCCATTATGAAGCTGAAGCAAAGGAAAAGGAAGAGCCCCCCAAATTTTGCCTCCCTCAAGCATAGCATCCAGCATTCCAAACGCTCCTATTCTAATTTTGTCTTTAACGTTCAGTTTTACTTTATGGTATTCGTAAGCGCTGTTTAATAGGTTTGGAATTCCATATGCATACTGCAATTGAATTGTCGGATACTTTGTTCCTAAGCTAATTCGTTCAAATTCTCCGGAAACGAACTTTTCTTTGTAAGCAAATCGCATAAAAACATTGACCTCTGAAACTTGAATATTTTCAATTGGTGTCTTTACTCCATTAAGGTCATAGTTAAATTTCAGAGCTCCAAGTGGTCGAATTGTTTTTTGCATGAAGCCTAGTTTATGCGAGAAACCTTGGAACCATTCTCTTTCATAGGAAATTTTAAACTCTTCGAAGCCACTTAATTTATCGAAAGGGGTTCGTCTAAATACAGAAGATATGATATTGTCTTGGCTCCATGCATTGTCGCTTATCCCAAGTTGTTCTACATCATATTTATAAGAACCATCAATTGATTGTCTAGGTTTTTTAGAAAGGAAATATTTAAATCCTCCTCCATACTTAAAGTTACGATCTTTTGTGCCATAGGCCAAATAACCATTCAGCATTAATCGAGTGCTAAATGCATTACTCGTTCTCAAACCAAGCCTAAATCTATGACCCTCAATTTGATTAAAGCTATAAGTATTAAAGTAAGGTCCAAATTCAAATGGTCCCCAGATTTTATAACCAGTTACCAATAGCTGCAGAATGTCGACATAAGATTTAAATGCAGGAACTTCAGTTAGGGTGTCAATCATCGCATAAATTTCTGCCTCTTGTTTAGTCAGTTTGACATGCCGAGCTTCAGTCCAATATTCTTCAGATTTCTTACTTGCACTGTCAGAAACTATGATATCTTCCATGCCGTTAAAGAAACTATCATTACGAGGTTTGTTAATGATAAAGTCTCGATATGTTGATGTCTTTCTGCCATAGAATCCAACTGCTTTCTTGGATACAATAAAATCTACAATTAGCTCATCTCTAATCATCATCCAAACTTCGTTTTCAACTTCATTATACTCTTGGTAAACAGAAAAATCGTTAATGAAATTGATATTAGCATTTTCAGAAACTTTTGCGGTAATTTGTTTTACAGCATAGGTAGTGTCGCTAATCCACATTTCTCCCAAAAAGGTTAATTCATGTTTTCTTTTTGGCATAAAATCTAGTTTGTAACACCATTTATTACTTAGAAAAGCACTGTCGGTCAGGTAATAGTTATAGGTTAATAATCCGAAATCGGCAACAGGGCTGATAAAGCTTTTTCCAAAAACTGTGATATAATTGTCATAAATATTTACATTTTGGTACATATCACCAAGAAACTGTTGTACGCTTTCATTTTTAACCCCAGAGACTCTGGAAGCTTTAATTTCTTCACGGTGATATTTTGGATTTTCCCGATAGTAGAAATCACCGATTGCTTCCGTTATAAACATTGGTAAATAAGGCTTTTCCTCAGTAGTGTCTATGTGTTCAAAAATGAACTGAAAGGGCTTGAAAGCCCGTTTGTTTTTATATTTTTCATCAATGTTGTTTACATCAAATTCTACCTTGTTGTATACCTCATATTCGTATGCATCAAGCTTTTCACGATTATTAGCCTTCTTGTTTTTGATTACATTTTTAAAAATTTCGTGGGCAGGATTTAAATCCTTCCTTCTGTCATATTTGATAACTACTTCTTGCAGATTAACTTGTCCAGATTGCATTGGGAAATTAATTACTTGAGTCTTGTCTTTTTTTACCCTAAACGACTTGGGTTTATATCCAACAAATGAAGCAGATAGAGAATCTGTAGCATAATAAGTTTCTAAATAATAGAACCCGTTGATGTCTGAAGTGACACCAATCTTGCTGTCTTGAAAACTGAGGTTAACAAAAGGTAAGGGTTTATTGGTCTCAGCATCATAAATTTTTCCAGACACTTTTGTCTTCTGTGCATTAGCAGAAATCGACCATCCTAATAAAATTAAGAGAGCTATTAATAAATGATTTGTTAGGCTTAAGCGCATCGAAATTAACCCCGCAATTTAAATAAATATTTTACGAAAATAAGGAAACGATTAATGATTCTTTTACTCTTCTTTTTTTTCGATTACTCTTGAGATAAAGATGCTTATTTCGTAGAGAAATAATATCGGAACAGAAACCAATAATTGACTAAACACATCTGGAGGAGTAATAATTGCTGATAGAATTAAAGCCCCAATTAGAGCATGTTTTCTATATTTCTTTAGAAGTTTAGGAGTAACCAATCCAACTTTTGTCAAAAAATAAACCATAATTGGCAGCTCGAACACGATACCACAAGCAAGTACAATAGTGGTTATAGTTGAAATATAAGTGGATAGAGTTGGCAGGTTTACTACTTGCGCACTTACGTTGTATGTAATAAAAAAATTGACTGAAAGAGGCACGATAATGTAATAACCGAAAACTACTCCAAACATAAAAAGGAGGGAAGTAAAGAAAACAACACCTCTCGAATAACTCTTCTCTGTAGCTTGGAGGGCTGGTTTAATAAATCTCCAAATTTCCCAAAATATATAAGGGAATGCGAGTATAAGGCCACCGACTACAGAGACTAAAATATGTGTCATAAATTGACCAGACATTGCTATGTTTTGCAATTCATAGGTTTCTTGCCCGATACACAATATATCTTTTGATCGCATTAATGAGGGGAATTGAATAAATAGCCAGTCAGACAATTTACACAATGCTTTAAATGTTGGAAATTCAGCACTTTTGGGCCCAAAGATGACGGTGTCAAAAACAAATTTTTTATTCGAAAAAACAACAATTGTAAGTATAATAATCGCCACAACAGATCTAACCAAATGCCACCTTAAAACCTCAAGGTGGTTTAAAAAAGACATTTCTTGATCTGCGCTCATAAAATATTTGTTGGCGGCAAAGATAGCTTTTAACAATCTTTAACAAACATCACTTACTTGTAATAAACTATATTTGCAAGCGTTATTGTAAAAATATTGATCATGAAAGCTATCATTTCGTTGTTTTTCTCAACACTTTTAATTGTTATGTTCAGTTGTGGATCCTCGGAAACGGAGCTTGAAAGTATAATTGAAGTGGTAAAAACCGAAAAAATTGTTTCAGGTGATATTGCAAAGTCTTTTGCGAATATTGGAATTGAGGGAATGACGTGTTCGGTTGGTTGCGCTAAAAGAATAGAGTTGAATTTAGCCAAATTGGAAGGAATTAAATCGGCATCTGTGGTATTTGAGGATAAAGTTGCTAAAGTTGAGTTTGACGATTCTAAAATATCTGAAGAGGATATGATAGAGGTAATCGAAGAGCTAGGCGACTATAAAGTAAATACGGTTGAAATAGAAAAAACTGTTTTGAAATCTTCTGGTGGAGACGAAGCAAACAATAAAAAAGAGATGAAAAAGGAAGCTTCGAGTAAAAGTGTAGCACATAGAACAATCTCATTTCCAAATATATTTGACGTTTTGACACGTCTTTATAGAATCTAATAAAACTATTAGCACATCTTATTTACCTTTGCGAAAAATTTTGTTGTGAAGAAAGACACTCCTGTTCTTATTTGGTTATTATCGGGATGCTTGCTTATCTTTATTATGGTAGTTGTTGGTGGCATTACCCGTCTCACCCATTCCGGCTTATCGATGGTTGAGTGGCATTTGTTTATGGGTTCAATTCCTCCATTAAACCAAGCAGATTGGATCGATATTTTTAAGAAATATCAACAATTTCCAGAATTTCAAGAGCTTAATTATGACTTTAAATTAGATGACTTTAAATCAATTTTTTGGTGGGAATACATACACCGGATGATTGGTAGGCTGTTGGGAATCGTTTTCATAATCCCGTTTTCATATTTTATAGTTAAACGGAGACTTAGTAAGAAATTAATTAAACAAAGTGCTGTAATGTTTTTTATGGGTGGATTTCAGGGTTTCTTGGGCTGGTTTATGGTAAAAAGTGGTTTAGTTAGCGACCCGCATGTGAGCCATTTTAGGTTGGCTATTCATTTGACTTTCGCCTTTTTAACTTTTGGATACATATTTTGGGTAATGCTTGGTACCTTTTTTAAAGAGGATATTAATCTTTCTGATTTTCCTGTAATAAGAAAATTAGGTTGGGTATTGTTTCCTGTCGTAATTATTCAAATTATATATGGAGCTTTTGTCGCAGGATTAAGAGCAGGAACATTGTATAATACATTTCCTAAAATGGGATCTGAATGGATTGCAGAAGGAGTGACCGCGATAACTCCTTTTTATCAAAATTTCATATATGGACTGGCAGGAATTCAGTTTATACATAGATATGTTGCTTATGTGGTTGCCGGTTTAATTATCGCTATTTGGTGGAAATCAATAAAGCAACCGCTACAATATAGTCAGCGTTTGGCAGCGCGGCTTTTACTTTATATTTTGGTTTTACAATTTACTCTTGGTGTATATACGCTTATTTATGCTGTTCCAGTTGCATTGGGCGTTTTGCATCAATCGGGCGCGTTTTTGCTACTTGCAGCTAATTTATTTTTACTACACAGGTTTAGAAGTGTTGCTTGATAGAAAGAGCTTAAAGCCTTTTTCAGAAGACAAACAATGGATAGCAATATTTTAAAAAAGCTATTTGGCTTTTAAAGTGAAGATTGCCCAAAGAACTCCTCTATTTTTACACTAAGTTGTTTTTTGAATATGGGCTCAATCTGCATTCCTGGTTTTGGCATTATTTCTATTTGCTCATCTTTAGGATATTTTTTATTGTTCCAACCAACAAATTTATATCCTGGTTTTGGAATGGCATGCAGCGAAATTGGAATGTTCTCTAAGTAGTATCCCTTCCAAGGATATTTTTCAATTGTAATACTGTTTATTTGAATATCGCCATCTCCATTGCCTTTTAACGTTATTTCAGCTTCACCTCCTTCAAGTCCATAATGGCTAATAATATCGCTACGAATGTTGCACGGCCTTTGCACAGCATATTCCATTATCCAATCAATACGTTGGTTAGAAGGAATGTAAAGCATAGTGTCTTGCCATCTTTCTTTTTCTCTCGGCACTTCTAATGCAATATGATTGGTAATTTGATTTACTAACCTAATAACGTTATCACTATGCAATGTTGTATTTAAATAATCGCACATTCTGTTTGCAAAATCTTTTCTAAAAGGTTCACTTTCCAAAAGAAGCGAAAACAAAAAGACTTCATCAGCTTCTGCGAACCGGCTAATGGAGTTTTCATCATAGGTGTGCCATGAATCTTGGTCATAGCTTATCCATTCCCATTTTTGGTTAGGGCCTTTCGGTCGCCAATATCTTATATTGACCTGATTGTCGTGTGTACTTGAATACACTTCATAGATCCAATAATCAATATAACATTCCATGTTCATCATTGTAGATAACTTCGCATATATTGAATCATTCAATGTTGGATTTTTTAGAATAAATGTGGTTAATTCATCGTAACGTCTTGAATTACCTCTGACTACAGTTTCATTTTCACCAGTCATAATATCAACATTGTCGAATCCGAAATTGTTTTTTATGAAGTCAGCGCCTTTTCTTTCCATAAGGTTATAGAGTCCCCAATATTTACCATTAAGAAATAATAAAACGGGCTGGTAAGCTTGCATTCCTACGGTACTTTCCATTTCTTTGTTTACTTCGTAAAGGAGCTCGTTTTTAAAGCGCTCTCCAACCCATAAATCTGGCACGTTTCTTCCTGATGTTGCATCGGATCGTATGCCAATACTTCCAAAACTATGAATGTCTTTGTCGTTAAAAATTTGGTAATTTATTCGAGAATGACCGTATGCATCATCTGTGAAAAGAGCAAACGATTTTTTTGGTTGCCTACGGCTTGTTTTCCCCGAAATACGCATATTAATCGCATTATTAAATGCGGGAGATAACGCTCCTGATTCTGACAGATCGAAATATTCAACGTTTCCCTCTCGCTCCCATCCTTTCTTTTTGTATCTGAAGTAGATACCTTGCTTTTTGTCCCAGAGATCTTTAGGATCTGCAGTAAGAGAGATAACAGGTAAAGATGGTTTTTCGTTAATAAAATATGTTTGGGTCGCAATAGTGCCAGGAAAATATCCTTTTCGAATTAAAGTTGCTCGAAGAACAGTTGTTGAATCAATTAGAATGGGTGAAGAATATAAGATACCTTGTGCACTTGTAGGTCTTTTTCCATCAGTAGTATAATAAATTGAGCCATCATAACTGCAACTTAGTTCTATAGTTATAGTTGAATCGTAAAAACCACTTGAGGTTGAAAATTCCGGAAAAATAGCTGGATCGTTTACACGGGAACCACCTGCGTTAGGAGAACCGGCTGTTGGAATCGGAAAGAAACACATTTGTTTTGAAGTGTCTTGTTCTCTTCCATAGGAAATGTCAGAATATTGTAGAGGATAATTAAGCTGGTCAATTAGATTTGTATCAGAATCAAATACCGCTATAAAACCGCCTTTTAGGGCTAAATTGAAATTTAAATGTCTTGTCCCTTGCTCATCATCCCCGTCAGCCCATAGTATTATTCTTTGCTGTGATTCAATTGTTGTCCAATAGGCTTTAGTTGAAGGTATTTGATGTTTAGTAGGGTTATCAATATTATCTGTTAAAAAAAAATTACCAATGTCAATTGAAGAATCCCCTGCATTGTATAACTCAATCCAATCGTCACTTTCGCCAAAGCCATCTGAAATGTTCTTTTTATTGGCGGCCATTAACTCACTAATTATTAGAGATTGCGAGTTAGTTTGAATAGCTAGTTCTAATAGCATTCCTAATATAATTGCGGCCCTTCTCTTCATTCCCTCTTCGATTTATTATATTATAAAAAGTCCCCCGAAAATTCGGAGGACTTTTAAAAATCAATATTAGCTATTTGTTTTTATTTAATAACAATGATTTTGTTTTTAACATTTAGCGTTGGAGTACTAAGTTGCACAAAGTATATACCACTCGCTAAGTTAGAAGCATCAAAAGCTATGTTGTTATTTATTCCACCTTGCACTGTGCCTGCGAATATAA
>CAJQPE010000013.1 GCA_905480125.1 uncultured Flavobacteriales bacterium | reverse complement strand
AATGAATAAAACATTTTAATTGCTTAGAGGCGCCTAATTCAGCAGTCAAATTTGTCCAAAGAACACGGAGAGCTCGAATTTTAGCAATTTCAAAAAAATAGTTTGGCCCTATACTTGCAGTGAACTGAATTCTTGGAAGAACCTCATCGATAGATAGACCTTGGTCAGTTAAGCAAATTAAAACACTTTTTGTTTTATTAATTAACTCATCAAGCTGATCAACAATTCCTTCTTTGCTTGATTCAATATTTATACAACGAAATAAAGGCAGTTTTAAGTTGACTTTCTCAACAAATGACTTTAAGTCATCAAGTTCGGGAACGGCTATAATGCTGCCTCTTAATTTACTTAAATCATAATCTTTCTCTGTGATGAAATCAACAAAATCATCTAAAACCGATTCTGCATCAAGTTCACAGGTTAAGTTAACTGAAATATACTCTAGAACAATTTTATCTAACCGTATCCGAATATCTGAACCTGTAGTAAAAGCAATTGAATTAGCCCCACCATTTAATGATGATAATGCCAGCATATTTGCTCTTTCGGGATTAAACTCAGCAATGTCTTGCCTTATTTCCCAGGCATTACTTTCTGTTTTTTGAAACCTAGAAAAATTATTAGAAACATCTCCCTTGCGATAGTATGGTTCTACATCAAAACCTTCAGCTGTTTTCCAGACTAAAGTATCATAGCTCTTTCCTTTAAGGGATTTATGCGTGGCTTCTTGCCATTCTTCATCACTGGTAATTGAAAACTCATCAAACAGATTTTCTCTTCCATCCATTGCAAACAAAAATAATAAACGGTTACGAATTTTAGACTTAATTAATAAGGGAATGAAAAAACGTAAGCACTAAATAAAGTATTTACTTTGTTGCGATGAAAGAGCAGACAATTGAGACTAAGAAAACAGCAAGGTATTATACATTAGGCGCTCTTTCTGAAAAAACTAGAACAGTTTGGTTTGTCTGCCATGGCTATGGGCAGCTCGCGAATTATTTTCTTCGTAATTTTAAATCATTAGAAAATGAAAAGACATTCATAATTTCTCCCGAAGGTTTTCATCGGTATTACCTGAATGGATTTTCAGGTAGAGTTGGAGCTAGCTGGATGACTAAAGAAGATCGATTAAATGACATTGCTGATTATGTTGCATACCTCGATCAATTGTATCACAAAGTTTTCAGTTCAGTTAATCGTAATAATTTAAAAGTTAATCTTTTAGGATTCTCGCAGGGAGGCGCAACAGCAACTAGATGGGCTTGCCAAGGAATTTCGAAAATTGACAACCTTATCTTATGGGCGGCAGTTTACCCACCAGATATTAATTTTGATTTAGATGTCAGTACATTAAACAATCTAAATTTTAAATTAGTGATTGGAAATGATGATGAATTCATTTCCGAAAATGCTATATTAGAAAACGTTAATTTACTTGATCAAAAGGGAATTAATTACGAATTAATTAGATACGGCGGGACTCATAAAATTGATAAAGAGACCCTAATTGATCTGAGCAAGACTATTTAATGTTGCTTGCAATTATGCAAGCTCTCACCGATATTTTGAAAATAATTTATGGAACTAATGGAAAACTTGCATCATACAAATACGTAATAAGATACATATGAGAGCCTTAATGATCTTTAATTTTATGTTTTGTTTTGTCTTATCGCAAAGTCAGAGTAATATGATTATAGGATATTTAACAGATTCCGTAAATTCAACTCCTCTGCACAAAGGAACAATCTTAGTAGATAATTCTACAAAAGGAACCACTGCCAGTAAAGAAGGTTTTTATAAGTTGAAATTTAAAAATAAAGAGGAAGTTATTTTGCATTTCTCTTTTGTTGGATACGAATCAATTTCAAAAATTGTTAAATTAACAAAAGGAATAGATACGATTAGACTTAACGTTCAGCTTAGAAAGGAAGCACAGTTAATTCAGTCCATAAATATTATTGCTAACAGGAAACCAGAGAAAATTCACGGCAACCAAAAATATTCTATTTCAGATTTCGAATTCTATGGTAATGATTTTATTTTTTTAACCTATGAAAAAACATTAAAAAAAGGAAGTTCAATTATCTGGGTTGACAGAAATCAAAACCTCAAGGCACGACTAGAAATCCCTTCTCGAGTTAATGAATTATATTGTGATTATAAAAATAGGGTTTACGCCTTAGGAGATGAACACGCTTATCAACTCACTTTTAAACGAAATAGGTTGGGCTTGGTTGGGTTGCCTATTGATTCTTTTAACACTATTCTAAAACCCTTTCTGGACAGTCTTGACAATAAAATTGCTTATACAGACTATCAGTGGTTTTTTCCAAAATTTAACTATTATCTTTATGACCAAGATATACGAATAAGTAAAAAAGTGTATCACGTAAAAGATGAAGAATTGTCTCGTTTGTATAGAATGCAGTATTATTTCATGCAACCAAAAGACAAGGTTAAAGCCAGAAATTTGGCTAATAAATTTGGCATGGAAAAACAAGACGTTGCTGCACTAATGGTGAACTTTACCAACACCATGTATTATGAACCTTTATACGCACCATTATTTGTTGTAGATGATACCGTTTTAATATTCGACCATTATACAGATCAAATTTTAAAGATTAACGAATTCGGAGAAAAAATCGACTCCATTGGAATTAGCTATCACGAGAACAGCGAACAGAAATGGAAAAAGCTACTACTAAAAGATGATGGTTTAGACGAGATTTATTCAATTAATGCAAAAGAAGGTTATTTTTCACTTGATAAAATAAACACATACAACGGTGCAGTAGAAAATAATTATAAGCTAAAATATAAGTACGTTGAGAATATTCAAATTAAAGATGGCTATGCTTATTACATTTATCACCCATACGAGTCTATGCAGAAAAAATACTTATATCGGGAGCTGATAACCAAAAATTAAAGATGCCTTCTGCCTTTGAGGTAAAGACCGAGAAACAACAAAACTAAAAACGCTGAAACATATACAACAATGCACATCCGTTTATATGAGGTTTTTTTAGAGACATTGGCTTCTGCTATTCTTTTTGTATTTGTTTTTAATCTATCTTTTTGTATTTCTAAAACAGCCTTTGATTTCTCAATTTGAAGTTTAGCATTTGCTCGAACTAAACTATCGTTAAGATTTGCATATCTCTTCTCTAAAATGTATGCCTTCTCAAACTCTTCATTTGCTGAATATGATTCTGCCATAGAATGGTAAGCTTCATTTTCACACCACTTATTCCCAATTGATTTTGCTAAAACCAATCCCTTTTCAAGATACTCTAAACCCTTTTCATTCATTGCCATTTTATTTCCATACAAATCTCCCAATTTTATGTAAGTACCTGAAATTGAATTTATATCATTTAATTCTACTGCAATATCTAACGACATATTATAGTAGACAATTGCCGCACTTAAATCCTTTATTCGCATACTTAAGTTGCCAAGATTTCTATAGATCTTCATAAGACCATACTGATCATCATTTTGCAACTGAATAACCAATGCTTCGCTATAATATTTATTCGACAGACGATATTTACCGAGCGTAAAATTAACTACACCAATGTTCATCAAAACACTAGAAAGGTTGTGCTTATTGTCGCCTATTTTTATGAATTCGTGGGCCTTAAGATAATATTCTAAAGCTTGTTCTGGCTCATGCAAGTATTCCATTACAATTCCCATATTTAAATAACTTCCACCTATCTTTGATTTATCTCCCAATTCCTGACGAAGCACCAAACTTTTCACTAAATAGTCCAATGATTCTGAATATCTCCCCGAGTTCATTAATGAGATACCAAGGGAGTTATATATAGAAGCTGTTTCATCCAATTTATTAGTGACTTCGTAGTAATCGAGAGCTTTTAAATATGAAATTACCGCACTATCACCAATATCTTTTTTACTGAAATACCAAGCTAAATTTTCATGCGCTATTGCTTCTCCCTCATTAAAACCCTCTTCATGAGCCACATCTATTGCTACTTTAGATAGATGACCTACTTTATCTATCTCATAAGAACGATAGAGAGTAGAAAGCCTATTTAACAAATTTACACGTTCATTACCTTTTGAATTATTAAGAGCCATATGGAGGCTGTCAATTATTTCTGTGTCGTTGCCGATAACATTAAAAGAAAAAGAAAGGAAAAAAACTGTAAATATTAGCCGGTGTTTCATTTACAAAAACGAATTAAAGAACTATATGCACTTGAATGACCCAAATCCGCAGCTTTTTCCCAATCTAAACAAGCTTCTGTAGGATTCTCTTTGCTATACTTTGCGCTTCCGCGGTTGAAAATCGCATCAGTATGATTTTCGTCCAAACTAATCACTTTGTTATAATTTGCAATAGCCATATTTAGATCACCTTGTTTCTGAAAAGCGTTTCCTAAATTATAGTATAAGGCCGCATTATCTGAATTAAGGAAAATCGCCCGTTCCAAATCAACAATTGCCTCGTCTAATAAACCTAGCTCTATTTGATTATTCGCTCTATTTATATAGGCCCTAACATTTTTCGGGTTTAATTGTAAAGCTTTGCTATAGTCTAGAAGAGCTAGCTCAAGTTTTCCTAAATTATAGTTTGCTATACCTTTATTAAAATAGGCTTGTTCCATAAAATGTTCAATCTGAATTGCGATATCAAAATCATTTAAAGCTATATCATAACGATTTAGTTTCATATTAATCATTCCTCTATGGAAATGAGTTATAGCAACATTGGATTCAATCGAAATTATTTTATCGTAATCGGCAAGCGCAGTCAAAAAGTCGCCAAGTTGATCGTTAACGATTGCTCTGTTAAAATAAGCTTGTGGATCGTAAGGATTTAGCTCTATAGCTTTGGCGTAATCTGATAATGCACCATCTGTATCCCCTTTATGTTTTTTTGCGTTACCCCTATCCATATAGGCTATGTATTCTTCAGGATTAGCTTTGATTATTATATCGTACTGTATAATTGATTCATTATATTCTCCATTATTAAACAATTGTAATCCCTCGTGAAATAAAGAATCGACATTTAGGTTTTGGCCTATACAACTGAGACTATGCAGCGCAAGAATTAAAAGAATATATGAGTTATTGAACATGTTAATTCCTTCAAATATAAAAAGAAAGGAGTTCTAAAAAAAGAACTCAATTTAACCAAACTATTTATGCTAATTCGGACAAATCTAAACTATCACATCTTTCTCTATAGGTTTTCTAAAAACATATTTACCGTCAAACTCATCTAGGACTATGTTTTGCCCTTTTTGAATTCTTCCTGACAATATTTCCTTGGACAGCGCATTGACAACCTCTTTCTGAATAACTCTTTTAATTGGTCGTGCTCCAAACTGTGGATTAAATCCCACATCTGACAATTTATTGATAACATCTTCAGAGGCAGTAAGGTAAATTTCTTTACTCTTCATTAACGTTTGCAAGTGCTTAAATTGAAGCTTCACAATCTCTTTGACATATTCCTTTGTTAGCGGCTCAAACATTATCGTTTCGTCAATACGATTTAGAAATTCTGGCTTGAGTGTTCTTTTCAAAAGTTGAAAAACATTGTCCTTTGCTGTTTCATATGCTCTTTCTCTCAATACATCATCAACATCATCAAAGGATTGGCTAATTAATTCTGAGCCCAAATTTGAAGTCATAATTATGATGGAATTTTTGAAGTCTGCAAGTCTTCCTTTATTGTCTGTAAGTCTTCCTTCATCTAATACTTGAAGAAGAATATTAAACACATCTGGATGCGCTTTTTCTATTTCATCAAGTAATACAATTGAATAAGGCTTTCTGCGAACTGCTTCGGTGAGTTGACCTCCCTCATCATATCCAACATACCCTGGAGGCGCTCCAACCAATCTGGAAACGGAGTGTCTCTCTTGATATTCACTCATGTCAATTCGAGTTATTGCATTTTCATTATCAAATAAATACTCTGCTAAAGCTTTTGCTAATTCCGTTTTTCCAACACCCGTAGTTCCTAAGAAAATAAATGAACCGATGGGTTTTTTCTCATCTTGCAAACCTGCTCTGCTTCTCCTAACAGCATCAGAAACAGCTGCAATAGCCTCTTCTTGGCCAATCACTCTTTTGTGTAATTCATCTTCTAGATGCAGTAACTTCTCTGTTTCACTTTTAACCATTTTAGTTATAGGTATTCCGGTCCATCTAGAAACAACACCCGCAATATCTTCGGAATCTACCTCATCTTTTATCATCTGCGAACCAGACTCTTTCATTTCGTTAAGTCTTGAGGTGAAAACTCGTAAGTTCTGATCAGCTTCAACCAATTTGCCATATCTAATTTCTGCAACTTTACCCAGGTCACCATCACGTTCTGCTTGGTCTGCCTGAAATTTAAGATTCTCTATTTCTTTTTTAATATGTTGCACACCTTCTACTACTTCTTTCTCTACTTCCCATTTAGCTTTTAGATCTGATCGGACGTCTATTAAGTTGGCAATTTTCTTGTTTAAGTTAGTCAGTTTTTTTTCATCTTTTTCACGCTTAATTGCCTCCCTTTCAATTTCGAGTTGTATTAATTTACGCTCTACTTCGTCAAGCTCAACAGGCATTGAATTAATCTCTAA
Organism: uncultured Flavobacteriales bacterium; assembly: GCA_905480125.1. GTDB lineage: Bacteria > Bacteroidota > Bacteroidia > Flavobacteriales_G > NORP312 > NORP312. The sequence goes on along the minus strand of CAJQPE010000013.1, from coordinate 5,993 downwards.
TCGCATTTTTGCCGCGGCCTCATCAATTAGATCAATAGCCTTATCTGGGAGAAACCTATCATTAATATAACGCTGAGAAAGCTCTACAGCTGAAATAATTGCTTCATCCTTAATCCTGACTTTATGGTGAGATTCATATTTTTCTTTTAAACCACGTAAGATAGAAATTGCATCTAGTATCACTGGCTCATTAACCAAAACTTGCTGAAACCTTCTTTCTAGGGCTTTATCTACTTCAAAATATTTTTGATATTCTTTTAGTGTAGTCGCACCAATCGCTCTAAGCTCACCACGAGCTAAAGCTGGTTTTAATATATTGGCAGCATCCATTGCACCTTCGCCACCACCTGCACCAACTAAAGTGTGTATTTCATCAATAAATAAAATAATTTCACCATCAGAAGAAGTAACTTCTTTTATTACAGATTTTAATCGTTCTTCAAACTCTCCCTTGTACTTTGCACCAGCTATTAACGCTCCCATATCTAGAGAGAATAACCGTTTTGATTTCAAATTTTCCGGGACATCTCCATTAAAAATTCTATGCGCTAAACCCTCGGCTATAGCAGTTTTACCAACACCAGGTTCACCAATTAGTATAGGGTTGTTTTTTGTCCGTCTAGATAATATCTGTAAGACTCGTCTTATCTCTTCATCTCTACCGATAACAGGATCCAATTTTCCAAATCGAGCTAATTCATTCAGATTTATAGCATACTTACCTAAAGAATTATAAGTTTCCTCAGCCGTTTGACTTGTGACTTTCTCTCCTTTTCGCAGTTCTTTGATGGCAGATTTTAGGTCTTTAGATGTTATTCCATTATCTTTCATAAGCTGACCAACGGTATCTCCTGATTCAAGAAGCGATAAAAGCAAATGCTCTATAGAAACAAATTGATCATCAAAATCTTTAATTAAATTGGTAGCATTTTGAACTACCTTAGTGGCATTTCTCGAAAAAAATTGATTACCTCCTTCTACTTTAGGCAATCCTTCAAGAATTCTATCAGTAGTTTCGGAGAACAATTTCGTGTTAACATTTAGTTTTTTAAATAAAAATGGTGCAACATTTTCATCTACAGCTAATATTCCCTTAAGAATGTGAATAGATTCGACACACTGTTGCCCAAGTCCTAAAGCAAATTGTTGTGCTTGTTGCAGCGCCTCTTGTGATTTTATTGTGAAATTATTTAAGTTCATATTTTTTCTTTTTTGGAAAGCTTAAATTGCCCTGCTCCTTAATTAGCAAAATTTCAACCAACTCAATTTATCGGAAATTTAGTCATGAAAAGCAATAGCAGCAAGACTTTTTGACTACTAATGCACTTTTTGTAAGACAAAAATTCATACCACCGATAAGCTGCGCATAAATATTTGGCATCGCTATATTATAAAATCAGATAAGGACTCGTAATGTTAGAAACGGTAATTCTACCTTTTAATGAAGCCACTAACCAACTGCCTAAAGAAATTACTTGTTGGATAATCTTCAATACCATCAAAACCTAACGGAATTGTACCACTGTCTTCTGGTACATGTGCTGTTTTGAAAACATAATCCCATAGGCTAAGGCTAATTCCAAAATTAACTCCAGGATTTTGTCCTCTAGGAAGATCTTTTGAATGGTGCCATAAATGCATAACAGGATTGTTGAATAGATACTTAAGCGGACCCCATGTTATTTTTACGTTTGCATGATTGAGATGTCCAATCGCAATAGTAATAAAATGGACAATAAAAGCTTGTTCGGGTTCAAAACCTCCTAACAGCATAACTACCAATGTTTTTAGTGGTTTGTATAAAATATTTTCCATCCAATGGTAGCGAAGGTGGGCTGCAAATCCCATTTCTTGCACTGAGTGATGCACTTTATGAAATCGCCAAAAAATTGGAAATTTGTGTAGCATAATGTGAGTAAACCATTGAACGAAATCGTTAATGATAAAAAACACCAACAAACCTATACCTGAATGCAATGGCGACAAATCAATTAATCCGATTGATTGCATGGTTACGCCAATAGATTCGAAACCTTTAGACAATAACTGATAAACCCCGCTGATGACTATTGAAAATACAAAGAAGTTAAAAAACATATAAAATCCATCTAACCAGAAATCCTTTCGCATTGCAGCTTGGTTTTTTCTCCAAGGAAAAGCTAATTCCAACCCCCACACAATAAGAGATATAAAAATTAATCCATAGAAATAGTTATTATTCCATTTTACATCGAAACTTATCATTCTCCAAGTCCAATCTACTGAACCCCAAAATGAATTTATAAAGGTTTCCATTATATTGCTTTTAATTCTATTGGCAACTCATCTAGGCTACTCCACTCCAACCATGAACCATCGTAATTATAAACGTTAGGATAACCCAACAACTCTGTTAACACAAATGTTGTATGCGCAGAACGCACTCCTGATCTACAATAAGCCACTACGTTCTCATCTTTGCTTATGCCATTTAACTTAAAAATCCCAACCAGCTTTTCAGCCGATTTAAATTTTTGATCTTCATGGTAGTTTACTGAATAAGACCAGTCAATATTTAGACTTCCTGGAATTCTACCTTTCTTTTTACATTTCTTTGAAAAGATTTTACCTGTATACTCTTCAACAGATCTAGCGTCAACTATTGTCCAACCATCCTTATTCAACACACTAGATACCAATTGCCTTTTCGCTTCCAAACCTATACCTCTTGCTGCAAATTTAAAAAATGTAGGCTTTCTTTCTGTAACTTCTGTTACCAACTCTCCTCCTTCATTAATGTAGTTTTGCAATCCACCATTTAATAAACTTACTTTTTCTGAACCATTAATTCGGAGCATCCACCACAAGCGAGCTGCATCACAACACATTTTATCATCATAAATTACTATTCTGTATCCGTTTATAATTCCCTTTCGTTGTAATAGCTTTTCGAACGAAACTTTATCTAGCTTAATTCCACTTATAGCAGCAGTAGTATCTTGCACCTCTTTTCTTGTAATATTAATTGCGCCTTTTATGTGCCCAGCTAAATAATCTTCTTTCTGCCGGAAATCAATTAATACTATTGAATCAGACTTATCTCTTGTGTTAAAAATTTGTGCCGCCTCATATAAGGCTTTTGCGTTATGGTAATTAGCATTAGTGGGTTTACTTTCTCTGCAACTAATCAACATCAATACACAAATTATAAGGTAAAAAAAATGCTTCATTCTAATTAATTCAATTGGTACCATTCCGTTACAACTAATTGTTTTCTTCTTCCAGTTTCTTCTGGTCCATAGTTCGTTGAAAGATAATTAAGCAAGCGATCTTCATTTTCGCCTAAATCCCATAATTTCTGTGTCTCTTGCATCCATCTTATTGTTTCTAGCCAACCCTCTTTTGTATTTCTATTTTGAGTGACCAACTTATAAGAATGACAATTACCACAATTTTGATTCACCAATTCGTACCCTTCTGCTGCTATTAATCCAGAAGCAACGTGAATTCCTTGTTCAATAAATTCAAGATCAACTTCCTCTTTTGCTATTTGCTGAGACGAATTTTCCATAAAAGTTGGCGGATATAGTAGCAACCATAAACCACCTAAAAACAAGACCAAGACGATAATTAAATTGGTTAATTTAGCATTTATTCGTTTTAAAACCTCTTTTTCTTTATTAGAAAGTTCAACCATTACAATCGTTTAATTGCTATTCTATGACAAGCATTATTTAAATAGCCTTTCGGGTTCCAACCTGGCAAAACCATAGGTTGTGACTTGCCTTGAATATCTGTTGCCCGTGCCCATATTTCATAATATCCTTGTTTGGGAAGGATTATTTTTGTGGAAAAGTGCTGCCAAGCCAAACGATTAACTGGCTTGGTTACCGAACATGAAATCCATGAAGAACCAAAGTCGATGGAAATATCTACCGCTTTTACTTCTAAATCACCAGCCCAGGCATGACCTCGGACCTGGAATTCTTGGTTTTCCTTAACTATAGCTCCAGTTTTTGGATAAGTAAGCAATGATTTTACCGGCATTGATTCTATTATTTCATAATCTTCATCAGGTACTTTTGTGCCAGGCGCGATTCCATTTTTAGGAATACGATATGACTTGCCACCCATTTTAGGCCCATCATGAACCTTGTTCCTTATCACAATTTTAGTTAACCATTTTCCCGAAGTCGAAGCTGGCCAACCTCCAATTACAAGCCGCAATGGTGCTCCATTCATATATGGAATTTCCTCTCCATTCATAGACCAAGCAATTAGCGATTCGTCCTCCATAGCCTTTTCAATAGGCACACCTCTAGAAATAACAACTTTTGTTGTATTACCGCTTAAATGGGTGTCTTTACCATAGTACCCAATGTAAACTGCATCTGATTTTATTCCAACATCTTTTAGCACATCTTTTAATTTCACCCCAGTCCAATTTGGACAAGCAACTGCGCCCGTTGTCCATTGATTTCCTTTTGCAGGAGGAGTAAATTCGCTTCTTCCATTGCCTCCACATTCTAGTGTGAGCTGATATGTATATTCCTTAAATTTCGATTTTAGATTTGCTATTGTGTATGTTTTTGTTTGTTCTGCTGATTCACCTTCTATAGTTAAAGTCCATTTATTAGCATTAACTTCTTCTGGAGGAATACCGTTGTTACGCACAAACATGATATCATTAGGTGTAACATTAGGATCTAATAAATGCGGGGGAGTTTCAGCGTTAATTGGCCTATCATTTAAAACGATTAAGCCTTTGTTCTTTCCAGAAATAGTAAACGGAGATTCTTCTAGTAATAATGCTTTAGGTATTAAACCTTTTGGGAAACTTTCGGCAAACACTATCTTACATCCTAATAAAGTTCCAAGTGTTGCAAGACTAGCATTTTTAATAAATTCTCTTCTTTGAAAGTCATTAGTTATAATTTTATCAGTATCTCTTTTACCCATTCTATAAACTTTAGCCCAATGCTATTATTCCATCAACATTTAAATAATTATTCATTAAACATAGCTTCTACCCTATAATTGCACGTATTGCCAATTCGTAACTATTTAACCCAAATCCTGAAATAACACCCTTACAATTTTTTGCCATCATAGAAACGTGACGATATTCTTCCCGAGCATAAACGTTGCTGATATGGACCTCTATTACAGGTGATTCAATCGCTGCAATCGCATCTCCAATTGCCACAGAGGTATGCGCATAAGCTCCTGCATTAAAAACAATACCTTCATAGTCAAAACCAACTTGGTGAAGTTTATCGATTAATTCACCTTCAACGTTACTTTGATAAAATTCTAATTCAAAATCTTGAAATTTAGATTTCAGTTCGTTAAAGTATTCTTCGAATTTCAAGCGACCATAAACTTTAGGTTCACGAATGCCTATTAAATTGAGATTCGGTCCATTAATAACAAGTATTTTTTTCATTATCAAACAAATATAGCCATTCATTTTCTCATAATAATGTTAGCTGTATCGTCTTAAAATAAATCCTGATTATAATTGTGTCCAATACAAAACCAATGCTAGCATTATGTGGCTTAAACTATTTCATTAAGTTTGATGTAAAATATAAAAACATGCACGAAGCAATATTTACAAGTGATGCGGTAGTATTAGGTTTATTAATGGCAATACTTGGTTTTATTTTCTGGAGTAATTCGAGTAAAATTCCATTTTTTAGTAAAATCTACAAATTTGTTCCACCACTTCTGTTTTGTTACATATTGCCCGCCTTACTTACTTCATTTGGATTAGTAAATCCTGAAGAAAGCAACTTGTACTATGTTGCCTCTCGTTTCTTTCTACCCGCAAGTTTAATTTTACTAACGTTGAGCATCGATTTAAAAGAAGTTTTTAAATTGGGACCAAAAGCGCTTATTATGTTCTTTACTGGCACTGTTGGTGTTATTATTGGTGGACCACTCGCTATAATGACTATGGCGGCCATATCGCCCGAAGCTGTTGGCGGCCAGGGTCCTGAAGCAATTTGGAG
>CAJQPE010000012.1 GCA_905480125.1 uncultured Flavobacteriales bacterium | reverse complement strand
ATGCAACTGCAACCGTTTCTGGAGGCGCTAGCACTAACTATACATATAACTGGGACGATGGTACAGCTCAAACTACTAACCCTGCAATTGGACTAGGTAATGGGGCTATTGCGGTTACCGTTACTGAAGCTAGCTTTGGTTGTACAGCTACTAATGCAAGTTTTGTTCAGCCACTTGGAGGGCCAACAGTAACCTTAAATGCCGTGATAGATGCTACTTGTTTTGGTGGTAACGATGGAAGCATCAACGTTAGCACAAATGGTGGATCAACTCCCTATAATTTTGTTTGGAATCCTGCACCAGCTTGTGGAAGTCAAACAAGCGAAAGCATTTCTTGTTTAAGTGCTGATGATTATACCCTTCAAGTAACCGATAATGATGGTTGCGCATCAACATCCAGTTATTCAGTTAGTGAAGCAACTGAAATGTTAGTTACATTTACCTCTGTTGATGCTACATGTGGCAATTGTGATGGTGAAATGACTGCTAATGTAAGTGGTGGCTCGGGAACATATGACTTTATATGGAGTAGTAATGCTGTTACCCTCGCGGGAACAACGTCTACTGAAACATCTCTTTGTGCTGGCAATATTCAAGTATCCGTAACTGATCAAGTTGGTTGCTCTGTTCAAGAAACAAATGGACTTAACAACATTGGGGGGCCAACTGGATTAACTGTTACAGGCACTGCTGCTTCGTGCTTTAATGCAGAAGATGCACAAGCTACTGCAATTGCTATTGGTGGCGTAACTCCATATTCCTATTTATGGTTCCCTGCTACAAGCCAAACTACTGCAACTGCTACTGGTCTTGCAGTGATGGTCCATACTGTTGAAGTAACTGATGACAACAATTGCAAAATTATTGAAGCTGTTACTATAACAGATCCGGGAGAAATTATTGATAATGTCACTTCGTTTCCAACAACCTGTGGTCAAAGTGATGGGTCGCTCTCTATAGGTATTTCTGGCGGTATTCCTCCTTACACCTCTTTTGTATGGGATGTTGGAGGGATAACAAGTACTGCAACTACTACTACTGCAACAGGTTTAGGTCAGGGTATTGTTAACTTGACAGTAACTGATTTCAATGCTTGCCAACAAGAGTTTACTTATAATATTAATGGTTCTGATGCTCCAAACATTACCCTAACAGTTAATGATGTTGATTGTAATGGTGAATCGACTGGCTCTATTACCTCTGTTGTTTCTGGAGGAACAACAGGGTATAATTATCAATGGCTGGATGCAACAGGAATTTCGCCCATTTCTCTAGCAACTAATACTACTTTAACTGGTGTGCCTGCAGGTTTATACTACCTTCAAGTTACTGATGCCGCTATTCCAGACAATTGTATTGCTACTTTATCTGCTGAAGTTGAAGAACCAGATGCTATACAATTTAGTGCACCGGTAGGCTTAAATCCTAGTTGCTTTTATTCTAGCGATGGTACAGCTAATATTATTCCTGTTGGGGGAACCCCCCCTTATAGCTATGTTTGGGGTAATGGTTTAACATTTGGCGGAACTTCTGCCACTGGGTTGATTGAAGGAACATATCCTATTACCTTAACCGACAACCTAGGGTGCTTGGCTTTCGAATCCGTATTCATAGTTGCCCCAGATAGTATTATTATAGATACAATTGCTGCCGGAACTTTAACTTGTAGTAATAGTTCCGATGGGTCTATCGTTCTTGGCGTGACTGGAGGTAATACTCCGGCTGGATCTGGTTATACTTATTGTTGGAATGATATAGGTTGTGGTACTTCATTAAGTCGAACAGGGTTAGCTCCTGGATTATATGTTGTTTCTGTTTCAGATGACAATGGGTGTTTTGCAGTTGACTCTATCACTATTGGCGGTATGACGCTCTCGGGAATTATTACTGATGTAAGCTGCTTTGATGGAACAGACGGAAGTGTTGACCTTACTGTTTCTGGATTTTCCACTCCTTATAATTATGTATGGAACCCTGTTCCTGGCGGAAGTAATATAACAGATCCCGATCCAATTGGATTAGACTCAGCTCAATATTCTGTAACAGTTATAGATGCTTTAGGTTGTGCTGAAACTGCATCGTTCGTCGTTTCGCACCCAGACTCAATTGAATTTAATCCATCTACTATAATTAATCCAAGTTGCTTTAACTCTAGTAATGGTTTTGCTACAATAAATCCAATTGGAGGTACTACTGATTATACCTATGTTTGGGATGATGCATTGCTCCAAACTACCGCTAGCATCAGTGGACTTGATGGTGGCACATATCACGTTACTTTAACAGATGCTAACAACTGTATTGCTATAGATAGTGTCATCCTCGTTTCACCCCCTACTATTTTCATTGACACCATTAGTATTGAGTCTCCATTATGTGCTAGTATTAATAGTGGTGAAATTGAAATTGTAGCCTCTGGAGGTGCATCAGGCTATTTATATGAATGGCCCCTAGCTGCTAATAGTACTTTAGCTGCCGCAACTGGATTAGCAGCAGGGAATTATTGCATGACAGTTACAGATGCTAACAATTGTAATACTCAATTTTGTGTTACGCTTGCAGATTCAATTAGTATCATTATAGATGCTATTCCAAATTTTTCAGTCTGTTTAGCCGGCGACTCCCTAACTCTTGTTGGAAATGGTACTGTTACTCCAACCTCTAATGGGCTTTCATACGCATGGGAAGACGAATTTGGAGCTACGCTCGGTAATAATGACTCTATTGCTATTGCTTATAGCCTATCCTCTAATTTAGAAACATTTACTTTCATTACTTACCTCACTGATAATAATGGCTGTTTCGTTACACAATCAATTAGTGTCACCGGGAATGATGACCCAGATATAGATGCTGGTGAAGATATTTTTATGATAGTCAATGGAGTTAATCAATTGGGAGGCTCTCCTACTAGCCCATCTGGAACCTCATTCATTTGGTCGCCAAATACATTTTTAGATGACAGTACTGTTGCTAACCCAACGTATACCCCTGATGTTGATGGAGAATTTTTATTCAATCTAACAGTTACTGATGATAATGGATGTTCTGCCGTTGATTCTATTAATATTGTTGTTGCTCCCGTATTTAAAATCGTAAATATCTTCTCGCCTAATGGTGATGGTATTAACGATGAATGGTTGATTCCATACTTAGAACAATATCCTGAGGCAGATTTGTGGATATACAACCGTTGGGGAGAATTAATATTCGAATCAATCGGGGGCTATGATACTCCTTGGAATGGAACGTTTAATAATAAACCCGTTCCTGTTGGAAGTTACTATTATGTCATAGAATTAAATCATCCTGATATTGAAGAACCTATCACAGGACCTCTAGCTGTAATTAGATAATAAAGATAACTATGAAAAAAACTATCATTTTATTTTCGTTACTGGTACTTGGAGTTGTAGCATTTGCGCAGCAATTGCCTCACTACAGTCAGTATTTGTTAAACCTTTACTCTTTGAACCCTGCTGTGTCTGGCACAGAAGGCCACTTTGATGCTAAGTCAAACAATAGATACCAATGGGTCGGGATAACAGATGCTCCACGAACATATTTATTTAGCCTGCAAGGGCCTCTCAAAAATGGAAAAATGGGTGTTGGTGGATTGGTCTATACTGACATTGCTGGGGCTTTCAGAAGGACAGGTATTAACTTTTCATACGCTTATCATGTTCAATTAACTTCCTCTTTAAAATTATCAGTTGGTGTTTGTGCTGGAATACAACAGCATGCCTTAGATTATTCAAAATCCGTATTTGACCAAAATGGAGACCCAGCTGTTGACAATAATATCGCCTCTGTTCTTCTTCCAGATCTAGGTGCTGGTATTTACTTGTTTTCGGATAAACTATTTGTCAGTATTTCTTCCCCGCAAGTATATCCTTTCAAAATTCAATATTTTGAAGACTATGTTAGTACGCAAAGTAAATTGGCTAATCATATATATCTAGCTGGCGGATATAAGATACCATTAGGCGAGTCTTTCGCAATACAGCCAGCTGCTATGTTTAAATACGTCTCCCCTACACCATTGCAAGTAGAAGGAACCTTAAGAGCAATTTACAGAGATCAAGTTTGGTTAGGAGGGTCGTATCGTACAGATTTTATATATGGATCAGACGCCATTGCACTCATGGCGGGATATACCTTTCAGGACAACTTGACATTAGGTTATTCTTATGACCTGATAACCTCTGGGTTAAAAAATTACAGTACAGGAACCCATGAACTAATGATTGGTATTCGGTTCCAGAATCGTTTGGCTAAAGCAGCAAGCCAGGCATCGATTGAATAAATAATACTATTACTCCTGTCATAGAGATTAAGTGTCCTGAAGCCCTTGATGAAGAGTATCTAGGGCTTTTTTGTGCCTTTATTTCTGCTTTAAAGATATTACTACATTTGGCAATATGTTGAAAACCAAATCAATCTTAAACATTTTAGCCCTTGTATTTTTATTGAACTATGGTTATGCGCAAGAATTAACACAATCTATCCGCGGTCGTATTACTGATTCTGAATCAAGATTGTCGCTTATTGGTGCCAATATAGTTTTGCTTAGCGATACCGCAAACTTCACCGGCACGACTGCAGATATTGACGGATATTACAAATTAGAAAATGTAAAATTAGGTAGACACAAATTGCAAGTTACGTTTCTTGGTTACCAAACCATTATAATGCCCAACATTATTGTTGGCTCCGGTAAAGAGGTAATCATAGATCTAACAATGGAAGAGTCTTTCGTTGACATGAAAGAGCTTGAAATTACAGCTACCGAAGAAAGAGGAGAGGCGATGAACGAAATGGCTATAATAAGTTCACGCGCGTTTTCAGTAGAGGAAACCGAAAAGTACGCTGGAACCAGAGGTGACCCAGCTAGAATGGCCTCTAATTTCGCGGGTGTTGGTGGCGCGGATGATTCCAGAAATGATATTGTAGTAAGGGGAAATTCTCCAATGGGAGTTCTATGGAGATTCGAAGGGATAGACATTCCTAATCCAAATCATTTTGCTGTTTCTGGAACCCAAGGTGGCCCAACGAGTATCATCAATAATAAATATTTGGCTAACTCAGACTTCTTCACTGGAGCTTTTCCTGCAGAGTACGGAAACAGTCTTTCTGGCGTTTTTGATCTGAAAATGAGGGCAGGAAATAATCAAAAGCATGAACAAACATTTCAATTTGGCATATTAGGCACTGAGCTCATGCTCGAAGGTCCAATCTCTAAAGAAAAACATTCTTCATATCTAGTCAACTATCGTTACTCTACCCTAACGTTTTTCAATAAGTTTGGAATAGATGTTGGAACTTCTGCAAAACTTGTATATCAAGATGCAGCATTCAAGTTTAATTTCCCGATTAAAAAAGGCGGTAATTTTTCTGTTTTTGGTATTGGTGGAATGAGTGACATCAACATCGTAATTAGCGAACAGAAACCCGAAGATCGAGAAATTTATGGAGAGCAAGATCGAGATCAGTTCTTCGGAACAAAAATGGGCGTTGTTGGCGCAACTTTAACAAAAACAATTGGACAAAAAGCGCACTTTAAAGGAACTATAGCACAAACATTCGAAAATCAACACTCATATCACCAACTTATATATTATACTCAAAATCCAACTAGTGATTCCGCTTTCGAGTATGTTCTTGATAATAATGGTTTGTATGAAACAGACTCATTAGTTGACCTACAAAGATTTAAATTCAACATTGGAAAAACGACTGGAGCTTTTTTCATTAACAAAAAAATCAACTTAAAACATGTTATTAAAGTCGGAACCAATTTCGATGTGTTTTACCTCAACTTCCAAGACAGTATCTATGGCACAAGTTCAACCTATAAATGGAGAAAACGGTGGGCCAATAAAGAAACTACCCTTCTGCTTCAACCATATATTCAATGGAAATGGAAAATGTCTGAGAAACTCACCTTCAATGCTGGAATTCATAATCAGTACTTTGCACTAAACAACACATACAGTCTTGCTGAGCCAAGAGCGGGTTTACGTTGGAATATTAACGAAAAACAAAACCTTAGTTTCGGGATCGGACAGCATAGTCAGATTAACCCACTATATATCTATACCTACCAAATTCCTGATGGTAATGGCGGTTTTATCCAACACAACCGAGATATCGGAATGACAAAAAGTATGCACTATGTGTTAGGATATAATCGCTTTGTTGGCAAAAGCATGCGAGTTAAAAGTGAGGTATATTATCAAAAACTATCTAATGTACCGGTCGAAATTAAATCGTCTTCTTTCTCAATGATGAATCAAGGAACGGGCTTCAGTCGATTTTTCCCAGATAGCCTTAAAAATGAAGGTACGGGGACAAACTATGGCTTGGAACTAACGCTAGAAAAGTTTTTTGCTAATCAATACTTCTTCATGATTACTGGATCCTATTATGAATCATTCTATAAGGGAAGCGATGGTATTAATCGTGATACTGACTTTAACGGCAACTACATTCTCAATGTTCTTGCAGCTAAAGAATTCACTGTGCTAAAAAACAATGCGTTTACTATTGGGACAAAAGTTACTTATGCCGGAAACAAACGATATGGCCCTGTTAACATTAAGGCTTCTGAAGCAAATGCAGAAATTATTTATATCGACTCAGAAAGAAACACCAAACAATTCGACCCCTATTTTAGAACAGACATTAAACTAAACTACAAGATAAACCGAAAGAAAGTCTCTCACGAAATTTCTATCGATTTAGTTAATGTAACAGGGAACAAGAACATTCTTAAATTGAGTTATGCTCCTAATTTAGAAGACCCAAATCAGGACCCTATTCGTGAAGAATATCAGTTGGGTTTCCTGCCTATTTTCTATTATAGAATAGATTTTTAGCTGACGGGGCCATTGCCAACTTTGTGCTATTAACTTTCTCTTCAGAACGGATAACTTCGCCTACAATTACTCTAGAACAAACGAAGTGCGATTCCAGAGCAATACATTCGTAAGAACTTCCCATTCTTCGAAGAGGAACCGGTTCATGCAGCTATCTATATAGTTGATTTCAAAAAACGCTATTCAGTATGAAGTTCAAAATGTATTTTTTGCCGTTAAAGTTTTGCATGAGTTCCATCACAAAATGGCTCATTTAAAGAATGTTTGCAACCACACCATGCGACAGTTTTTTTCTCTAAAACATTCTCAATTATTGGCGAGTATTCAGTTCCTTGATGCGATCCATCGCAATATGGTTGATTTGAAGAGTTTCCGCATGAACACCATGCGTAAGTGCCTTCGTCAACTTCTATTACATAAGGTGATTTTTGAGCTATTTTTTTTGCCATGTCAATAAGTTACCATTATTTATTCTACCAAGGTACCCATATTTTTTAAGAATTACAAAATAATACTACTAACAAAACCTAAAAAGCATCCTGGCTAATGATTGGTTTGGTCATTTTTAGTTTGGAACTATTCTTGAATTTAAAAGAAAATCTTGGCGAAAAGTAATTACAAATTTCCTCGCCTTAAACTAAAGCAACATTCTCTGAGTATTCTATAAGACAATAATTTAAGGATTAAGGTTGTTAAACTGCAGTTTCAATAAAGTTGCCCCAAGTTTTTAAAAATAAATCCATCGCTCGTAAAATGATCTAACATTTTCGGTAAAGCATATCGCAAGTTTTTCTCGGCCTTTAGGCTATCGTGCATAACGATTATAGAGCCTTTCGAAGAATTATTAATAACATTGTCTAAGCACTTTTCAGGTGTAATAGACAAATCAAAATCGCCAGAGAGCACATCCCACATAACTATTGTGTAATCATCTTTTAACACTTTGTGCTGTGATCGTGAAATCTTACCATAAGGTGGTCGAAATAACTTTGAATCAACTAATTCAGAACAGTGTTTCACGTTATTAAAGTAGCCTGAATCTTTTGTTTTCCAGCCGTTAGGATGGTCATATGTATGGTTTCCAACCACATGTCCTTCGTTAATGATTCTTTGATAAATTTCAGGGAATTGCTCAACGTTTTTTCCCAAGCAGAAGAAGGTTGCTTTTGCATCAAAAGAGGAAAGAATGTCCAAAGCCCATTCCGTTACTCGAGGGGTTGGGCCATCATCAAAAGTAAGAAACAGTTCCTTTTTTTTAGAATCGATATTCCAAAGCATGTCCCCCATAATAGGCTTTAGGATACTTGGGGTTTTAACGAAATATTTTTTATTAATCATAAAAACTTCCGCTACTCTCTATATAGCAATTGAAACTACCTAGGTTGTCCAATACCATTACTAGATAACGACTCTTGCCATTTATCGAAAGTAGCTTGAATTTCTGGGCCTAAATCATCTTGTTTATATGTTCTGTTTACCAAAATATTTAAACGGTACAAAACAGAAATAGCTTGTTGAATGTTTTTCTCCATACTTTTCGATTGAGTTCTTTCTGAATCAAGTGAAAAATAGTACTCCAAGTTTTCATCGTACATTTTTGCTAAGATTCGAACTAATTCATTTCCTTTCTCAGGTGCGCCGGCTTTGTAATAAGCTTCTGTAACAGGCAGCATAAAAAAGTTAATTGGCACATGAGCAACAGGGAGCTCCTCCATACATTTATCCAGTACTTCAACAGCTTTAGTGTTGTTCCCTTCAGCGATAAATGCATCAGCTAAACGCGCAAAGTTATTACGCAGATTCATGCACATTCTTCTATTGTTTTCGTTTAAATAAATTGGTTTTTCCTTGATGCCTCCCCAGCTAAATTTATTCACCAAATTATCATACATAATCTCGGTATGCACTCTGCCCGTTTGTCCATCAGTAGTTTCGCATTCATAAGGGACTAAATGATAAGCTAAACCCTCCAATTGGAAATACTTTTTTAAGCCAATATAAGCATCATCACCTGTAGTAATTGCAAAATAAACCGGACGTTCCCATTTATTGTTAGCTAACAAATCGAGAATCATCATGTCGTTTTTAAGAATATAATTCTTCTTAACAGTCCACTTTATCTCATCAACAACTTGATCTTCCATCCCTTTAGGAACGGTGCCGTTCGCAATTACTTTGCTCTTAGGAACTTTTAGACTGAACTTATTAGTAGGAAAATAGTTCATTCTTTTCCCCCCCCCCATTTCACGTTGATTCTTCCCATCAGCAATGAAATCCATCATCTCCTTCACATCAATATGAACACCTTTCTTATTCATGTCGACTACTGGAACATAATCACGAGTTCCTTGACGGTATTGTTTTGGTTCTAACCCGAAAGGTACTGGTTCAGAATCGTATGCCTTGCGCCTCATTTGATCAATATACCAATCTGTATTCAACAGACTTAAATTTACCACACGCACATCTGTTCGGTACTCCTCAACTTCTTGAACGTACCATAACGGGAATGTATCATTGTAACCATTGGTAAATAGAATTGCATTTGGTTGACAAGAGTCTAAATAGTCTTTTGCAAAATCTCGAGCAGTATAGGTATCCGAGCGATCGTGGTCATCCCAACCTTCCGATGCCATGATGCCAGGAACAGCAACCAAACAAATTACAGTAATCAGTCCTGCACTAACTAGTTGAGGTGCTCTTTTACTCATTATATCATACAGGCCATATACTCCTATGCCTATCCAAAATGCAAAAGCGTAAAACGATCCAGCATAAGCATAATCACGCTCTCTCGGTTGATACGGATATTGGTTTAGATAAACGACTATGGCTATCCCTGTAAGCAGAAATAGCAGTCCAACAACTAATCCATCTTCCCATTTTTTCATGAAATGAAAGAACATCCCAATAATTCCTAGAATTAAGGGTAAAAGGTAGAATGAATTTCTTGCGGGATTACTAAGCTGTTCTTCTGTTAGCTTATCTTGATTACCAAGCATGGCCGAATCTATTGCTGAAATACCGCTAATCCAATTTCCATTTTGATCATTCCCATGGCCTTGAATATCGTTTTGTCTTCCAGCAAAATTCCACATAAAATACCTTAAATACATCCATTTTATTTGATACTGAATAAAGAACTGAACGTTTTCACCAAAGGTGGGCTTTTTAATCGTTTTTGTTTCTCCAGTTACAGTTCGATAGGATTTTGCTCGGCCCTTGAAATCTGACCAACTTTTGTAAGCCCGTTTATGCCTGCCTTCGGAACTGTACATTCTAGGAAATATACCTGTGAACTCTTCTGCGTAATTAGGAACAGATGATTTTTTGTCATCCGAAATTATATACACTCCATTTTCTTTGTCTTGAAAATAAACTGGCTTACCATCTTCATATGGTTTTTGATTATCTAAAGGAGAGTTGAAATAATGTCCTTTTACTAAAGGTCTATCTCCATATTGTTCCCGATTAAGATATGACAACAAAGTAAATGCATTTTCAGGGTTGTTTTCGTCCATTGGAGGGTTGGCAGCAGAACGTATTAAAATAACTCCAAACGTTGAATAGCCAATGAGAATAACTACGACACAATTAAGAATCGTATTTATCAAAACTTTTTTATTTTGCTGGGACCAATAAACGCCATAAACTAACCCTGCAACAAGAATGAACAGGAACATATAAATTCCCGTATTAAATGGCATACCCATCGAATTAACAAAGAATAACTCAAAGTATGACGCCAACTTTACCGTCCAAGGAATAATGCCCGCCTGAATTCCGCCAAGAATTAACAATGAGATAACGGAAGCCCAAATAATTCCTTTCTGAGTCACCTCATATTTCTTAAAGTAATAAACGAAAACAATAGCTGGAACTGCAAGTAAATTTAAAAGGTGAACACCAATCGAAAGACCCATTAAATAAGCTATAAGAATTAACCATCGATTAGCATATTTATCAGTGTCTGCAACTTGCTCCCACTTTAAAATTGCCCAAAACACAATCGCTGTAAATAGAGAAGACATAGCATAAACCTCGCCTTCAACAGCCGAAAACCAAAACGAATCCGAAAAAGTATATGCTAAAGCACCAACCAATCCACTACCCATAATCGCCAAAATATTTCCTTGTGTTAATTGCCCACCATTGGATAAAGCCAATCTTCTTCCTAACGCTGTGATAGACCAAAACAAGAACAAAATAGTAAAAGAGCTGCACAGTGCAGACTGAACGTTGACCATCATAGCTGCACTTTCGGCAGGAACAAAGGCAGAAAATAGCCTGGCTATTAACATAAAGAACGGAGCTCCTGGAGGATGACCAACTTCCATTTTATATGCAGTAGCAATAAATTCACCACAATCCCAAAAACTAGCTGTAGGCTCTATTGTACTTACGAAAACCACTGATGCTATGAGCCACGTAAACCAACCGATAATGATGTTTAACTTCTTATATTCCATGCTTATACTTATTTGGTTTGCGAATTTAACTGATTAGAGTTCTAAAAACGAATGGTAGGTTAATTTTTCCTATGTTTTTGTTTTTACGTTTCATCTGAATAATTACTTTTGCAATCGTTTTGGTCTATGGTGTAACTGGCAACACGTCTGTTTTTGGTACAGAAGAGTCTAGGTTCGAGCCCTAGTAGACCAACAAAAGTCTCTCGATTCTCGAGGGGCTTTTGTATTTATACACATAAGATTAGTTTAGTTCAAAAACGCTATACTAAATCTGAATTATAAAAAACACCTTGATTTTTTTCTTGCTTCAACGACTGAGTAATAATAAGGTGAGAGGCCGTTATAAGGTTTCTCAATTCGCACAATTGAACTGAAACCTTAGATTTTTCATACAATTCTTCAACCTCTT
>CAJQPE010000011.1 GCA_905480125.1 uncultured Flavobacteriales bacterium | reverse complement strand
GTGCCTTATATACAAAAAGAACGCTTATTTACTCAAATGGTATTTAATGTCGCTGCTTCTAACCGAGATGATCACACCAAAAATTTCTCCTTTTTAATGGACAAAAAAGGAAAATGGTCTTACGCTCCAGCTTATGATATTACTTACCCCATAGACCCCTATTCTACTTTTAAAATTCAGCATAAAATTTCAATAAACAACAAGGTAAAAGACATCGAAAGGGCTGACCTATTAAAAGTTGCCCAATTGGTAGGTATTAATCGACCAACCCAAATTATAGACAAGGTGAAGGATGGAGTACTAACTTTCGAAAATCGAATAAAACAATATCAACTTAACAAAAACACGATTGATATAATAGTTAGGGAAATTGGGACTAATGCAAGTCTACTTTAAATAACAAGTACCAGTTCTGTCGTATTAAATCCACCATCATCGTTGCCCCCCATTCATTATCAAACTGAAACTTCCAATCTGTTTTATTTATAGCAAAAACCTAAGTATGATAAGCGTAGAACTATGAATGGAGGAACGTGTCCTATAGTGTTCCGCATCCACATTCTAGGTAAATCAGCATATTTTTTTAATAAAAAATCTCCATTTTACTATTACAACCTTGTAGAGAATCGTTTTCAGACACTTCCCCAACATAGATTTGCTTCATCATTTTACTAACCAAAAACAATTATTATGAACGCAATTAACATTATTAATCCATATAGGTGGAACAACATGTGGGTATTTGACGATCTTTCCAAAGAACTAGATAAAGAACCTTTAGTAGAAGGTGCAGATACATTATTATCTATGCTAACAAACCAAGAGAATGCGATAATTACATTTTCAGAAAACAAATTTCCTTCTGCTGAGATTGTTGTAGAAATGACGGAAGATTTCTCTCATGTAAACGGAGGCACATATTACCATTGTGCACAATACGATCATAAATTATGGCTATGCCCTGCCCTACTAAAATATTTTACCAAGCCACCTCAGCAAATACACTTTTCAATAAAATCATAAACTAATATTAAAACGACATGAAAAACAAGACCACACACTACTTAATCATTTTAGATAAAAGCGGATCAATGCAAGATTGTAAAGACCAAGCTATATCTAGTTATAATGAACAGCTCGAAAGTATCCAAAATCTTCAAAAGGAATTTCCTGAGCAAGATTTCACTATATCACTAACTGTGTTTAATGATTATACAGACCATATATATTTCAATAATAATCCAAAAAAATCAGGGGTTTTAAATGACAAGAATTATAGACCAAATGGAATGACTTCACTCTATGACGCCATTGGAAAATCTGTTACTAAGCTTCAACATAAGGTTGGAAAAGCAGTCGCCAATGATCTCGCAAACGTTGTCGTAATAATTATAACCGATGGCTATGAGAATAGCTCAAAAGAATATAGCTATAAACATATATCAAGTATGATTAGGGAACTAGAATCAACCTGTAAATATACTTTTAGCTACCTTGGATCGACTTTAGACGCTGTAGATATTGCACAAAAACTTAATATTAAAAGAAAAAATGCAATGAAGTTTGATAAAGAAGATTACAAAAGGACCACAACAGTTTTAAACAAAAGCTACATGGCAATGGCAATGAAGAAACGTAATTCTGAAGAGAATTATGACGATTTTCTTACTCATGAATAATTGTTAAATTAGCCTTATGGTTAATATACATCTAATAAGAAGCAACGAATACAACCTCTCAAGATACTGGGAGGTTGTATGCGTTTTGCAAGCTTTTGACGGACCATTAACTTTTATTTCTCATGAAAAAGAAGTTGATATCGACCCAGAATTTTTGGATGAAGAAGTTGTTGGCGATAAAGAGTTTTACGAAACTATTCCTTTGGCGAATTACTCGATGGCCGATGAAATGATTGATGCTGATTTGAATATCTCGTACAAACCAAAAAAGCTTTTTAAAAAGCCCTTTAAAGAAAAAGACGTTTTAAAATGGAAAAATATATTTAAAGAATGTGACGACTTTAGAGAACAGAATAGCATATCTAGTGTTGATTATGTCATTCTTTTAACTGAAAGAAGAAATGAACTTAATTGGTTCACAGGAGGCTCAGAAAAAGTAAATAATCTATTCGTTCATACTGGCTATTGGGATTACTTTATTGATTGCAATCATCAATTTCCCGTAGCTTATGAATGCGTATCTTCTGTTTTGAGAAAAATGATGTTCGAGTCTAAAAAAGAGCTTTCGCATGGGCTGCATGAAAAATCTATCGGTTGCATGAATGACTTTTGTCAAGAAAAAGAACAGATAATTTTTAAACTAAGAACTGCTGACATTTGCCGCAAATGTGTTGAAATTATTAATGAAAAAGGTGTTGAAAGAACTATAACTAACCAAGTCTTAGAAGTCATTAATGGCGTTAGAAAACAAATGTTGTTCAGTAACGGGTTTAGCAGCTCATTAGAGCTAAGCAAATTGAATATAGTTGGAACATATAGCCAAAAACTTCTACTCCCTGATTATGGGAATATTGAAATAAAACTGACACCATTAGAAAAAACACTTTATCTACTTTACTTAAATCATCCTGAAGGTATAGCATACCATAACTTAGTTGATTGCAAAAGCGAGATAAAAGAAATATACTCCAAACTCGCCAATACAGGAGAGCAAGCGGAAATTGAAGAAAGAATCGAAGCTTTAATTAATCCACTTGAAGGATCCGCAAAGGAGAAAATATCGAAAATAAAACAAAAATTCACTAATAAATTAGGTGCTGAATTGGCTGCCAACTATATAATAAAAGGTCCTCGAGGAGATAAAAAAGAAATAAAGCTCGAAAGGGAATTTGTAATTTATCAATAAGAACAATTATTAACTAATTAGATTTTTAACCGCAGCTTACTTTTATTCAAAGATAATTTCACCTCTTCCATTTCAGCTAGCTCTTTTGTCACAACATTAGAGTTTAACCGCATAAACTCTCTAAAAACCATCTCCTTAAATTTTGCTTTCTTAGATATCATGTCTTTTAGCTCAAACTCTTTATCATCGCCATTAACGATAATGAGATTTACCAAATCTTCAGCAACAACATTTCGCATACTTTCCTTAAGTACCTCATTATACTTTAACACTAGTTTAGATACTTTACTTGATTTCACTTTGTAAATTTAAGAATTGTCAACCACAAACTAATATCTATTTTATAGAATTGAATTATCACATGTACTTAACCATAATAATTAACAGAAAAAAAAACATTTATTAACCATTTTACTCATTCTACAATTCGGGCATATTAAACTTTTCTCTCAATTTTATTCATAATATGGTATTCTTCTGCATAAGGTTTGCATAATGCACAATTCGCCATAAAATGTTTATGTTTCTTATATACTGACATACATTTTTATATAAATATAAATATTATCAATAAAAATCCAAAGCTCAGCTATGTGGTATGAAATCAACTTTCGTTAAATGGAAGAATTTTGGTAACTTAGCAAATGAAAACCTATTGAGGCCTATTTTTAACATTGCATAAAGTTTAAATCAATTTATTTAAGTATATTATAGAATATTTAAACATTAAAAAGCTTAAAATTGAGAAACAGTAGGTCAAAATCTGCATAAAAAAAGCTATTCGAAAATAAAAAAAAAATTTAAATTACTATAGCTATAACTCACCAAATAAATAGGAATAAAAGCCTTTTCATAAAACAAATTATCATGAATGAAGACCCCGTATACTATTCTCTAGCCAAGTTAAATAAACTAGCCAACGGAAACTCTGATTTTATTGAAAAAATGATACAATTGTTTATTGACACTACCCCAGCAGAAATTGAAAATATTCGAAATTATTTTAAAATTGGTAAATACGCAGCAGTCAGTCAAATAGCCCATAAATTAATACCCTCCATCGACTATATATGCACTAAACCTTTAGATGAGGAAATTCGTAAAATTGAGGCAATTGAAAAAAATTCTGCTTCAATTTCTGAAGTAGAAATTGAAGCAACTCTTTCAAAAATAGAAAGTGCCATAAGGCAGCTTAAATCTAGGTAAAGATAAAATTATTGTAGTTGCAGCATCACTTGCCATGAATCCCAATCTACAACCAAAATAATTGAACCACCTGCACTCTCCAAATGTTTAGCTTTGCTTTATGGATAAAGAAGTAATAAAAAGGGAGTTTGTTTTTGAAGCGGAGATTCTTTTGAGAAAGCAAAACTTTGATATTGAGTCTTCCCAGAACTCTGTGGAAAGATTTCAGGAAGAATTAACCGGAGTTTTACAACAGATTCTTCTAAAGAATGCTGTTGATTACGACAACATGTCAGATTTGATTGAATTCATTCAACCCACAATTCTAGATTACCTTGATAAATTAATAGAATAGTATAATATTAAGTTAATTGTATTTATGGCTTCTAGTCTTTTATTACCTTATAGTGTTAATAGCTTCTAGGTATATCAAAATACATACAAGTGGCTATTTTAATAAGTTTTACATAAAAAGAACATAATATAGCTCCTTTCTAAATAAATATTTGCCCTATTTAATAGTGAAAAGCGACTCTACTTATTATTCAACCGCTGTTCTTTTTCGTTTTAACATTTATATATAGATTTTATTTTTTAGGATTTAAAAAATAATAATGCATGGAATGTTATTTTTCACTAACTTAGCACCGTAATCATGTTAATGTTAGGATGCGCGTGATTATGTTCAGGAAGAGCCGTTCCCTCTCGGGAATTGGCTCTTTTATTTTAACACTACTCTTTTTTGTTCTTTTTATGCGTCAAATATCATGTATATCTGCATAATAATACCTACCTAATAATTTACATATTTTATAGTCCAATTAATTAAAATAGCTCAAAAAATAGTAAGTAAAAACTATAAAATAATTAATCGGTATAATTACTAACATCAAATTCCTCTCCTATTTTATCTAAGAAATTGTCGATAAGGTTAACAGGTAGCCAAGAATAAATTAACTTATCGAAAGTGACGACAACAATGTAATCTGCCATATCGGATACTTTGCAGTAAACATCAGCGACAGTAACTGATATACCATCAATGCAATATTCATTATCGATTAACCCTTGATAATCTTTGGCTACTGATTCGGCCTGTTCCTTGGTTAATGAAATTTGCATAAAGCAAAAATAAGGTGTTTTTTTTATACTTGCAAATCCAGTGGCATCAAGAGATAAGCCCAGAAAAAGGTATTTACGCATACTAATCTGTTGGGTATAGTTTAAAAAGTATTGCGGGTGAGCAAGAGTTCTTTCAATCCAAGACAATTGGATGTATAAACTGGAGTATAAAAAAGTTAATCCTCAGAATAAAATAGATATACTGGCCAGTGAACTTACTCTAGCAAATTTTAACATTAGAGAGTCACGAAGAAGAAACGAAATCAACTAACTTTGCTACATGATTACAGTTTTTAATGATTTTTCTGGTTGGTTGATATCACAAGGCGTAAATGAAGATTTAGCTCATTATGTAAGACTTTCAATATTACTTGGAGTGCTTACTGCCCTGATATTTATTGTAGAGTTTATCGCTCGTAAAATAGTTGTTGGAGGAGTAAAAAGAATTTTCAAACTAACTACTAACAAATGGGATGATGTATTGGTCGAAAAAAAGGTATTCAATCGTTTGGCTCACCTCTTCCCTGCAATGACCGTTAATTGGTTAGCGCCATTCGTCTTCATTGATTTTCAATTTCTGACTCCTATAATTCTCAAACTGGTTGACGTGTATGTGGTTGGGGTGATTCTAATGGTGTTTATTTCATTTTTCAATGCACTAGAGTACTACTTTTCTAATTCAAAGAAATTTAAAGATAAACCTATCGAATCTTACTTCCAGCTAGCAAAACTTATCGCTTATTTTATTGCAGGCATTTTCATTTTATCAGTTGTGCTGGGCAAATCGCCAATCTATCTGTTAAGTGCATTTGGAGCTATGACGGCAATTATCATGCTTATCTTTAAAGACACTATACTCGGTTTTGTAGCTAGTATTCAAATAGCTGCTAACGATATGTTGCGCGTAGACGATTGGCTTGAAATGAGCAAATATGGCGCAGATGGAGATGTAATAAAAATAACTTTAAATACAGTAAAGGTTCGAAATTGGGATAAAACTATAACCACCATTCCTACCTATGCATTAGTCTCAGAATCGTTTAAAAACTGGAGAGGGATGGAAGATATAGGTGCTAGACGAATTAAAAGACATATTTACATTCGCCCTAAAAGCATTAAATTTGTTGATGTTAAAATGTTAGATAAGTTTAGACATTTTCAGCTTTTAGAAAACTATATAATTGATCGACAAAAAGAAATTGAAGAGCACAACGCTGTTAACAAGACCGACAAAAAAGAAACTATTAATGGTCGAAACTTAACCAATATAGGCGTATTCAGAAAATATGCCGAGCTTTATCTACTTAACCACAAAGAAGTCAACAATAATTTAACTTTAATGGTACGGCAGCTGCAATCAAGCCAGTATGGCCTTCCATTAGAAATCTATTGCTTTGCAAATACAACGGAATGGATAGAATATGAAACTATACAGTCCGACATAATGGATCATCTGCTCGCATCAGCGGAATCTTTTGGACTAGCAGTTTATGAGTTGAATGGTGGAATAAACCAGTAGAAAATGGAACCATATCTTAATCTAAGAAATAATCTAATATAGGCTTTAAAAACCTAAGTAAATTACAAAAAATTTAAGAGAGAAATGCAAAATTGTAGTCTATTTCACCTTGCATAATTCATACAATTTACCTAGTGTTTCTATAGGTCCGTCAACAACAAACATGTTTATTACCCAAGCAGGTATGTTTCCGTTTGGATCGGCAACAAAAGAGTAAATAACTTTAACATCTGTCCCTTCTTGAATTAACTTCCAAGATCCTTCTGCATTTTCAATTTTAACCGCATCCTCCTTTTTCTGGGGTATTTCCGCGTTAATTGTTATTTCAATATAAACTTCTTTGGAAGTATTGGTGGTTATTTTATGATTTAAGGCCATTTCTCTCTGTTCAAAGGGCCAAGGCAAATCAAGAAGTAAATACGATAACCATTGTTCTTCATTTGTCTTTTTAATCATCTCACCGACAGAAACGTCAGAAATCCAATCTTCAGTTTTATCAGCATATTTAATAATGTTAACCACTTTAGACATTTTAATATTTTTAAATGTCGTTATTGCCTTAAACATTTTGATTTCGTATCCAGTTATATTTTTAGTGTAAATAATAATTCCATTCTTTTTCTTCGCTTCTTCCCAATCGGATTGAAAAGGAGAAAATGCAATGCAAACAAGAGTAATAGCTGTCAAACCAAATACCCCAAAAGAATTAAGCTTATTGAGTATCATACCTTACTTTTTTGAAAATATAAGTCTGCGCACTCTTTGCCTACAGCGGTGCCCAGAGCAACTCCCATACCTCCTAACCTAACTCCGCAGCTAAGATTATTAGACAGGTTTTTAACTATTGGGGTTTTCGCTTTACCAACCCCCATTATTCCCGCCCAAGAATAATCTATTTCAAATGGTGTATTTGGTAAAATAACTTCTTTCAACAATGCATTCAACTGGTTTAAGATAAGGCTATTACAATCCATTACGTCTGTTCTCTCTCCGTTAAAATCAAGGTTCCTCCCTCCTCCTAACAAAATTCGATCATTAATATTTCTAAAATAGTAATACCCCTTATCATAATGAAAAGTACCTTTTATTTTTAAGTCATTAATTGGTTTTGTAATTATTACTTGAGCTCTTGCTGGGTCAACATCATCATTAATAAATTGCTTAGCGAAACCGTTTGAGCATATAACTGCATGACCAGTTTTAATTGTCATACCACCTTCTAATAATAGCCCAACACCATTACCTAAATCATTTATATCTTTAACGGAAGCTCCGTTAAGAACTTTGACGCCCTCCTGCTTTGCTATGGTAAGATAAGTAGCCATCATCTTTCCTGTATCTATCTGTGCCTCGAAGTTATTTTTGATTAGGCCAATAACACCTTTAAAACCAAATGAATTTGACTGTACTTGAAACACCTCTCCACCAAACTCGCTAATAAGTAAAGAATTAAACTCTTCAATTCTAGCCTTGCAATTTTCAAATTCTTCTTTTTGTTCCGTCTTAAAAAGCTCAAAACCGCCATTTTGTTGAAAATCAAATTTATTTTTACCTAGCAGATCAACCAGTGCTTCTAGTCCTTTTTTACGATCTTGGATAAGTCCAACAATTTCATCTATAGAAGATGTTTGAAGATCATCTAATATTTCACCTAATGAACCAAAACAAGCGAATCCTGCATTCTTACTGCTTGCTCCCCAAGGTGTCATACCTCTTTCTAATACTAAAACTTTAATCTTTGGATTACCTCTTCTAATATGAATAGCTGTGGACAATCCAGTAATCCCACTTCCAATTATTACAACATCAGGATTTCCAATAAACTCTTTATTTTCCCAATAGCTAAAATTCATATTCAAATGTATATAATCTCAGCTTCCAATTCTCGTATATTTGTTTCTTAAACTTCGACAAATGAAAGAACTAAAAATGGCCATTTCTTCTTTTTTTATAAGCTTGATTAGTATTGGTGCCTCTGGCCAGTCCAATTCAACTGTGGAGCCGAAAGAGATCATTTATAATTATGAAATTAAGTCTTTAACAGGCAAAGACATAAATCTAGCGGATTTTAAGGGTAAGAAAATACTTTTTGTGAACGTTGCTTCAAAATGTGGGTTTACACCGCAATATGAGGAATTGCAAAAGCTAAGTGAGCAATATGAAGATAAACTAGTAATTATTGGTTTGCCCTGCAATCAATTTGGTGCGCAAGAATCTGGCACACCAGAAGAAATCGCTACTTTTTGTCAAGTAAATTATGGGGTTACTTTTCTGATTACCGAGAAAATTAAAGTCAAAGGAGATACTCAACATGACATCTACAAATGGCTTACGTCAAAAGAAAAAAATGGAAAAATAGACTCTAAAGTAAAATGGAATTTCCAGAAGTATTTAGTTGACGAAAAAGGTCGATTAATCAATGTATTCTTCTCGCAAACGAAACCTTTATCTAGCAAAATAACATCTTTATTATAGCTAATTATGGTTCTGCTATAACTCTGTAACAAAAATGCGTTTTGTTCGTCTTATTGTAAATTAGCGTTTCATGAAGAACCTTTTCTTACTCCTCCTTTTTATTTTATCATCATCAATTACTTTTAGTCAGTATGTTAATGGTAAACTGGTTGATGAACAAGGTCAAACCCTGCCATTTGCCAATGTTTATTTAAAAGAATCAACATATGGCGTTTCAAGCGATGGTAATGGAAAGTTCTTTCTTGAACTCGAAAAAGGGTCTCACACAATCGTATTTAGTTTTATCGGTTACGAAACTATCGAAGAAAAAATTGTTATGGAAAATGAGCCCATAAAACTTATCGTAACGCTCAATAGAGGCGCAACATTATTGAATAATGTTGAAATTGTAGCAGATACTAGAGGAAGAGCAAAGCAAATTATGAAACAAGTGCGCGAAAAAAGTCCGTTTTATTTGAGTCAAGTCGATAATTATGAGTGTAAAACCTATCTCAAAACATCTCTAGAAAAAGAATTGGTAAAGCCGAAGAAATCGGATTCACTAAAATTTATAAGCGATTCGATTACTAGCGTTAGTAAAACACCTGCAAAAAATGCTGATTTAAAAAGTTATTTTAAAAAAGAAAAACTAAATCTAATAGAATCTGTCTCTCAGACCTATTTTGAAAACCCAAATAGTTATAAAGAAAAAATTGAAGCTTTCCATGACTATGCTGAGCAAAAAGGTGAAGGTGATGGCAAAGATGTTTCTATAAGTTATGATTTTGCAGAACAAAGCATTGCACCAAGTTCGTTTATGGAAGTTAACCCCTACTTACTTTACACAGATATATCTTCCGTTGATCTTAATTTCTATAAAAAATATATTGACTACCCTGCTGTATGCGACAAGCCGATTCTATCGCCTTTAGCCTACGGATCACAAATGAGCTATATCTATGATTTTGGAGGGGCATTATACGAAGACGGGAAAAAGATTTACCGAATCAACTTAAAGCCTGTTTTTAATGCAGAAGCATTATTTTCAGGAACTTTGTTTATTGAAGACAGCACATGGGCGTTAAAGGCAATTGATGTGAAAATCAATAAAGCCGCCATGATGATGTGCAAAGAGTTTAGAATTATCCAGAATTACGAGGAAGTTGATAGCGCAACTTATCTTCCAACTAGACGAGAAATTACCTATACCATTAAAGATGGTAGATATGAGATATTGGGTAACACAAGAGTTGACCATTCAGATTATAAAGTGAATCAAGAATTTGGTTCACGTTTTTTCAACAACGAGATTAAAGAATACGGAGTTGATGCTTTTGACAAAGATTCTACCTATTGGTCAGAAGAAAGAACCTTAACATTAAAAGATAGCGAGCTCGAATTCATTAACGAAAGTGATAGTATGAGCAGGTACTATGTAAGTGATGAATACTTCGCCAAAATAGATTCTTCTTTTAATAAAATTAATGGTTGGGCACCGCTAATTGGTGTTGGTCAGCGAAATAGGAAAATGGGTACAGAATGGTATATCAATGGATTAATGGAACAGATTAATCCATTTGGCATAGGAGGTTATCGACATAACTTACCAGCCCATTTCAATAAAGATTTCAATAATGGTTTGGGAATAGAAACGAAAGGTTTACTAGATTATGGTTTTACAAACCAAGATTTAAAAGGGGAATTAGAAGTAGGCTTTACCTATAATCCAAAGAAATTCATGAAGACAGCTGTTAGGGCGGGAGATACATATGAAATGATTAACAATTATGCCTCTATTGAGCAAACATTTAGTAGAAGCAACTATGTCCGTTCAATTAATTTTGGCATTACTCAACGTATAGAAGTGGTCAATGGTTTATATGCTGAACTGGCTTTCGATTATTCAGACCAAGACCCAATTAATGATTTGAAATTAGCCCAATGGAGTTCGTATTTATTTGGATCACTAAACGAACCCGTTGACTTTAATCGTTACGTAAAAAGCGAGTTAAAGCTTGAAATACTTTATCGAATTAATCAGAAGTTTGTATTTAAAAATGGGAGAAAATTAATAATTGGGTCTAGCTATCCAGAAATAACATTTACATACCGCAAAGGAATTCCAAATATCTTCAATAGTGAAGTCGATTTTGATTTTATTGAATTAGGAGCTTCCGATGAATTAAATATTGGTAGATACGGTAAAAGTAACTGGCAAATTAAGGGAGGTACTTATCTAAACAAAAACAACCTTCGAATTTTAGAATACAAATATTTTAGAGGTTCCGATCGGTATTTTTTCTCAGATCCTGTTTCGTCATTTCAATTATTAGGACCGACAATGAGTACACCAAATGAATATTTGAGTGCTAACTACATACACCACTTTCAAGGTACATTAATGAACAAAGTTCCTTTAGTTAACAAAATTAAAATTGAACTAGCAGCAGGTTCTGGATTATTGTTAATTCCTGATTCATATTTTGCTCATATTGAACTATTTGCTGGTATTGAACGAGTTTTTAGAATAAAAGAGCAACTATTTAGGATAGGGGCATACGCCGTTACTGCAGATAATACTTCCGCTTCTTTAAACCTCACTTACAAATTTGGTATAAGTTTCTTCAATCCGTTCACTAAAAGTTGGGATTATTAGAAAATGCTTTATCCTTCTAGCTATCGGCCAAAAAATTGCGATGTTCTGTAATAAAATATACTATAATTGCAATTGAAAATGAAACTGTACATTAATTCTATAGCTCATTATTTACCTGAGCAAGTTATTACTAATAAGTTTTACAACGACTTAAATAATTTAGAGGACGGCTGGATTGAATCAAGAACCGGCATAAGAGAGCGTAGAAAAACGGCTGAAGGAGAAAACACAAGAACAATGGCCATTGATGCTGTTGCACGCTGTGTGCCTAATTTGCCATATCCAATTGAAGAAATTGACCTAATTATTGGTGCAACTTATACTCCTTTTGATACTATTGTCACTTTGGCACATGGAATTCAGAATCGATTCGAAATTACTAACGCAAAGGTCATAACGGTTACTTCTGCTTGTTCTTCTTTTGCAAACGCAATAGAAATCGTGGAAGGTTACTTCGCTATAAACAAATGCTCAAAAGCATTAATTGTTGCTTCTGAGAACAACTCTGCATACAATGATGAGTCAAATATTAAGTCTGGACATCTATGGGGAGACGGTGCTGCTGCAGTTTTTGTTTCAAAAGAAAAAATGAGCGCGTCAGACCTAGAGATTCTTGCCGTGGATACAACAGGGCTTGGTAATGTTGGGAAATCTATTGAGGCTGTAACATTGCAACCAAGAACGGGTAAAACTAATATGCCATATGGCAAAGATGTTTATATACACGCTACGCAATACTTGGTAGATGCGATTGACAGAATACTCGCTGATAACGATTTTAGAATAGGTGATGTAGATTATTTAATTACACATCAAGCTAACATGCGGATTATCGAAAACGTAAGGAAGAAACTTGATTTAGATCCTTCTAAAGTACTTTCAAATATTGATAAATTAGGCAATACTGGATGCGCTAGTACGCCTATTGTGTTATCTGAGAATATTAATAAATTGAAAATAGGAGATTTAGTTTGTATCGCTGTTTTCGGAGGCGGCTATTCTTCAGGAGCTATTTTACTAAAAAAGTAACCCTCCAATTTTACGAAGAATACCCTGCAAAGAAAAATTAATATTACCTCTACTCTTTCTTTCTATCGTTCAGTAGAAATAAATAAACTAGTTAACTTACGTGTTATCACCTATGTAAAGAGTAGTAAATTCACGTAGGTCGCTGCGTGATTTGATAGGGGTTTTTCATTTTACACGTATTTAGAAAAACACGCTTATACTGTGTCTTATTTGGGCTAAGCAAAATAGATATTTGCCCATGATAAATATTTCATCAGTCAACATCAACAAAAAAACTGCATCATTTCTGTTTTTCTTGTTAACTTCTTTTGTTGCTATAAGCCAAGACGCAAACTTTTCTCAATTTTATGCAAACCCTTTGTATCTGAACCCTGCATTTGCTGGTAATAATTATTGTCCAAAAATGAATTTAAATTTTAAAAACCAATGGACTGGTTTAGATGGTGGATATTCTACATATAGTATTTCTTATGACAAATTTGCAGAAAGTGTTGCCGGAGGTATTGGTGCATTAATAACTCATGATAAAAGTGGTGCTGGAAGTTTAAGTACAACTACTATTAATTTGATTTACGCATACACTTTAAACATTAACAAAAACTTATCTTTTAAAGCTGGTTTTCAATTCGGTTATTTTCAAAATTCAATTGATTGGGACAACCTAAAATTTGCCGACATGTATACAACAATTCCTGGCACAACAAATGCAACAGCTGAATCTAAGATTTCAGCAACTGGAAAAGGAATAGATATTGCTGCTGGCGGTATATTTTACAATGAGTTCTTTTTTGGCGGTGTTTCTGTTCACCATTTAACGGAACCCGAGCAATATATTTTTGGCGATAACGATAGTAAATTAAACAGAAAATATTCAATTCATGCTGGAGCTAAAATTAATATTGAAAATTCTTTAGGGGAATTGACAATCTCACCTAATTTATTAATTCAGAAACAAGGCACCTTTAATCAGTACAACTTTGGCTGTTATCTGGATAAAGGTCCTTTTGTTATAGGTGCTTGGTATCGATGGAATGATGCTTTGATTGGATCTTTAGGAATTATACATAATAACTTTAGAATCGGATACAGCTTTGATTATTCGATAGGAAAAATTGGATTCAATAAACCGCTTGTTTCTCATGAAATTTCTGTGTGTCATAAATTTAAGTGCAAATCGAAAAAGACTAGAAAATACAGAATTGCACAATGTCCTGAATTTTGAACCATTAAAATATAGAATACATATTATCAAACGGATAAATAAATTAGTATATTTACCTAAACAATTAACCATATTTGGATTTAGATATTTGCCTATTCTAAATAGTTTATTGAACGATATCGTCATGAAAAAGTACGTATCATTTCTGTTCTTAATAGCAACTTCGCTTACTTCTATTTGTCAGGATGCCCACTTTTCTCAATTTTATGCAAACCCTTTGTATCTGAACCCTGCATTTGCTGGTAATAATTATTGCCCAAAAATGAATTTAAATTTTAAAAACCAATGGACTGGTTTAGATGGTGGATATACTACATATAGTATTTCTTATGACAAATTTGCACAAAGTGTTGGTGGAGGTATTGGTGCATTAATAACTCACGACAAAAGTGGTTTAGGTAGTTTAAGTACAACAACTATTAATTTGATTTATGCATACACTCTAAACATTAACAAAAACTTGTCTTTTAAAGCTGGGTTTCAATTCGGCTATTTTCAAAATTCAATTGATTGGGACAACCTGAAATTTGCCGACATGTATACAACAACACCTGGCACAACAAATGCAACAGCTGAATCCAAAATTTCTGCAATTGGAAAAGGAATAGATATTGCTGCGGGGGGGATATTTTATAATGAATTTATTTTTGGTGGTTTAGCTGTCCACCATTTAACGGAACCCGAGCAATATATTTTTGGTGATAATGATAGTAAATTAAATAGAAAATATTCAATTCATACTGGAGCTAAAATTAACATTGAGAACGCTTTAGGAGAATTAACAATCTCTCCTAATTTATTAATTCAGATTCAAGGCAACTTTACTCAATACAATTTTGGTTGCTACCTAGATAAAGGCCCTGTTGTTATTGGTGCTTGGTATCGATGGAATGATGCTGTAATTGGATCTTTAGGTATTATCAATAATAACTTTAGAATCGGATACAGCTTTGATTATTCGATAGGAAAAATTGGATTTAATAAACCGCTTGTTTCTCATGAAATTTCTGTAAGCTATAAATTTAAGTGCAAAGCGAAAAAAACTAAAAAATACAGAATTGCACAATGCCCTGAATTCTAAACGTTAGAATAGCCTCTAAGTATTGTAACTAAAGTAACTTATAGTAAATTTATCTAAACACCTACGAATTTTTATTGGTGGCCTTTGTCAATGGAATACTACTTTAATTCAATTTATTGGAATTATAAATTATAACTCTAGAATTGAGTACCGTAACGCTTTTATTATTATTAAAAGACTAGTATTTACAACCGCTTTATTTGTCAAGAAATTTCTTTACTCTGTTAATTTAAGTTCAAGAATAAAAACACAGAGGCATACAATTAATTGAAAAACAGAGTTTTACAAGTAAAACTACGTGTTATCACCTATTTAACAAATTGTAACTTTCACTTACACACCTAAGCGTTTTTCTTGGCGTTTTTATTTTTAAGCGTATTTATTAAAACCCGCTTATATCGTGACTTATAAAGCTTAATGTATCAAGATATTTGTCTTATCATAAATACTTGATCACGTGAAAAACACAATAACATAC